>JACNIZ010000176.1 GCA_014382805.1 Planctomycetota bacterium
GCTCGATGCGAATGGGTGCCGGATCTCGGCGATAGGGAACAATTTCAAATTGAATCCGCGCAAATTTCTCCGCGAGAGCTTCACGAACAAGCACATCGCCCCTAGCCGCCAAAGCCAATACCTTAGCAGTCAGGCCCTCGGCTTCTTTTTGCGCTTTTGCGACTAGTCCTTCCGCTTCCTGCAGCAATTTAGCTTCAGTCGCTTTACCTTTAGCAGAAACTGAAATTCGCGAGGCCTCCGCAGATTTTCGAATTTGCACCGCATCACGTTCGGCGCCAATTTTTAAAGCTTCCAAGTCACCCAGAAGCAGCTCGTATTCTGTTGCTTTATCTCTTTCAATGTCAGCAAGACGTCTTTCGCGGGCGCGAATAAGACGAATTGCATTTTCTTTCAGTTTTTCAACTTCTTGGTTTGCTGCCTTGCGGTCGGCAATGGAAGTTTCGTAACGCTCTTCAAACTTTGGCTTCGGGGTAATGATTTCGTTAATCGTTACACCATGTTTCAACAAGTCTTCGTTCAAGCGTTGCTTGGCGCGGGTTGTCGCTTCAGTGTAATTGGATTGGTCGGCCACTTCTTCCGAGGAGAATTTGCCGAATTCATCGCGCAAGATGGAACGAGCAAAAGTTCGTACCCAGTTTTGCTTAAAGGCGTCGCTACTGCCTGAATCATTCAAAACCAAGTTGGACGCTGAAGGGATTAGACGGTATTGAATTGTCATATCCTCAAACCAAAAGTTGGAGCCATCTTTCGCTCGAACAGTAAGTTTACGGACATGATTGTCATCAATATCGCGATCGCCACTCATCTTGAATTCTTGCGGTGATTTATCAAAGATAAAAGCCTGTTCTAGGAATGGTAGGAAGATCCTATAACCTGGCCGATTCACCACCTCTGAGTTGCCAGTCACGTAATTCACGATGACGGCAACCTCGGTGTCGGAGATCTCAACGATGCCAGCGCGGCCTGAAACGACGGCTCCCACTCCAATGATGAGCAGCAGCGCAAGGCCACCTAAGAAGCCAATCAGCTTGCGTGGCAATTTAGGCATTTTGGGCATCTGCGGCATTTGAAAGTCCGGTCCACCACCGCCACCAGGTGGCCGCGGCCGACGCGGAGGTCGAGGTGGACGCGGCGGGCGCGAGCCACCAGAAGGGTCAGGAAAATCAGAGGGGTCAGTCATGGCTAGTTTCCACGGAATTGGTTTCAGGTGCAGCGCAAGTAGCTTGCGTCAAACAACGAATCACCTCGGCCGCGACGTCTGTCGTCGAGCGAGGGTTTTCATCGTTCGTCATTTGTACCCACTGCAAATCTGGGAAGGAGCGCAGCCAAGTCATTTGACGTCGGATGTAAGTCCTGGTCAAAGTGATTGCGCTTTGTTGGGCAGCCTCCAATGTGGAGCTGCCATTTAGGTGATCGAGCATTTGTCTATACCCGAGGGCTTTGGCGGCTGTGCGACCAAAGCCACCAGTAGCTTGGATGCTTTGAATTTCGTCCAAAAAGCCTAGTTGAAGCATTTGCTCAAAACGAATTGCGACTCGCTCCCGCAGGACCTCACGGGGCCAGTTTAACGCCACCGCAGGTTCATTGATCTGATCCTGGCCGTGCCACTGGCTTTGCCAATCGGTGAGGGAGCGACCAGTGCTCCTATAGACTTCGATTCCGCGCAGCAAACGTTGGGCATCATTGGGGTGCACTTTTTGCAATAATTGTGGATCCACCTGTTGCAATTCCCGCACCAGCGCTTCCGCTCCGCCCTCGGCATCCCATTCGCGACGTACCTGTTGGCGTATTTCTGGCTCGCAGTCGGGCACCTGCAACAATCCGGCCGTCAGCGCCTTTAGGTACAAATTCGTGCCGCCGACGTACAACGCATTTTTGCCGCGCTGATTTAATTCATTCTCTGTTTGCTCTGCGCTTTGTAGCCAGCGCGCTACCGAAAAATCTTCTTGCGGCGGCACCATATCAATTAGGTGATGCGGCACCTCAGCCAATTCCTGCGCGTTGGGCTTTGCCGTACCCAAATCCATTTGCTGATAAACAAGCATCGAATCCATCGATAAAATTTCTGAGTTCAATGCCGGGGCGACCTCCAGGGCAATTGCAGTTTTGCCGGATGCTGTCGGGCCGAGCAAAAAGTATCGGGTCACGATTGGGGTTTAATGATGGCTACCGAAGACTGTGCAGGATCAAAAAGTTGGCGTCCACGTTCGGCGACTTGTTCCAAAGTCACATTTTGCAGTGCGTCCAAAATGCCAAACGGCGAATACTGCTGCAGCATGGAATTCAAAACCGAACCGGCTAGTGCGGCCGGCGTTTGAATGCCACTGATAACGGAACCCCAGCTAGCGCTACGCACGCGTTCAAAATCTTCCACGCTTGGCCCGTCCTGGCAGAATCTCGCAATGGCTTCGCGCACCCCGCAAACAAACTCCCGCGGTTTGTCACTGACGCCTTGCACGCAGGCATAGCCCCAATCCGAATCGCACGAAAAATGTGCGGACAAACTGTCGTCAACAACTTTGCGTTGGTACAGATCTTCGTGATAAGTACTGGAGTGGTCCAAAACTAAGTCGATGGCCAACGAGCTTAATAGCCACCGCTCTAACAGAGCTGGTCCAAGGCCAACGCCCTGAGCATCGCGCCAACCGATCCAAACATGCGGTCGGCTCACGTTGAACTCTTCCTCCAACCAATCCGCCGCTGGTTGACCCTCTTCCTGGGGATAGATCTTTTTGGTGACGCCCGGGTTAGCGGGCAGCATCAGGCTGTCCACTTTTTGCAAGGTTTGCTCGAGGTCAAAATCTCCGGCCAAACTAAGGACCATATTTTGCGGTCGATAAAAGGCGTCATAACAGGCTTGCAAATCTTGCGCCGTTGTACGTTGCACCTCCGAAACCGCGCCACCCGGCGTTACCCGAATCGGATGTTGATGGTAAAGAGCATGATGCAGCAAAAACAAACCGCGATAGCTAGGTTCGTCTTGGTACATGCGCACCTCTTGCTCAATAATGCCCTTTTCTTTTTCCACCCGCTCTTCGGTAATGAGCGGGTCTTGCACAAAATCGAGCAGAACCTCTAAGCCTTCTTCAAAGCGATCAGAAGTCACAAAATAATAGCTAGTGGATCGAAAACCAGTGCCGCCATTGAAGTTCGCGCCGAGCTTGCCAAAGCGATCAAAAACCTTTTCTTCACGGCCTTCAAACAACTTATGCTCGAGGAAATGGGCGCTGCCATCTGGCACCTGTACCTGCTTTCCATCACTGGTTTCAAAACAGGTATCGGTACTGCCAAAGCGCAGCCCAATATAAGCCGCCGACGTCGAAAAACCCGGTTTTTGGCTCAATGCAATGGTCATCCCATTGGCCGCTTCCGCGACTTGCACGCATTCATCCGCGCGCTGGTCTTCCAGCTGCTTTACAATTTTCATTTTTGTCCCTCAATCATTCGGGAATCTCCGGCTGCTGTTTCAGCAAGTTGCGGTGAACGCAGCAAATAGCACAGATCCTCCTGCCACCTGGCGGCGGCATTTCGGACCGCGTCGGCACTTACTTTTTTAATCATTTCGGCGCGTTGTGCGGGCGTGCGCTGCAAGCCCAAGCGATGTTCGCGGCCGTAAAAAGTGGACATCGACCCGGCAGCGTCACCAATTGAGCGCATGCCATTCAAAATGCCTACTTTGGCTAGGCTCATTTCTTCCTCGGTCGGCCCGTCGTTTGCCAACAACCACGCCTGTTTTTGCACCTCGTCCCGCACTTCATCAAAGGCGGCGGCGTCGATGCCAGCCGACACCGTCATCATGCCTTTGACGGTATACATCCCCGATTAGATTCCATAAGCCAATGATCGTTCCTCTCGAATGATGCGGAACAAACGGCCGTGCACACCGCCGCCTAGCACCTGACAAGCCAGGATCGCAGCCTCGAGTTCTTGAGGATCGCGATACTGTGGAGTTCGGAATCCAAAATGAAAGCGCGCTTGGTCGACATCAATTTCCTCGATCTGCTGGCGCAATTCATTAGGCTGAACCGGCTGCGGCCAATCGATCTCCTGACGTGTTTCGGTTGACCAGGCGTCAGCGCCTTCAAACCACTGGGCAAAGTTATCGATGACCTGTTGCTCATCAATTGGGCCTACGGCCACGATGCGCAGGCGGGCGTTTTGAAGCAAATCCAAACGTGCTTCTTCCAACTGTTCCACGGTCAGATCTTTCACCTTTTGCAAACTGCCCCAAGTCGGGCGGCCAAAAGGCTCACCCACACACATGGCTTTCAAAAATTGCTGTTGCGCGTAGGAGGATCGATCATCGACAAGGGATTCGATTTGACGAATCAATTGGGCGCGTTCGCGCTCCACAATTTCGTGGTCAAAAGCAGCGCCGTCGCCACCGCGCTTGGGTTTGCTCAAAATTTCATGGGCAAGTTGGACCAAGGCCGGCATGACTGTTGTGCCGGCTGGCAAAAAACGTTCGCCCACCCATCCCAATGACATGGTCATGGAGTGGGTTTCGGCCGCCCGCTGCCCACCAAACTGAAAATTTGCTCCGAACAGTTCTTCCAACCGTCGCGCCGTCGCCATCCGCGACGGAAAATTTTGCGTGCCCTGCTGCAACACTTGAGCTAACAAGGTGCGAGCAGGCGACAAATCGTCCAAAGGCCGATCGATGTGAATTTGAACCAAACCTCGCTTAAATCGAGGCTCGGCGAGAAGCAGCAGATCGGCGCCAGGCGCCAGTTCATGCTGCAAAGGAACGGTCTGCAGAAATCTCATCCCGCCCGTATGCTAGGCCAGTTCAAGGTACGATTCACCATGCTTTCTTGGCTCCTGATCCTCGCCACTCACAACCTCACGCCTGCGGCGCCATTTTGCGCCCTGGGCACGGCCTCAATTGCGCTAATAAACCCGCTTTTTGCCCCGCAAGAACCAGGTCAAACCGAGCCCAAAAACGCCGGCACTGAGCAGCAGCAAGCTCAGCAAACGCCCCTATCTACCCCCAAAAAGGTCGATTCTGACCCGCAAGCCGTCGCTCTTTTCGAGAAGCTGATCCTGGCCCAGGCGACGGAAAAAGATCTGCCAGCAGTCGTCGGTTTTGGTGTCAATTTGGACATTCGCCTGTTTGATCCCTCAGGCGGTAATGAATTTGCCCTGCAACTATTTTTTCTGTCCGAACCAATCGAATCGGTGCGCATGGTCATTGATGACAGCAACAGCGGCACGCGCATTGAAAAAGGCTTCGATGCCGACGGCTTTTGGCTGCGCGACGCCGACGATCAATTACTGGCCTTGGACAGCCATGAATTTGAACAAGACCGCGCGGCCATCGACGAGTCCATGGTGCTTTGCAACGACTTTTTGTTGTTGTTTGACCTGAAACGGTTGCAGCGTAAAGCCAGCGAACTTGCATTAGTCCGCGCCGACGATCACACCCTGATCAGCGGCAAGCTAAAACGCGGTCGAGAGCAATGGGGATTCGAATTATTCATCCCTAAAGACGCGCAGCTGCCAACCCGCCTGAGCTTGCAACCTCCCATGCCCAAACCGGCGAAAGTGGCGGTAGAAGCCCCTGCCGGTGTGGGTCAAGATGGAAAGGGTGGATCCCCTCAGGGTGACCTAGGTGATAAGGCCGGCTTACCTAAGGGTGATCAACTCGAAACTGAAAAGTCGGCAAAGCAAATCCCCATTCCTGCCCTGCCGCGCCTGCATTACGCATTCGGTGATTGGGTTGCTTATGAAGGTCGATTATTGCCTGCTTGGATTGAAGAATTCCAAGGTGAAGATTTACAGCGCCCGTTGCGATTGATGGAGATCTTGGATTTCCGCTGGCGCGAGCCACAACGACTTCAAACGCGTCGGTAGAAAGCTTTTTCTAAGTCTTCCAGCGAAAGGAATACGCGTACCGGTCTGCCGTGGGCACAGGTTCGATCCTGTGGCAAATCGGCACCACGCGCCAGCAATCCGCGCAGCCCGTCCTGATCTAGGTGATCGCCAGCCATCACCGCGCCGCGGCAGGCCATGCTGTGCAAACTTTCTTCCATCAACTGATCGACGCTGGCGGACTTATGTTCTTGCGCGATTTCGAGTAAGTCCATTACCAGTTTTTCCGGTACCAATCGAGTAAGGCGTGCGGGTATGGCGCGGATTGCCACGGTGTGCTCACCAAAGGCTTCCAAATCTACACCCAACTTGGCAAAAACTTCGGCGCGGGTAAGCAGCAAGTCTAATTCAGCCTTACCGACGTCGACCAAGGACGGCACCAATAACGGCTGTGACATGACTACTCCAGCGCGCAAATCGCGACGCAGCTCTTCCAAATTGACCCGCTCATGCAACGCGTGTTGATCAAGAATTTCCATACCACCAGTCACCTCGCGTACCAAAAAGGTATTGGCAACCGAAAGCACCTGACCGACCGTATCACCGGGAGTCCGTTGCAATGGCAGGGCACTCTCGGCACCTGGCTGTGATCTTGCAGCCGCAGGTGGATAGTGGCTTTCCCGCACTTGCCCGGGCCAGGCAGGCCTGGTTAAGTTGCTAGACAACGACGACGAATTTGGCGCGTCATATTTACCTACCACGCCGACGCCTCGAGTAGCCCATGGCGCGGTGGCTAAACCACGTTGCAAGGTTTTGACCACGCTGCCAATCACTAAGCGCTCATCGCGGAATCGAACCTCTGTTTTTTGCGGGTGGACATTGACGTCAATCCGGTGCGGCGGAACCGAAAGCGCCAAATAAAGAGTCGGATAGTGGCCCAGTGGTACAAACTCCTTAACCCCTTCTCGTACCGCCCTCAATAAACGCGGATCGCGCACCCAACGCCCATTGAGGAAAATGTCTACGCGGCTGGCATTGCGCCGCGCGGATTCCGGCGGGCCGACTCGGCCGTGCAAAACTATCGGGCCACTTTGGCGTTGGATTTGCACCATATTTTTAGCCACACCGACGCCATACACGGCGCCGCAGCGTGCATCTAAATCGTCACTGGCTGCAACCTCAAGCAAGATACGACCATCATGTTTCAAGGTGAAGCCAACGCCTACGTGGGCCAGCGCCAAACGCTCCACCCAGCTCAAACAGTGGCGAAGTTCGGTAGCAGGCCGCTTCATAAATTTCAGCCGCGCTGGCAACTGCGCAAACAAGTCAGCGACCACGATGCGTGTACCGCGCCCACCGGCGGCAGCCCGCGGGCCCACCGCTTTGCCGAAATCAACCAAGATGCTGGCGGCGTCCTCTTGGTCCTGTGTCAGCGAAGTAATTTCGAGCCGACTGACCGAGGCAATCGAGGCCAACGCTTCGCCGCGAAAGCCTAACGAAGCAACTGCCTCCAGATCTTCAGGAGTACGGAGCTTAGACGTGGCGTGCGAACTCACCGCCAAGATGAGTTCATCGGCACTAATACCTAAGCCATCGTCACGCACCTCAATGCGTCGTATGCCGCCTTCTTGCAACAAAACTTCGATGTGACTGGCACCTGCATCTATCGAGTTTTCAACCAATTCTTTGACCACGCTGGCGGGACGTTCCACCACTTCGCCAGCAGCAATTTGGTCAATGACGATAGGGTCTAATGGGCGGATGTGATTTCTCATCGTGCGGAACCTCGCTGGCTTCGGCTGTGGCAGCGAAAGGCCAGCATTTCTAATGCATGAACCGAATCGGCCCATCCGTCCCGTTTGACATTGGTTTCGGCTTCAGCCAAACCGTTTAGAATGCGATCCAAGTGGTCCTGATCCAGCCGTTGCAGGCGGGTCTGCATGCGCTGCCCGATCGGCCCCGCCGACGGCACCCCAGCGGCTTTGCATGCGCTGGCAAAATCCACCCCCTGGCTGAGCTGTGCATAAATCGCCGCCGTTTGCGCTCGTTGCTTGGCCAGTACCGCCAACATCATTGAAAATGCATCACGCGGGGCGATGCGTTTTCCGTCCCAGGATCTGAGGCCCCGGCCACGCAATTGCTGCAAGCAGCGAAATGCTTTGCGGGCATCGCCCTCAAGCAATGCTTCGGCAAATTCGAAGGCGCTGCCTTCAGCGCTATGGGCGACGGTTTCGCGCACCTGTTCGGCCGAAATGTGAGTCAATCCCAACAGGAAAAAGTGCTCCAAACTTTGGGCAAGTTCCATCGGCCGACCGCCGGCGATTTGCACCAACAAGCCAGCCGCCCCAGAGTCAAACCGAATCCCACGGCCGCGACCTTGCGCGATCAAAAACTGGGCGGCTTCGCTGGCGTCCAAATCATGCGGACGCCATGGCGGTGGATCCGAGTACAGCTTGCGGAATCGTTCGACGCGGACCCCGTCGGCACTAGTCAGTGCCTTAAGAGCAGGGCTGGTTTTAGCACCACAAGCCTCCACCAGGATCAAGGTCATGCCGCGGGCTTGCGCGATCGCCGACGCCAACCGCGGAGTCTTTTTAATGGCCTTAGCCGCACGTGAAAAAATCAGCACTCGATCTCCACCGAACAAGCCTGGAGCAGCTAGAAAGGCTTCCAATCCCTCTGCTGAGAAGTCTGGCGACCCGCCGTCGCACTCCATTAAATCGAGCTGATCGTTTTGCCGCGCCCAATCACGGGCGGCATTAAGAATCTGTTCGGGAAACCAAACCTCTTCTTCGCCACGGATTGGCGACAGCAAAACCACTTGCTGAGGCAATTTGCCCATTTCAGCCAATTCACACAGCTCACGGCAAACCGTGGCCGGATCAGGTGCCTTTTTTTTGCGGACGGGCTTCTTGCGGACAGCGCTCACGGCACCAGATTAACGCCAGCTTCGCCCTAATGCAGTGCCGCTACCAGGGCTGCAAAATAAACCAGGCCGATCCACGCGTTGACTTGGAAAAATGCCACTGGGATAGCTTCAAGACGATTGCCTCGGACCAGCCAGTGTTCGACCATCAGCAAGGCCGCCATGACAGCTAAGCCTGCAAAATACGGCCATGCAAGAGAGGTCTGCAAGCCCACTCCTAGCCAGGTCAGCCAAGCACTAAAAAAACATAGGCCTGAAAGTGCTCGGGTACGGCTCGACCCAAGTTTGCTGGGCACCGAGCGCAATCCTTCCTTACGGTCAAATTCCAAATCCTGGATGGAGTAAAGCAGGTCAAAACCAGCGACCCATAAAACCACGCCGACGCCTATCCAAAGCGGCACCTCCCAGCCAGGTACAAAGGATTTTGAAATGGCTAACCACGCCCCCGCTGGCGCACAGGCCAACGCCAAACCGAGGCCAAAATGGCATAGCAAGGTGTACCGCTTCAACAGCGAATAACCGAGCAAAAGCACTAGCACGGGCAGCGACAGCCAGCCACAAATGGGTGCCAGCCAAAACGAGGTTGCTACAAATAACGCCGAGTGAAAAACGGTAAAGCCAATGGCGTAGCGAACCTCTAATTCGCCGGTCACTAACTCGCGATTTTTGGTCCGCGGATTGCGCGCATCAAAAGGCAAATCGACGATGCGATTAAATGCCATCGCCGCCGAGCGGGCGGCAACGGCAGCTACGACGATGCCAGCAAGGTCGAGCATCGGCGGCATGCCTGAAGCGGCAATCCAGGCTCCAGCCATGGCGAAGGGCAGCGCAAATACGCTGTGCTCAAAACGAATCATGCCGAGGGTTTTTGATAAGCGGCTCATGCGCTTTCTTCCGACCCCTGCCAAGGTGCGATTTCGTTTTGTGGAATGCCACAAACGCCGAGAATTTTCGCGCAGAGTTGAGACACCAACTCATCTAGAGTCTTTGGGCGATGATAAAAACCAGGGCTTGCTGGCAGGATGGTGGCTCCAGCCCAGGCGAGTCGGCTGAGGTGATCTAAATGCACCCGCGATAACGGCGTTTCGCGCGGAACGACGACCAACTTCTTGCCCTCCTTCAACGCAACTTGGGCCGCCCGTTCAATCAAATTGCTAGCCGAGCCATTGGCGATCCCTGCAACCGTGCTCAAGGAACATGGCACCACGATGACGAGTTCGGCCAAGCCAGAGCCAGATGCCGGAGCAGCGCCGATATCGGCATGGGCATGCATGTAGATACAAGCTTGGGATTGCCCAGGCTGAAGCAAAACCTGCGGGTCCATATCTAGTTGAATGGACATTTCCTCCATCAATACCCGCTTGGCAGCGGAACTGTAGATCAGATCCACCTCCACGCCTGCCTGCACTAACATGCGCAGGGTTTGCACGCCATAACAAGCCCCACTGGCACCACTGACGGCGAGCACTACGCGTTGGGGAGTTGGGGCAGTCATGGTTAAAACAGGAGGAGTTGGGCGTCGTAGGTGGCATGAGCGTACGCAACCACCGCCAAGCCGCGCCAACTAAACAGCAAACCTAGCACTAATCCCGCCATTAGGCGAAATAAGAAGGGATCAGCGTCCAGCGCAGAAGGATCCCCCAAGGCATGGGCCAAGGAAAAAGCCAAGCTTGAGAGCAATAGGGCTAGGCCAAACGAAAAAGTACGCGCTGCCTCCCTGGAAGCGAAAGTACTAAAAAATCCGCAAAAAAGCACGTACATGCCACTCATCATGAAGTAGCGGAACAGCAGCTCTTCGTAAAGGCCGGCCCCTGCACAGAGTGCCAATTGACCATGAAATTGACTCCAATCAACGGCAATGGGCATGACTTGCCCCGAAGCCAAATGAGTCAAAAAGGTCAAAATAGGACCTAAGGCCCATCCCCAAAAGATTCCCTCCACGACCAGCAAGATCGCGCCTCCGCGCCATGGAATTTCCAGCAAGCGAATGCGTCCTAAGGACCAAAGCAGGGTAACCACACTTAACACTAACAGCAGAACTGGCGCCAACCAACGCAACTGTTCGAGTCCATATTCGACGATGGCAAAAGCACCTGCTTGAGCTTTTTGTCGACCGCTTAGGTGCAGCAAAGCCAAAGGTAGCAAAAGCAAAACCGACACCGCCGGATCACGACGAGCTAAGCCTAGGCGTTGCCACTCGGATGCACTCATTGAACCTCAGGCCTAGCTCCCATCACAAGTCTGGCGACACCGCCGCTTAAAGCTTGTTGATTGCATTTCTCAAAACCTGCTTCCTGCATCCAATGTTGAAATTGCTCCACCGTGGCGAAGGAAGCTACGCTCTCAGGCAAATAGCGATAAGCGCCGGTACGCCCGGCCCGAACGATTCGTGCAATCACGGGCAAAATATGGTGAAAGTAAATGCGAAAACAGGTGCCCCAAATGCGGCTGGATATGGGAAAGAATTCCAAGACCGCCAACTTGCCACCCGGCTTCAATACTCGGATGCATTCGCCAAGAGCGACCTTAGGTTCAAATACATTCCGGATGCCAAAGGCGATGGTAATCGCATCAAAGGATTCGTCGGCGTATGGCAGGGCCTGGGCGTTGGCCTGCGCCCAATGAATGATTAATTGCTTGGAGTCCGCTTTCTGTTTCGCCAAAGGCAGCATGGGGTAAGTGAAATCCGCTCCCCATACCTGCACTTGATTTTGGGCGAATTCCAGCGCCAAGTCGCCGGTGCCACAGCACAAATCCAGCAGGGTCGAGTTGGGTGCCAAATCCAATCGGCGGCGCGTATGCCGACGCCAGCGTCGATCGATGCCAAATGACAGCAATCGGTTCAAGAAATCATATTTCGGAGCGATCTCCGAAAACATTGATTGAACTTCTGAACCGGGAGGGGCTGCCATGATCGGCTAATTATCGGCTCTCGCTTTGCGCTTGAAAAGAACGCTTGAAAAGAAAGAAGGGCGGCTGTTGGAGCAGCCGCCCTTGCTGGGCCTGACATCCACCTGGGACATCAGTGAAATGCCTATTACTGACGCCAGTAGTGAGCCAAAACGCGTACACCAGGAACGCGGATCGGATCGATGAAAATGTCACCACTTTCCAGGTCGATCACGTCAACGAAACCGTTGGCGTTGGCCACGAACAAGAAGCGCGGGTCACTCACTGTAACTGGGGCTCCAACAGTACGCAGCAAATCCTTAGAGGAGTGCTGAATCACGGCGCCGCCGGTATAGACACTACGCGTCGCCAGGAAGTCGCCAAAGTTGTTCAAATCGTCCACGGCAACGTCAACTACAGAAGCCGAGGAGAAAATCCCAGTCCAGCGGTTGTTGGTAGTGAATTCCTTGGAACGGAAGTTTGGATCCGGAACAAAGGCGTTCACAGACAGCGACCGAGGACCAGTAGGTGCGGACTTGAGGAAGACCTCAGCCACGGCTCCATCAGATCCATCCCTATAGCCAACAAAAGCGCCGTGAGTCGGGCTACCAGGGTGCGGCTGCAAGCAGGATGCACCAACGAAGGATGAAGATGCACCTTCGACCTGAACTTGACCAATGAAGTCGTCGTAGCCGATGCCCTGCGGGCCATCAGGACCCGATTCAAACACTGACATGCGACCATCTTGGGAAACCACGTAAGCGTAGTACAAACCAGTTTGGAAGCCGATACCGACATCCCGGAAAGAGGCCGAAACCAAGCGTGGTTGCGGAACACCAGGAATAATTTTGCGGGTGCGGAAGTCTCCAGTGGAGATGAATGCAATCGAGTTGGAGTACTCACAAGCAACCAAGATGTCTTCATCATCAGGCTGCCATACCAATTCACCTGGCCCACGACCAACACGGTTATCCACCTCATCAACCAGCTCAATCACCTTAATGATGGTATGGAAGCTCTGCGAGAAAGGATCGGTATCGATGAGCGACACAGAGTTTGTGCCACGGTTACTAATCGCCAAAGTGTTCATGTCCGGGCCCATTGCCATGTCATACGGATCAGACACGGAAATGGAATCCAGCACCGTCATGCGGTTGCTGTTCAGTACAACAATGCGCTCGCCGACAGTATCAATCACGTACAAGAAGTGGCCAACCTGCTGACGCAAAGTAAAGGTCGGGCAGAATGTGGACGAAGGCGCCGGACCGTAGAAGTTAGTACCACCGTAAGTAGAACTAGTGGAAAGCAGTCCAGTTGGGCCATTGCCGCCCAAGCTACCGAATGGGTCACCATGCACCAAAACGTTTGTCGCGTAGTTGCCGTCACGGTTTTGGTCACCAAAGGTCGGTTCTTCCGTCTGAATCAACGGCGAGAAACATGCCGGTACCAAAGTCAAACGCGGCGGGTTCGGGTGAGGCGCGTACTGAATGGAGTTACCAGGAATCTGCAGACCCGTCGCAGGGTGTAATTGCAACGCACCACTAGCACAGTTGTTTTGGGTACCTGCCAAGCAGTCGTGGTTGTTGAACGCTTTGTCCAACGGGTGACCAATGGCCATATCCGCAATCGTGCCTAGAGCTTGCCCGTTTACCAACTGAGTGGTCAGCGAAGAAGTTTGGGTAAGAGTGAAAACGCCGCGACTTCCACCTTCCAGAGTGGTGAAACCACGGGAAAGCGGTGGGAACAAGTCTTGTACACCTAAGTTCGGGTTGAACGGGAACAACGAAACATCACCGCCAACTGGGTTACCCTCGTCATCGTAAACCCGGTCATAAATGTTTTGGTTCAAGTCGTTGTAGGTCGGGTCACCTGTGCCTTGGCCAAAACCGTCAAGGTCGATGACGCGCATACCAGCCGAAGATCCGCCACCATTGGAAGCAGCGTAAATCGCACCAGGAGCAACCGGAGCGTTGACCAAACCTGGGCAACCGGAACCAACGGTGAAGGTGATCTCAGTCGTCACCAAGCTCAACGGATCCTGATTGGCAAACAAGTCTTCAGCAGCGTTGTGGCTGTACTTGATCGTAGCTTCAGAAGTGGCTCCCTGTGGATCTTTGCCAGGGAAGGCATTACTAGGAGTTACCACAAAAGAAGTGAAGTCAAACGGACTGATCGGCAAAACCGTGTATGGCAACTGCAACGAAACCCCTGGAGGATCCATTCCCGGAGGAACTGGCGGCAAAAACTCAACTACGAATTCGTTCGACAATCCAGGCGGAATCAAGCTAGGTAAGGGACCTAAAGAGTGCGGCTGGCAAGACTCATCGAAGGACCAAGTGATAGCAGTATCACAAGCAACGTCGACGGAGAGATCAGCAGGCGCGGTCACTGGCGGACCACCCACTCCATCCAAAAGCAACTGAGGCTCGATGTCGTCCTGGTCTACCATCGAGGTAGCGACTCCAGGATCTTTCAAGTACTGCCCAATGGTGTCCTTCACGGAATCGCCAATAACGATTCGAATCACGCGGTTTTGCGGCAGCGCTTCATAGGTAGAGAGATCGTTGTCGGTGTCTACAACAAAGATCAAAGTCCGTGGGTTAATAAACTGGCCTGCGTTTTGAAAGGCGCCGTTTGGAACGATCGGACTATCGTCAGTGCCAGGGTAGCCAACTGCTTCATCGACCAGTGCGGTCACGCGATTGTTACTGCCGTCGGTTGGCTCAACCCACTGTTGCAACTCTGCAGGGTTGCCCGCGTAGGTCATGCCGTTGATAAACGTCCGGCCAACCAAGGGCTCTGAGAACCCAGTGGATTGATCGTAGGAGACAAAGCTGATGGTCCCATTCAAACCACTGTTCAAAGAGGCTCCTGCACCGGTCGCCAAGACCGAGTCAGTCTTGAGGGAACGCGAGAACTCGACCGCCACGAAGTGGTTCGCCAAGTTGCCGGCCACGTTTAGTGGCTCTACCGCACCCGTGTCATCGTTGAACTGAATCCTCCAAGTGGCAGGCGGCAGGATTGGGTTGACGTCGGAAGGGCGAGCTGCGATCAAATCATCAATCGAGCGGATTTCAATCGGCTGCTGCGACGGCGAACCATCAGGCCGTGGTTCGAAGACGACGTGCGGCAGCAGACGACCGAAGCCGTTGCTGACAGCAAGAATCTCCATTTGGGCGGATTTGGCGTAGTTGTCCTTCGATTTGAAGTCCCCACCGGGGCCAAAACAGCCAGGAACGCCGGCCACTAGGCCGAGCGCCGTAAGACACAGGATTGATCTTGATTTCATGCGATTCCTAAAGGGGGGCGCAGACACAGGCACCCACCATGGAGAGGGGGCAACAATCATGCCATCCCCCGTGGACGCCGACCAGTGTACATTCTGATCTTTCAGCACAAAATCCGTGCGATGACGCACGAACAAAAACCTGGGGGGAAGGTTGGCAGCAACCATAGGTTAAAGGAATGGGCGGGCAACGCAAACTCCCGTGCATCGGGGCACTTTTTGGCCTCCCTCCGGCCTAGGCTCAGAATTCCTTAGCCGTGGTCGTAGAATCCCACCGACTTTATGGGCAAAATGGGGGGAATGGACCAACCGTCGACCTTTACCGCCCACGATTACGCAGGCGGCGAAAAGGAGTTCGAACGAGGTTTGCGTCCCAGGGATTTTGCGGAGTTCCTCGGGCAGGAACCGCTGCTAGAGCCCCTCAAGCTGATGATTCAGGCCGCCTCCGAACGGGGAGACGCCCTCGAGCACCTGCTTTTTTCGGGCTTACCTGGGCTGGGGAAAACCAGCTTAGGCTTCGCTCTTGCCAAAGAAATGGGAGTGCCGATGAAGGTGACCAGTGGCCCGGCGCTGGAGCGAGCCAAGGATTTGGTCGGTATTTTGAGCCAACTCGAGGAACACAGCATCCTTTTTATTGATGAAATCCATCGTTTGCCGACGGTCGTTGAAGAATACCTTTACGGCGCCATGGAGCGCTTTCAGCTCGAGTTCACCTTAGATCAAGGCGTGCATGCCAGACTGCTCAAGCTCGACTTGAAGCCCTTCACTTTGGTCGGGGCCACCACCCGCGAAGCGATGCTGACCGCGGCATTTCGCTCGCGTTTCGGCCACGTCGCCCGTTTCGAACCCTATTCCCCCCCCGCCTTGGCTCAAATTCTGCGCCGTTCGGCCTCCATTTTGGCGGTAGATATGGATGACGACGCGCTGACCTTGCTGTCCAGCCATGCCCGCGGCGTACCTCGCATAGCCAACCGGCTGCTCCGACGCGCTCGCGACGTCGCCCAAATCGAAAACAATATGCGCATCGATCTTGCCGTCGCTCAACGCACTTTCGGCATACTCGGAATCGATGAAAATGGTCTCGAACGCGCCGATGTACGAGTCCTGCGCTGCCTCGCCCAAGCCAATGGCGGTCCATTGGGTTTGAAATCATTGGCCGTTGCGGTGGAAGAGGCCGAGGACACCATTGAGGATGTGCTTGAACCGTGGTTGATCCGAAAAGGCTATTTGTCACGCACGCCGCAGGGTCGCATTTTGTTGGATCCAGGTTGGGAGCTATTGCAACGCTTAGGCAATGAGCCAAGCTGAACCAAAGATCCGCTGGACCCTCTTGGGCATTTTGCTCGCCGCCCTTTGGCTGCTGAGCAAAATTTCTGGTCCCGAAAGCCTGGACGCCAAAACTTTGGCCCGCCCACGCAACCCGCGACTCGAAGTCCGCCTGCAAAAAATGCTGGAAGGCTCGCGGCTGGAATTGGACGTGATCGGACTGTGGGAACTGCGCAGTGGTGGCGGTGACTTAGTGGCCAAAGGCGACGGTATGCGCGGCTGGTTGAGTTACAGCGACCGCATGGTTTCCGTCGGCGGCTGGCAAAGCAAGTTGGATCATCTGGTATTGCATACTTTTGGCGATGCGGCGTTGATTCTGGATACTTGGCGCTATCGTGGCCATTTGCACCTGCGCACCAAGGCAGCAAAAAATGGGACGCCGCGGCATTTGGAAATAGCACTCAAACTGCCGCTTGAGGATTACGTGCTGGGCGTGGTTACCGGTGAAATGGCCACCAGCAAAAATGGCATACAAGAGGCGTTGCGGGCACAGGCCATCGCCGCCCGGTCTTATGCAGTTTTTCAAATTTTTAGTGGCCGCACTCAACTTTCGTCTACCCCTAGCGACCAGCGCTTTTTGCCAGTGGATTTAGAAACCGCCGCGGCGCGTGAAGCCGTCGCCAAAACGAGGGGACAAATTCTGCGCCATGACGAGCAATTTGTACCAGCCTTCTTCCATGCCGATTGTGGCGGCGCGACCAGTAATGGCACCGCTTCCGGTTTCGGCCATAGCGACGTTTTGCAGGCGGTGCTGGAGCCATATTCCGGCACCCATGCCAGCAACCCACATACCTGGAGCAAGCGCGTCGAGGCGAAACGGCTGGACGAATTGGCGGCCGACCTTAACTTGGGTGAATACACCACCGGCTTGCAAATTTTGCAGCGCGACGACGGTGGTCGGGTGATGCAAGCCAAATTCACTGGCACCAGCGGCAGTCACAAAGTTTTGGGCGAAGAGTTACGTCGCTTGCTGCAACTTCCGTCGGCGATGATAGACCTGATTGGGGTGTTGCGGGACGGCAGTGTCATTCTTGAAGGACGCGGCCGCGGTCACGGCATCGGTCTTTGCCAGGTTGGCGCCCAAGCCTTAGCCCTTCAAGGAAGGACTTGCCAACAGATCCTGGGCCACTATTATCCCGGCGCCAGGATTGAGCTTTTGACCGAGCCGATCAGCATTCCTTAAATCCCACTCGTGACCCTTCAATTCGAACTGTTGCAAGGCGAAGCCCAATCGGCGCGTCTTGGTCGTTTGCATACGCCACATGGCTCGGTGCAAACCCCCGCATTCATGCCCGTGGCCACGCGCGGCATGATGCGTGGAATCTTTCCGCAGCAATTGCGACCTATGGGCGTCGAAATGGCGCTATGCAATTCCTTCCATTTATACGCCCGGCCGGGCGTTGAGGTCGTGCAGAAATTAGGCGGAGTGCACGGAATGCTGGCATGGGACGGGCCAATTTTGACCGATTCCGGTGGCTTTCAAGTATTTTCGCTGGGTGCATTGAATCAAGTGCACAAGGACGGTGTCGAAGTCGAACACCCGATTTACGGCGGTAAAATCAATTGGACTCCAAAGCTGGCATTTGAAACCCAAGCTGGGCTAGCACCCGACGTGGCGATGTTGCTGGACATATGCCCGGATAAGCCGCTGGACCAAAAAATATGCGCGGATGCGGTGCAACGCACCGTGGAATGGGCTCGGATTCAACGCGATTTACATGATCAACGCGGCGGCGCAAGTAGCGGCCAAGCTCAATTTGCCATCGTACAAGGAGGCGTATTCGGTGACTTGCGTGAGCAGTGCGCCAAACAATTGGTGGAAATGGAATTCGACGGTTACGCCATCGGCGGCGTCAGCGTCGGCGAGGGCCATGAGGCGATGATGAAAGGCGTCGAACACAGTTGCCCCTATCTGCCGCTACAACAAGCACGCTATTTGATGGGCGTCGGCACCCCGCAGGATTTGGTAGAAGGGGTGGCACGCGGCATCGATATGTTTGATTGTGTATTCCCAGCACGCGCCGGTCGATTCGGCACCGCGCTGACGGATCAAGGGCGCTTGCATTTGTTGAATGCGAAATTCAAAGACGACGCCCGGCCAATTGATCCGGAATGCGATTGCGAAGGGTGTTTATCCAAAGTACCGCGCGGTGCACTGCGCGCTGGATTTAAATCCAAAGAGCTGCTGCCGCCGATTTTGGTGTCGTTGCATAATTTGCATTACATCCAAAAGCTCATGCAACGCATGCGCACAGCGATCGCCGACGGCAGCTTTGCACAACTGCGGATGAATATCTTGCGCTCCTACTTGCCTGCACGCTTGGCTGAATTGGAACGCAATGCCTGAATCGATTCCCAGCCGACGCCGACCGCGATGCCGATCAATGCCAAGGCTAAGCTGAATAACAGCCATTGCTGTTGATTCTTAAAATCGATGAGCTTTAATGACAGGCTGTAAAGCGTCATTGCGATCATATAAATGGCCGGAATTGCCAATGGCCAATAGTTGCGTTGCCGTTGTTTGAGATAAACGGTGGCTGTGAGCAGGGCCAAGCCGGCGATAAGCTGATTAGTGCCGCCAAATAGTTGCCACAAGGCTAGCCCGGCTGGTTTGCCGTCAACTTCGTAGGTGGCGAAAAACGCGATAGCAATGCATGCGCCAGCAGTTGCCAAGAATCGATTACGCAACAATAAACCAGGTAAGCGCATGCCAGGCAAACGCAACAATGAGTCGCCGATTTCTTCGATGTTAAAGCGCAGTAAACGCGTCGCTGAATCCAGTGTGGTCAAGGCGAAGGAAACCACGACCATGGCAACCAGGGTGATAGCCAAATCGGAGGGCACTCCAAGTTCTTCAATAAATGACGCCGAACCACGAATGAAGACGCCAAGTTTGGCACCCAATCCCTGCACCGCCGCCCAATTAACGTACAACTGCGCCCAGGCCTCTTTACCGCCCAGAGTAGTGGTGCAAGCCAAAACCGCAATTAGTGCCAACAGCGATTCGGCGATCATCGCACCATAGCCAATAGGACGGGCGTCGGTCTCGCGATCGAGTTGTTTGGCGGTAGTTCCGCTGCCGACCAAGGAGTGGAAACCGCTGGCCGCGCCACAGGCAATGGTAATGAATACAAAGGGCAAAATTGGCGGCGCACCTTGTGGGTTTGGATTAATAGCTGGGGCGTCGAAAGTCGGCCCCATCATGAAAAAGCCGGTGTACATCAAAACCAAACCCAACCCCAAAAGCAGCGAGTTTAAAAAGTCGCGCGCTTGCAGCAATAGCCAAACCGGCAAAACACTTGCCAAATAGGCATACGCCAACAAAATCCAAACCCAATTATCTGCGGTGGGCCACAAGCTCGCACTTTCTACGCCGACGGTAGGGTGCAGATAGCCCAGGTAAATTAAGCCGAGCAAACCTAAAAATGCAGGTACCGTGACTTTGAGCAACGGCAGTTTTTTGATGTAGAGCAAGTAGCCCGCGACTAGTGCCAGCACCATCAGACCCGCCGACGGCATGACGGCTTCGGGAAAGCTAGTTTTGGATTGGCTAAGTGCCTCTGGATTGAAGTCAGGCCCCCAAGAAAACAATAGGGTTATCACATATACAAACACCCCCATCGCCAATGAAACACCGAAGAATATCAGCGCCAGAAACAGGGCTTTGGCGCGCGGGCCCAGGATGTCTTCACATAAAGTGCCGATGCTTTTCCCTTGGTGGCGCACGCTTAAAACCAGCGCCGAAAAATCGTGCACGCAGCCGATCAAGATGGCGCCAAAGACCACCCAACACAATGCCGGCAACCACCCCCAAAACACCGCAACCGCTGGCCCCAACATAGGCGCCAATCCAGCAATGGATGCATAGTGGTGGCCAAAAAGCACCTGCGGGCGCGTCGGCACATAATCCACGCCGTCCTCCAGGGTATGAGCGGGCGTGATGGCGCCAGGGTCTAGGCGGAAAACTTTTTTCGCCAGCCAACCGCTGTAAAATCGGTAGCCTAGTATGTAAACCGCAAAAGCGGCCGCAGTGACCAACGCCGGTGACATCAGCGCTTATTTTATTCCTTTACTCGCCCGCGGCAATACGCGCAGCTCGTCTACCGACAGCACTTGCAATTCAGGATGAGTATCACTGGGCCTCCAATTTCCGCGCACGGCGACTTCCCTGCCGAGGAAATCCTTAAGGTAAAAACGACCGTCATAGCTGTGCAGCAAAACTTCGCGTTTACCGCGCACGGCCACGAACGGGGTTTTCGGGTACTGATGCGGACGATATTGCAAATGGCCGACCCAAGCGTAAGCACCGGTGCCACCCTCAGGCACAATCTTGATTTCCTTTTGCTTGCCAGAACTGGCGTTTCGACTGGTGATTTGCTGCTGTAAATCTTCTTTACGCAATTGCGCATCCAATGCGGATTGATGGAAGCGACGTAAGGCGTCGGAACGGGTAAGGCCAAGGCGAGCACTAGCCAAGTGTTGTGGGTCTTTGTGCTTGAGCAAGACCTCGGTAAACACCCATTCACAGTTATCCAATACCTCGGGGCTAAAACGAGCGAGTGTATCGGTAACCTCTTTGGCGTGTAAATCCAAATTCGCCCGCGCATTGGCCAATGCTGCTAGCGGATCTTTGGTAAAAACATCTGCCACTACAAGTTGCTTTAGCAACGCCGATTGACTACCTGCATCAGGAACTCTAGGCGAGGCTGCCGGCTCCAATTTAGAACCAGTGTTCGCTACGGCATCGACGGCAGAACTCGATTCAGTAGTTTCAACTTCCACCCCCCCATTGACGCTGTTTTTCTCATTAACCTTTTGCGCTGAACCGCCTTTTGGTGGAGGGTCCACCACAGGTACCTGTACTCCAATAGTCACCGGCTTCGCAGTTGCCAGAATTTCCTGCCGCCGCTTCGAGGCTGCGGTGGACCATTTTTCATCCCAATCGCCTGGAACTGGATTCAAAATCCGTATCTCTTTGCTGGGAACCCAAGCCCCTAGGTCTTCTGGCGCCAATACTTTTAGCCAGTCATCTTTGGCATCCAATATGGGCAAACGCTGGTCTTGTTTCAACTTTCCTACTGGATGCGATTTGCTATCCGTGGACGGCATCGGCCGCGCCCGCAAGCGCGACGTCTTCACCACCGCTGTATTGCCGTCAATCTCGACAAAATCCTTATGCACCCAAACCACTAATCCACCAGGGATTTGCACCCGGGACCACGGAACATTTTCGTGGACCACATGCAGCGGCGTACCGGCATCAAGCTTGATTAAAACCGAGGTTTTACGGTCGTAAAAAGGTCGAATTTCGGCTATTTGCTCGGCGGCAACGACCGCAGGTTGCAGAACCGGGGCTTGGTCTTGGTTCGGGGCAAAAAGTAGCAGTGCAGAGAGAGTAATTGAGAGCATGGCGAACTCCAGGTTAAGCCTAGTCTAGCCGTTTGTACCGGTAGATTCGACATTCGGTGTAGGCTGCCTGATCGGCTAGACTTTTAGCCATCTTGGATCCCTCCCTAGCCCTACTTATCGGCCTGCTTGCCGGCGCAGGAATTTGCGGTTTATTTGTCCGACGGCGGCTTCACCAGATGGAAGCGAGGCAGCGGGATTTGCGCACCGAAATGGTGGAGACTAGTCAAAAATACGACCAGGCGTCCGCTCAGATTGGCGAAGAGAAAATGTTGCGCGGAGTCGCCCAAGCCCAGCTCGATGCGGCCACCAACAGCCTGGAAGAACGGGCGCAAACCATTCGCGAGCAAGCACAAGCGCTGGAACAACTGCGTACATCTCATCACCAGCAACTGCTCAATCTTGGAGACCAATTAGGCGAAAAATTCCGCCACCACGCCGACGCCTCTCTCAAAAAACAGGAGACCGATTTCCTGGTGCGCGCCGACCAGCGCCTGAAGCCGCTGGATGCCTCGCTAGAGCTACTGCGCAAACGCACCGAGGACTTGGAGAAGGCGCGCAGCGTCGCTTATGGCTCGTTGGGCAAGCAGTTGGAAGACCTTTCTCAAGCAACCAGCAAATTGCGCAGCCAGAGCGAATCCTTGGCCACCGCACTGCGCGGCAGCAGCAAAGCTCGCGGCCGCTGGGGCGAAACCACGCTGCGCAATTTGGTCGAAATTGCTGGCCTGGTGGAATACTGTGACTTTTTCGAACAAACCACCACCGGCGACGGCAGCGCTCGCCCCGATTTACTGGTGCGCCTACCAGGCAAGGAATTCATCCCTATCGACGCCAAGGTGCCGTTGGCTGCCTACCTGGATGCTATGGAGGCTCCCACCCAGGAGCAGCGAACCGAGCACCTCAAAACCCATGCGCGCGACCTACGTCAGCACGTGCGCACCCTTGGCAGCAAGGACTACGCCCGCGGCATCGAAGGCGGCATTGACTTCACGGTAATGTATTTACCGGGCGATCATTTCCTGGAAGCGGCCTTCCGCTTCCACCCGAACCTGCAAGACGAAGCCCTTGCTAAAAAAGTCTTGATCGCTACTCCGGTAACCCTGCTGGCGTTACTGAAAACCGTGCAGCTGGTTTGGCGTAATGAATCCGTCGCCCAAAACGCGCAAAAAATTCGCGACGCTGGACTTGAACTGCATAGTCGCGCTCGCGTTTTTTCGGACCACCTCAGCAAGGTAGGTCGCGGCTTGGATCAAGCGGTTCGCAGCTACAACAGTGCCTGTAGCAGCTTCAATAGCCGCCTGATGCCCAAAGCTCGCGACATGGAAAAGCTAACAGTCTTGAGCCAAGAAGCACAAAGCTTGCAGCCCCTCAAAGAAGCCACTCGGCCCTCTTTGGGCTTACCAGAGCAAGGCGCCGACGCCGATGACTAGAAATAAATGGTCATTCGGGCGTTCCGCCTAAATCGACCTTGCGCAGCTTTTTCACATTTGGTTCGCGCGGCACCTTTTTCCAATATTCACGGACTGCGAGTTGAAGGTCACCGTCAAAAACTTGCCTGGCGATCGCAGCGGCTTTGGCAGGCGGCAACTTAAATTGAGCACCTTGTTCGGGGTATTGATCGTATTCCGCCTGAATTCCCAATGCCAATTCGTGCAGGAATTTTGGCTGCGACTCTAATGCAAAAATAGCAAAGCCATAACTCAGGTGGGCAAGTTCATTTTGGAATGGATTGGCCGAATAGGACCAAAGTTCGGTCAGCGGCATTTTTTTAACCACATTTTGCGTCGGGGCACCACGCCAACCTGCGTGCGAGGCAGTCATGACAAATCCATCGCGATACCAGTTCACCCAAATTTCGCCGAAAGTCAGTTCTTCCAGGGCGCAGGCTATTCCTTCAGTGAGCCAAAGCGGCTGATAGCTGTATCTGCGATGCATTTCCAAGTGAGCCACGTTATGAGCCATGGCATGATCCAAACGCGCCTCTGCCTGAATCTTGACGTCGTTGTAATTGATGGTCAATTTGGCCGGATAAAGAGTGAAGCCGGTCCCCCTCTTATTGGCTTCTAAAAACGCATGCAGGCGCTGCGGGGCTACGGCGATGATTTCATCGATTAAGCCGTGAAAGGCTTCTTCTTTTTGAATCATCACGATGTCAAAGGGATGGTCATCGCGGATCCAACGGGTTTCATCCGGCTGTCTATAATTGCCTATGGCCCAATCAAAAGTTGCCAATAACTCCTCACATGCCTTTAATGCCTTTTTGGGCTCCCGACTACTTTTAAAATCGCTGTGCAAACGGAATCGATCCATCTTGCCGCTGTAGCTCTTAATTTTATTGTCCTTATTCTTAATAAAATTGTCCAAAGCCTGTCTTACAGCCCGTGCTTCGACAATTTCCGGATGCTCCTGATTCATAACCACAACGGCTTCCGGCTGCGGATCTAGACCGGCCGGAGGTGGTGGCGGAGCTGCGGCCTGAAAACAAAAAAGGGCCGTGGCGATGATTATGGTGGACATGATTTTCCTTTATACGAGAAACCGCCCCAAGTAACCCTACCTGGGACGGTCGTCTCTATTCTACAAGATTTTACTTACGACCCTCAAGATGCTCGCGGATGCGTTGCTCGAGTGCAGCGTTTTGTTGCTGCAGCTCGGCCATCAATTCCACGGTCTCCTGATTGCGCTGCTCCAAGGTGTGCAGCTCCTGGTGCAACAAAGTCAAACGACGCGACTCTTCGATCAACTTATACAGCTCATCGCTAGGTGGTTGAAATTGAACCAAGCGACGAGTCTTATTAATCAAAGTGTGCAGTTCACGAACCTGTTCGTCATTAGCCAATTCGCTCGCCAGACGCTTCGACTCTGCTTGCAGTAACGAGTAGCTGTCACCACGGGCGTGGTAGCTGCGCCGCATAAACTCCGAGTATTGAGATACGACAGAAGCCAAGCGGAACCTCGGGCTAGTCTTATTCCAATCACTTTGGATTTGCGCCATGTTGATCGCGAATGGTTGCTCAACGGCGGCAATGACGCCGGTGTCTTTATTCACTTCAGCACCATCAGGCTTCCAGCGCAAACGCACCGTGGCCAAAACGTCTTCAGCGGTCAAACTGGCACCGGACTTTAATTCGACCTCGTACAGCGCAACGATTTCGTGACCAGCACCAACTTCGCCCGCGTCTACGCGATCATCGCGGAATTCATGATCTTGCAAAGAGCGATTTTCGTAACCGATCTGACGCCACCGCGCAACTTGCTCCTGATTAAATTCAACCTGAATTTTCATGTCACGAGCGATGGTTTGCATGGTGCCAGTGAAACGATCAATGAAAATGCGCTTGGCTTCATCAAAGTCATCCACGTAATGGCAGGCGCCGTCGCCCTTGTCCGCCATCTGCTCCAAAAACACATCATTGTGATTGCTCATGCCGACGCCAATGGTGGTCAAGTCAACCTGACGCGAAGTGAAATCAGCAATGCGATCTAAAATACGCTGTTGATCCGTTTCACCAGTATTAGCAACACCATCCGATGCCAAAATGACCCGATTGGTGGCGCCTCCCTGGTAGTTACGGGACAGCATTTCGTAGCCCAAGTACAAGCCCTCGGCTGCATTGGTAGAACCGCCGGGTTCCATCTGACGCATCGCTTCGCGCAGTTTCCAGCGCTCGGCACCTGGCGTAGATTCCATCACAATGTGGCCGCTCGAATCAAAACTAACAATGCCGACGCGGTCGTCTTCTCGCAATTGATCCACCAGCAGTTCCAATGAACGCTTCACCAATTCCATGCGATTGTTTTCGCGCATAGAGCCGGACTTATCGATGACAAATACCAAGTTCAGCGGCTTGCGTTCGGCGCTACTCACTTCGCGGCCTTTAATGCCCACTTTCAATATCAAGTTGTTATTGGACTCGGTAAATGGCGTCGGTGCGGCTTGCAGTTCAACTGCGAAGTCCCCTTCCCGTGGCGGCGCCAACTCGTGATCAAAGTAGTTCAAAAACTCCTCGGTGCGTATCGCAGCGCGCGGCGGCAGCTTTTGATTTTCAAGCATTTTTCGCGCCAGCGGATAGCTTGCGGTATCCACATCAATCGCAAAAGTACTCAGCGAATCCTTGGCATTGTTGACGTACGGGTTATCGCCGTAATAACGGAAAAACATATCGCGTGGCGATTCATCCGTTTCGGTGGGATGCAGGTAATCAATGACACGCGGGCCGTTGTAGTAGCGCCCGTAACCATCACATATGACGACAGTGTGCTCCCCACCTAATTCAAAATAGAAACCCTTCGCTAAGTCATCACTATCGAATCCAAAGTTGTCCGAACTAAGCCCATCGACGTATCCAGCATGGTCTAGAGCTTCGCCATAGGTTTGAGTCGTGGCCTCACTGCGACGTTCTCGTACCTTGGTACGCGCAAACGCTCCCTCTAGGGTTGGAACGACTAACTTACCGGGTGGCGGCGGCGAGCTAGGCGTACTTGGGGTACCCGGTGTGGAGGGCGCATTTGGAGTTTCCGGTACCGAAACTTTTAAAACCGTGTTTGGCTGTGCATCCACGCCAGTCGTGGTCAAATCTAAGGCAACTGAATCTCCAGGACCTTTATAGGCACCACCGCCTCCGTTGCTCTCGGCAGCTTGAATTAAGCCCAAGGTCGCCGTTTTTAGTTTCCGCCCTGGCTCAACCGTGGCTTCAGTCATGACCAACTCTTGCAACCGCTGCTTCGCTTCCTCCTTGTCAGCATCCCCGACGTAGCCTAGATCTGCTACCCGTTCCAGCTCGCGTCCTCCTAAGTATTTTTTTTGCCCTAGTTTGATGCCTTCATCGCTGGGCGAACTGGCAGCACCGGAACGCTTGGATCGATCTTTGTCTCGAGCATTTTTTTCCGTGTAGCCAAGAGCCTCCGTTCCTCCCCTTGAATCCACATAGCCAAAGGACTCCAGGCTGCTCTTTGAATCCACATAACCCAATTCTTTCGTTTCGCCGTCTTGCCTGATATAGCCAAGGCTTTGTAAAGCATCCATTTCATGTCGACTAAGCCCTGCTTCGGTTGAATCGTTAGGTGCGTTTTGCCCCCATTGATTACTGTTGGGTCCAAAGAAAATCACGCCTGCCGAAACGGCGACCACGGCCGCCGCAACCTTAAATACAGGGAATTGCAAAATGCGCCCAGCTTTTTGCGTAGACGTCGGTCCGCCTGGACCAGTATCGGCAACTGCATTGGCCGCAGCTGCACGCAAAGCAGCGCGTCGTTCGTCGGCCAATTCGCCGTTCTCGACGTCAAAAGCCGAACGGTGCAACAAACTCAAAGTTTCTTTCAGCTGCTCTAAGCGAGCGACCAAGGTCGGGTCCTGTTGCAAAGCTTGTTCGACCTGTAGACGCTCGGCGTCGGCCAATTCATCAAACAAGTAGGAACTTAAAAGCTCCTCGGTAGTGTGAGGTTCGTGCGCCTCGTTCGCATGCTCGTCGTTCGAGCCGAATGATTCTGAATTTTTGCTCATTGATTTTCCCCAAATCCTCTAAATGGCTTCGGCCGCCCGCAGCCGATCGGTGAGATGATTCATTGCCTGATGCACTAACCAGCCGACGGTGCCGGCCTTCACGCCCAGCACCTCAGCAATTTGCTTGTAGCTCAACCCTTGGTCCACCTTGAGGCGTAACGCCTCGCGTTCGCGTTCCGGCAAGTTGTGCAACTCACGCCGCAAAATGGCACAAGTTTCTTGCTGCTCGCTATGCCCGTCTGGCGACGGTGGTGGTTCAGGCACCACAGCGCGTTCGCGCCGCTTCATTTCACGTGTTTCCATCTTGCTGTTGTCGTATGCAAGGTTACGGCAGACACGGTAAAGCCAAGGGCCGAGCACGCCGTCGCTGCCGATGTCCGGCGTGCTGCGTATGAGCCGAATGAAGGTCTCCTGCACCAAATCCTCCGCCGCCCCGCGATCGCGCACAAAACCGCGCGCGAAGCGAATCAACGGACCTTGATAGCTTTCGACGATCAGGTCGAAGGCACTGCTGTCCCCCTTTAGGAAAGCGCCAAGCAATAGACCATCTTTGGATTCCTGCATTGAACTCACGCAAAGGGAACGACAACCAACAGCTGCCTTTGGGGAAAATTAATCAGCGAGCCTAGCCCGCCTTCCACTGTAGGTAAACTCGGCGTACCAACCTTGGGTTCAACTTAGGGAACCCTGCTGCGGCGCGAAGCCGAATTGGGCAAAGACCTCGTCGCGGTAATCCAGAACCTGGCGCACATAAGTACGTTTTTCGATGTAACTGCCCGGGAAAAAGCTGCGCTTAAAGCCATAAACCAGCAAATGGCGCAAAACGGACGGGTCAATTTTGAAGGCGGCAATGGCCTTCTGGTATTCTTCGGTAATCGTGGTCCTCGATACCAAAGTATTGTCTGTGCAAAGAGTTACCGAAATCCTCTCACTTAACATGCGGGCAAAAGGATGGCTCTTTAGGCTCTTCATAGCCGGTAAGGTTTGCATATTTGAGGTCAGGCAAACCTCAAGGGTGATGCGCCGTTCCGCCACGTATCGCACCAATTTTTCGACATAGCTCTGCTTATCCTTCACCCTCGGATCGGCATGTTTTTTGGCGTTAAAAATCATCGTGCCATGGCCGACGCGGTCCGCCCGGCAATCGGTAATGGCCTGAAAAATGGACTCCGGGCCATAATCTTCGCCGGCATGCACAGTTTTGCCCAAAAATGCTTCGTGGGCCATTTGGTAAGCCCGCCGGTGGGTACTAGCCGGGAAACCGTGCTCAGGTCCAGCTAGGTCAAGGCCAACAACTGGCAATCCCAAATCGTCGCGAGCTTTAATGGCGGTGCGGACCAGGGTTTCGGAAGCAATGCCAAATACCTGCTCGCGCGGCAAATCGGCCAACGACGTCAACAGCTCTTTATACGTCGGTGAAAA
>JACNIZ010000305.1 GCA_014382805.1 Planctomycetota bacterium
GCTGCCTTCCAGTTCCTCGCGCTGCTCCAGAGCCAAAAGAATCTTTTCCAGCCGACGTACCTGCTCGGCGAGTTGGCGCTGATCGCTAGACAGGCGGCTGAACTCCACCGGATCCTGGGCGAACGCCGACGTCGGCGTCCAGGCCGACAGGCTCAGTAGGAGTAAAAGGAGCACATTTCGCATCATGAGTAAGTCCAGACTACCTTATCGTCCAAAAGCCTATCTTCCAGAAGCCTCTAGGGTACGCAGATAAAGGCTGCGTTGTCGATCCAGTAGGCCGCGCAGCAGGTTTACCGCCGATTGGTAGTCCTCCCAAGCTAGTAAGGCGTCTAGCATGCCCTGGAGGCCGTCTCGTAGATCTATGGCAGGGGCGGAGAAGTCGGTGCGGTTGGCGGTTGCTTGGCGCAGCGCTTGGCTTGGACCTTGTTTGGTGCTCGCTGCGGTGCGCGCAAGTTCAAAAAGGAGTTTTGAGCGGTCCAACAGCGGCGGTAGGCCGGGTTGGTTGAGTACCAATAAGCTTTGACCGGCGCCAGGCGGGCCCTCGCTTAATAGAGTGCTTAACGCTTGTTGTAGTGGCCCAGAGCTGCGATCCAGACCGGAATAGATCCGCTCCAGCATGCTGTACTCCAAATCCCTCAACAAACCGTCTAATTCTCGATCCAGGCGTCGCGCGACTGCGGCGGCTTCTTGGTTTTGCACCGCCGATTCCTCTAAAAGCGGTGCCAAACGCGCCAATTGGTCCTCGACCCGCTCGCGCACCCGCACCATGCGTTCAGCCAAAGCCAGATCAAAGGAGTCCGCCGATAGGACTTGGATCCAGGGCGAGTTGCCGCTGCTGGTTTGAGCGAAGGGTTGCCCAAAATCCGTCACTTGGGCTTCTACCCGGGTGCGGAAATCACCGCCGAAATTTTCGGCCGATGGCAGCGGTGCCACTAGTAATTCAAAATGCTTCCAATCCAAGCGTCCGGAATCCATTTCAGGAGTCCAGGATTCTTCAGGTTCCGACCAAGCGAGCACAACTTCGCTTAGACCGTAGTCGTCGGAAACTTGCATCAGCATGGGGATCGGGGAACCACTCACCGCAGTCCAGCGGCGATCAGGGAACAGGAAGTTGATGCGGGGTTTGTGATCGGGTTCCGCAGTCCAGCGCAACATTGCGGCGCTGCGATTGAGGAAACCGTCGGTACCTTGAAGTTCAAACACAAGCTCGCCGCTTTGATCGGCGACAAATTCATATTGCCAAGCATCGTCCGACGCGAGAAGTTCAACCCGAGTCCCATCTAAGTGCCGCAGCCAAGCAGTTTCTACCGGCAAGTCGGCTTTGAAGCGCAAGCTAAGTTTGCTGCCCTGCGGCAAACGGAATTCGTTGGCGCTGGATTGCTGATGGGTGAGGCCGGTATAGGTCGGCGGTTCAACCTTGACCTGCCAATCGTTCACCGCTGGCGGGTTGCCTGGCAAAAGCTGCAAATACGGGCTGCCATTTTGGTCGTCGCCGCCGACAAAGGACCAAGAACTGTCGACGTCTACCGAAGGCAATCGCAATACAAATTCGCCACCGCCCATGGGCTGCATCGCGCGCCGACCTTGGGTGCCGACGGCAAACACTTGCTCGGGCACCACACCTTCAGCGCGGACCCGTAAATTGATGGTCATGCCGCGTGCAACATGCAACTCAAAATGCTCGTCGTCGCTTTGAATGAGTTCTAGCGACTCGCCGCTGGATGCTGAATACGGGGCCAGCAATAGCAGCTGGGTTTCTTGCGGCCAAGCGACTTGGCTACCGAATAATCGTTGCATGAAAATGCTGGCCTCGGTGGGGGCAAGCAAACTTAAAGCCACTAGGGCGGCGCTTAAGCCAAGGCCGCGCCAAGCACTGCGCCGCGCCGCGCCGGCTGGGGCGGCAATTTTCAAATCCAGGCTGGCAACCGCCTTTTCAGCGCGTCGTGCTACCGCCTGTTTCAACGCTTGCGATTCGTCGGCGCGAGGGACATCATGTTCTACCGCCGTCGCCAAAAGATCGCGCAATCCAGGGTGGTGGCGTTCCAGCAACGCGGCCAAGTCATGGTTGGCAGGGCGAGAGCGCAGCGGCCGCCACAGGCAATTCAAGGCGATGCGCGCCAAATAAATCAGCGCAATAGCCAACAACGCTAAGCGGAACCAAGCGGGTGGTTGAAACAATCGATCCAAACCATAAAGCAGCGCCAACAACGCCGCTGTAGCCACCAATATGCGTCCCAGGCCATAAACCAACAGCAGGCTCAGCAAGCGCTGCTCAAATGCGCGCAGCAGCTTAGAGATTCCGGTCGGCAAATTCTTAGAATTCATCGTTGGAAGATTGGTAGATACTCTTTCGGAATTTGCAGAATCAAACACGCAGTCGCGGTTGCGTAAGAAGGGCCTGGGCCGACGCGATTCGGCCACGAACCATCCTTGGCTTGCATTTTCAGCAAGGTGCTTTCAATCATCTTGAAATACTTGCGATAGCGTTCGCCGCCCACAATGTGGTAAGCCTGCACCGCGTAGTAGTGGCCGTAATAAAAATAATAATGACCGCCATACTTTTCGCCAAACAGACGCGAAAATTCATCCATAAGTGCGTCCAAAACTTGCATGCCTCGTTCGATGTCGTTGTCGGCATAAACACCAGCGCCGTGCAAAATGGTGATGCCAGCCGCAGTCAGCGGTTCCGAAGCGCGCGAATGCGGATCGGGTTGGTAACGAAACATCCCCGGCTTCGAATACGGTGACAAATACACCGAATCGGATTCACGGACAGCACTATCCCGCACGTATTTTACCGCCCGGTCAATGGTTTCGCGCGGCACTTGAATGCCAATGTTGCGCGCTGCTCTTAGCGCCATTACCTGACAAGCTGCCACCGACATATCGGCATCGGCGACATGCGGTTGATAGCGCCAGCCGCCCTGTTGATTTTGACTGGCAACAATGAGATCTACCGCCTTCTGCAAAGCCTGACGTACGTCCTCGCGCTGGTTCATGCCATAAACTTCGGCGAGGAACAAGGTCGCAAAAGCATGCGAATAAAGACGAGTTTCGTTATGCGTGATGTAGCCGTCGTTGCGAATGTGCTTGAGCAGGAAGTCAGTCGCCCTTTCTACATTGGCTCCGTATGGGCCCCGGCCTGGCACGTGGCCGCCGGCCAAAAACGCCATCCCCGCCAATGCAGTCACGCCGACGTGCGGGGAATCGTAATTCCAAACGCGGTAATTGTCTTCCAGTTTATAGCCGACGTCGCCAGGCCACGATCCATCCTTGAGCTGTTTCGAAGCGAGGTATTTCAGGCCAGCTTCAGCAGCTTTTAATCCTGCCGCCGACAAAACTTGATGAGCTTGGGGCTTGACTTCAGCCTTTGGCTCAACTGGAGCTGCTTCCTGGATGGGTTGTTGAGCAGCCTCTGGCGGAACGGTGGTGGCTTGGGCGAGCAGTAAGAACAGCGAAATCATCATTTAGCATCTCCCAGCAGCAGGATTCTAGATTCGTGACGCAAAACTAAGTGCCGATCGAGCACCCAAGGCTGCACTATGTGGCTGTATTTGGTCGGCGCTTCAAGGGCGAAGCGATCCAAGACTTCGCCTTGATTCGAAATTAATAAATTGACTACGCGTGCATTATTGGTGCGGCTGGCCATAAACTTCAGCGGTAGTAACCAACCGCCGTTGGCGGCGACGGGGATGGGCAGGCGACTCACCAAGCCGTCGAAGGGCAAATCTTCGATCAGTATATTCCAGTCCATTTTGGCTGGGCCATCGGCAGGCAAGCTCCATTGCTGAATGGTTAATTCGCCGCTTTCCGAATGAGAGTAGCTGACCAAATGGTTGCTATTCAAAATTGCCGCGGTGCGCACGCTGTTGTTCAATTGTGGGAACAGCATGATCGGTTGTGGACCGGCAGTGGCTTTTTCGCTCTCCATTTCTGAGCCCTTCCAAATTAAGGTTGGGTTTGGATAGGAGTTGTCAGAGTTGCCGTGGGACTGCAGTTTCCAGCCGATGCCGTTTGGAGCTTGGAAAGTGCTCCAATTGGTGCGATCCGGCAAACGGATCGAGCGCGACAAATCCCCTTGCACCAACTTGAAATATTCATTACTGCCACGGCGCGAGAAGGGAAGTAAATAGCCATTTTCCAAAGCCAACGTGTAATCCAACTGGCGATTGCTGGGCGGTGCGGGCAGTGGCAACAAGCTGGCGTCGCGGCGCGAAAACATTTGCACCTGAATGGCCTGTGCTTTGGCTTGCTGCAACAACAGCAAGGTTTCGCCTTGCGACGCAATGTGGTGATATCGATCCTCACGCATCGGCACCGGCAAATCAACCAACAGGGTGCCGCTAATTAAATCTCTTACCTGCAGTCTGACTATCCCGTCGTCTTGGGCACACAACAAAGCCAGCAGTTGACCGATGCGATGGATTTTGGTGGTGCGCCCAGGCAGTGAAATCATTTCATGACTGCCATCCATGCGCAAATTCACCCAGGTTTGTCCTGCCACCACAGTGCCGCCCAAATCATGCGCAAAAGCACGTTCGCGCAAATCCGGCATCAGGCGCGGGTCATTTGCCAAACGAATAGCCGGCGACTGGGTGCGTCGTTCTTGCAGCAAGTCGACCAACCGCACCGAGGCACTTTCTTTGACCAACAACCGTGCGCCGCCCTCGATAGCGGCGACGTCAATCAGGTGGGCGCCTTGTCCCAAATCAAAGCTGCGCAAGACTTGAAGAGACGTAGGCAGGCGACCTAAGCCGCGATCGCCGATCAGCATCTGGGTGTCCAACTCAATCTTCTGGCCGCCCTGCTGTGGCCAATCGTAGTTGCGCAACCAACCGGCTACCTGCAAGCCTAAAGCACGGCTTTGGGTAGCAAGGTCTGCTTGTTTTTGCAGCCAATTCCAAGCGGTTTGAGTGCCGGCAAATTGCAGCAATAAAGTGTTGTCTACCTCTAGTTGTTGGAACGCTAGGCGCGCTTTGGCTTCCAGTTTTTTGCCGGCATCATTGTCGAGCAAAATGTTCTGCAATTGCAGGCGACCCCATTGCGAAAGGGTCAGCGAGCCTTGCCTATGCTCGTCTATACCAGGCAGAGTCATTAAATGCAGCAACGACTCTAAGTGGTCGTCGCTACTAAAGCCGATTTGCCCGCCTCGAAGCACGCGTGCTCGCGCCAACACAATTTCCTTGCTTTCGCGACGTCCATCGGTGCGCGTAATTCGGCTACGTTCGTTGCTTTCCAAAATGCCCAATACACGATTCATCATCGGGTGGGCGGGATTGGTGACTTCTAAGATGTCCAAGGCCAAAACTGCGGCGCGATACTGCCTGCCCTTGCGTGAACTTTGCATGATTGGATTCAGCAAAGGCAGGGCGTCGGCACCTTCGCCGGTAGTCAGCAGGCTGCGAGCGGCGATCAGCTTCAGACGTTCGGCCAAATCCTTGGACGGGGCTTTGGCGGCTAAGTCGCGCGCCCGGTTGGCTAAACGGCGTGCGGTAGGGATGTCAGTCAGATCGATGCCTTCCAGGTACGGCAACAAGCGGTTTAGTGTCTTTTCGTCAAGGTTGGACGCCAGCAGTGAATTCAAAATTGCGTCGGGT
>JACNIZ010000077.1 GCA_014382805.1 Planctomycetota bacterium
GGTAGATTGGAACCCGTTGCCGCAAAGGGTGGAGCCGGCCGGTCATAAGGTGGTCGTATTAGCTATGCCTAAATTATCGGAAAAAAATAATTTAGGAACGACCGGTGATCCCGATTCAGCCCCCAAACCCCCAAACCCAACCCCCAACAACCCGCCCGACAACGTCGCCCTGGTGCTGACCCGCGCCCAACCCAAAGCCGACGCCTGCCCGCAGCCGCCCTACCCGCCGCGCGCGCTGCGCAAAAAATGGCAGGGCCTATGCCAAGTGCAGGCTTGGATCCATGCCGACGGCTCGGTCGCGCGGGTCAGCTTGCACCAAAGCAGCGGTTTTGACGTTTTGGATCAAGCCGCGTTGCAGGCGGTGCAAAAGTGGAAATTCCAGCCGGCCGAACGCGGCGGCGTCGCGGTGAGCGATGAGATTGTGCTGCCGATCCGTTTTGTCCTTCAGCCAGAATCCGGGTTGGGGGTATAGCCAGAATCCGGGTTGAGGTATAGCCAGAAACTGAATCGGGGTACTGCGCGCTTCCAAATTCCACGTTTCGATATGGGAACCAAATAGCCCTCGCTAAACTATGCGCCGTGGCGAAATTCTGCACTGTAATCAACTGCATCGACGGCCGAGTCTAAAGCCCGGTCGACCAGTTTTTGCGCAAACGCTTCGCGGCCGACTATGTCGATACCGTGACCGAGGCGGGCATTGTGCTTTTCCTGGCTGAAGCGGCCGAGGGCCTGCGCGAAATGATTCCCGAAGTCGTTTCGGCAATCAAAAGCGTCAATATTTCCGTCGACGCCCACCAGTCCAACCAACTGGCCATCGTCGCCCGTTCCGGCTGCGCAGGCAACCCCATTGCTGATGAAGAGCAGCACCTCCAGTTGCAAAAAGCCGTGAGTTTTCTGCGCAGCCACTATCCAGATTTGGAAGTCATCGGGCTGTGGGTGGATATCTCCGGCCCACAACCCGTGGTGTCTGAATTCGTCGCCGCGCGCTAGGCCAGTGCTTTTTCAGCGGCAGCGATTCCAGCGACCACTGCATCCGTCACTGCACGACCCGCAGTCGCCAAAACGCCGCGGTTTTCCGTCAGCTTGGTGCCTAGGGTGAAATCCAACGGCTTGCCATCGGTGTCAGTGACCAGACCGCCGGCTTCTTGGGCAACGATCACGCCAGCGACGTGGTCCCAAATGTTTTCGCGGTAATCAGGACGGCTGCGCGGCCGCAGATAAACCTCGGCGGCGCCTTCGGCAATGATGCCGTATTTAACCTGCGAGTCGTAGCGCACAAAACCGCCAGCAATGTTGGCTTCTTCCATCATCTTGACGACCAACGCTGGGTCGCCGTGGGCGGATTCCACCGAACCGAGCACGCGCCAAGCGGTTGAGTCCGGGTTGGTGCTGGCGTTGGCGGGACCAGATTCACCACCGTCTAGAGGTACGCGCGTAGTGCCACGACCATCGGCAGCGACATACATCACACCTTTTTGACCTTCGGGGCTGCCAAGGTCGACGGGTAAGTTCGGGCAAACCATCACCCCGGCGAATGGCACGCCGTTGCGCAGCAGGCCGATGGCGATCGCGTATTGCTGACGGCGCAGAAATCCTTTGGTGCCGTCGATAGGGTCGATGGACCAAGTAAATTCGTGAGCGAGAGTGGCGGAAGCGGCGTCGCCATTCGCGGCCGGTGTTGCAGGACCTGCGTGGTCGATCCAATTGCAAACCTGTTCGAAGTCGGCGGCTAGGTCGCCGTTATTCGCGTCGGTTTTGGTGCCATTATTCGGGTTGGCACCATCGCCACCAATGACATCGTTGACCAACTTGACGATTTTGGCCGCGCCGTCCGCGCCGGCAGATTCGCGTAGATGCTCACTACCTTCTTCAGCAATGATCGCGTGGTTTGGGAAGGCGCTAGCGATGGCGCGCAGAATGACCGCCTGGCTGCCGTAGTCAGCAATGGTGACGGGAGACTTGTCACTCTTGTCCATGGACTCGGGCGTGCTGGCATGCACCGCACGGCACAAGGCAGCGGCCTTGCGTCCAGCGTCTTGGGCGACTTCAAGGATACGATCGACGTCGGTCATGGCCGAAATTGTAGCGTTGACCAAGATCAGGCGCTCTATGGTGGCGAGGAAATAAGTAGCGGTGCAATTGATAAGCTAGGCTTCGCCAGGCCGGTTTTTGCTTAGTTGGGAGCCGCGCTGATTCTCCGTTCAAACCATGCTGACTACCAAACTCACCCTGCTTCTTTGCCCCTTATTAGCTCTACCGTTTTTCGGCACGGAGCCTGCCGGCGAGCAAGTGGCGGTCGATCCTGAAATAGCCGCTCGAGTGCTGGCTGAGCTGAGGTCGCTCATTGGCGAAAATTATGCATATAAGGGTCATGAAAAATGGCTACTGGACTCGTTGGCCGAGAACCACAAATTGGGTTTTTATGACGACTTGGATCCGGCTCAACTGGGAAGTTCGATCACCGAAGACCTTCGCGGTTGGACGTCGGACAAGCATTTCATGGTGGCTCACCTTCCACGCTTTGCCGCCGAGTTGGAAGCGCATGCTGCGAAGCCGTCGACCGATGCCGAGCCTAAGGATGATCCGGGCGAGGCTGCGGCTAACTTTGGAGTCAAGCGTGCAGAAATGGTGAGTGAAAATGTGGGCTTGATCCACTTGGATCAGATCGCGTTTTCGCCTGGCACAGTTCCTGCATTTCAGAAGGCATTGGCGGGTTTGCCTGAGGCATCTGCGCTCATTCTCGACCTGCGCGACAATCATGGCGGCAGTGGCGATACCGTGCCCAGTCTGCTTTCATGCTTTTTTCCAAAAGGAGAAAAAGTGGTTTTTGCCACGCATTATTGGCGTCCCACTGACAAGACGAAAACCATCGAAACTAACCCCGACCTCGACGGTGCTCGCTTTCTCGATTTTCCGGTTTTCATTCTTACTTCTAAGGACACCCGATCTGCGGCAGAAGCCCTTGCTTATCATCTGCGTGCTTTCGGTCGTGCGCGAGTGGTAGGCGAACCCAGTAGCGGTGGTGCCCATCCAGCCGATATGCGTTCTTTGGGCGATGGATTTGTGGCCCTAGTTCCAATGGGCATTGTGACCAGCGCTAAAACCGGCACCGATTGGGAATGCCGCGGCGTTCCGGTCGACCATCCATGCGAGGCGTCGGAGGCCGAAGAGCTGGCGTTGAAGTTGGCGCAGCAGATGCTGGCGGAGGACTGATGTTTTTCGGGGGTGGGCAATGGCTATTGCCCGATCTAGTCGGAACTGTTTGTAACCATTGGGGGTGTTTCCCGTCTCCTATATGGAGAAGCTGTCCATGCTCTCCCGTTCCTGAGAATCATGACTGGAGATGTGAGTGGATATGCCGACCTTCTGACTCAGGTCAAAGTGCGCATTCGAAGTGCGCAAGTTAAGGCGTCGCTTGCAGCCAATGTCGAGATGATTCTGCTCTACTGGGATATTGGACGACTGATCCACCAAAAGCAGTTGGCGGAGGGGTGGGGCAAAAAAGTCATTCCGAGATTGTCGGTCGAAATCCGAAGAGCAATGCCAAGCGTGAAAGGGTTTTCGGAGCGAAATATTCGGCGGATGATTTTCTTTTACCGTGAATATTCGGATGAGCTGGGAAGTTCAGTATTTCTTGAACAGGGAACTCAACCGTTGGCAATTCGGCCACCACTGGTGGCCAAATTACATAACTCTTTTGCTCCAAATGGAATAATTGATTTTGTTACGAAAATTCCATGGAGCCATCAAGTGATCTTGATGGAAGGAATAAAAGACAAAGCCCTTCGTTATTGGTACATGAATCAAGTCTGGGAACAGGGATGGAGTCGCCGGAAGTTATCGCGAATGGTCAAAAGCCGGGTCCACGAACGGCAAGGTAAGGGGGTAAATAACTTTAAGCAGCGCTTGGCCACCTCTCAGTCAGACTTAGCACAGGAAGTTCTCAAGGACCCCTATATCTTCGACTTCCTGACAATAACTGAGCCCTTCCAAGAGAGGGAATTAGAGTTGGAATTGACCAAGCATTTGGAGCAATTTTTGGTCGAGCTGGGCCGTGGCTTTTCCTTTGTCGGTCGGCAACATCATTTGGAGGTGGGTGGGCAGGATTTTTACGTCGACTTACTCTTCTACCATTTGAAGCTGCGTTGCTTTGTTGTGGTCGAACTGAAAAAAGGACCATTTAAGCCGGAGTATGCGGGCAAGGTTAATTTTTACTGCTCGGTGGTGGATGACATTTTCAAGGGTGATGGCGACCATCCAACCATTGGCTTGATTCTGTGTGAAGAAAATAATCGACTGTTGGCAGAGTATGCACTGCGGGGGATTCACAAGCCGATCGGGGTATCCGAATTTGAACTTACGGATTCTTTACCCGAGCAATTGAAATCCAGCCTGCCGTCGATTGAGGAAATTGAAGCCGAATTGAATCAAGGAAGGGGGAGTTGACTGACGCCCCATACCAGTCCTTGAGCCAGCTTTTACTACGGATTAAGGAGAGGGCCGAACTTCGTCACTTGAGCCCGCGCACAATTTATGCGTACACCTCATGGGTGCGCCAGTTCGTCGGCTTTTATGGCGGAGACCCACGCGATGCTGGTCGTAGAGAGGTGGAGGCGTTTTTATCTGGGCTGGCCAGTCATCGCAAGGTGAGTGCGTCGACCCAGAATCAGGCATTGGCGGCGCTGTTGTTCATGTACCGCGAGGTTTTGTGCGAACCACTGCCGTGGTTGAAGGAAGTCGTGCGCGCCAAGCGGGTCAAATCTATTCCAGTGGTGATGTCGGTGCGCGAGGTGGAGGTGGTGTTGCGCGAGATGAAGGGTGCGCCCCAATTAATGGCGTTGCTGTTGTATGGATCAGGATTGCGGTTGATGGAGTGTTGCCGGCTGCGAGTGAAAGACATCGATTTTGATCGGCATGAGATCAGTGTGCGGATGGGCAAAGGTGGAAAGGACCGACGTACCATGCTGCCAGCCAGAGTTTCGGATCGATTAAAGCGCCACTTGCTGGTAGTTCAACAGCAGCATCGAGCAGATTTGAAACAGGGAAATGGATCCGTCGAACTTCCCGGTTCCTTAGCTAAAAAATACCCAAAAGCAGCATGGGACTGGCCCTGGCAATGGGTCTTCCCCGCGACGTCCCTATACCTCCACCCCGAATCCGGCCACCGCCGACGTCACCATTTACATGAGACTGTGTTGCAAAAAGAAGTCCGCCGCGCCGTCAAAGAAAGCAGAATCCCCAAAAGAATCACCAGCCACACCTTTCGCCATTCTTTCGCAACTCATCTGCTTGAATCAGGTGCCGACATCCGCACAATCCAAGAATTACTAGGCCACGCCAACCTAAAAACCACTATGATCTACACCCACGTCCTAAACCGCGGCGGCCTAGGCGCCCAATCCCCCCTCGACCGCCTCTAATCCCCCTACAAAGACCCGCATAACACCCAACCCCACCCATTTTTTCCCACATTACCCCACCCAACCTGAAATAATCCCCCAAACCCCAGGTCCGTATAACACCCCCCG
>JACNIZ010000071.1 GCA_014382805.1 Planctomycetota bacterium
AAGGTGGTTTTGTTGGCAGCAGTTTCGGCGCGAGCATTAATGAGTACCTTACCGCTGGCGCCATCTTTTAGCCACGGTGGCTGGAAACCCCATGCCGCGGTTTGAGCCATTCGGCCGTCCATGTGGGCGGCAATCATGAGGGCATTTTGGGTCGGCGCAATGTTGTAGCGCGCATCCCAGCTCGGATCAGCGATCAACTTAAATTGATGAGCCAAATCTTTGGCAGAGGTGTTTAGCGAGTAGCGCCCGCACATAGCCTCATCATAATTGGAATAAAGTGGAAAAAAGCTGCAACTAACCATAAAGCCGACGTCGACAAATGTAGAACTAGCCAGATTTGTCGCCATTCTTCAGATACTGCGATCTGCAGCAAGTAGCCGGAAAAAATCATTGGAAAGATAGCGACGGTGAGCAATATGCCGCTACGGATTTTGCGCTTGCGACCGGATTGCAAACGCGCCCAAACGTGATGCTTCCACAGCATGGCACCAGCAAAAACCAACAGCGGCGCGAACAAGATGTGCAAGTTGCGCATGTGGTCCTGCCACGGATGGTTGAGGATGGAAAACTCATCAATCGGCTCCAACAAATACAGCATCCAGGCATATACCAAGCCACTGGCCGAGACCGTTAGGTTGGCCAGGTGGAATACTAGTTTGTCGGCCCCGCTAAGCTGCAGATTTGGGCTTTTCAACTCCATCGGGCTTGGCCTTAGTGGTGGCCTTTACAGGCTTCGGTTGTGGATAAAAAATTGCATGCAATGCCATCACCCGACGCACTGCTTCGGTCGTGGCCCGAGCGGTCAAAGTCGCCCCAGTTAAATTGGGAATGGCTTGTTTAATCTGTAATTTTTTATCCAAAGGGAGACCCTTGTAGAGGCCAAGCCAATTGCCCTTTGGTTCGTATTCCGGCGGCTCATGAAAGCGGAACACCTCCACCCGTGAAATTTTCGCGAGTGGATCAATGATGATCAGCAAAGTCTGCCCTTTGGTGCGGATTTTGTGGGTGTCGAAATACGCCGTACCCACCACCTTGCCTTTGAGACTGGCGCGATAGGCGCGCACCGCTTTGATAGCGATCTTTTTGCCTGCAAGTTTCTCAGCCGCGGCTTTTTGTTTCTTGTCAGGGTAATGAACGACGCGTTCAATTTTACACTTCGGGAAAGCTGCGGCCAATGCTTCTTGCGGGGTCAAAGCAGACTCAGGGGCTTGCGTTGCGCTCGTCGGCGTCGACGATTGCAGCAAGCAAAGGAGCAAGGTGGTGAACATGGGTTTCGCCTAAAAGATGTAGCCTACGGAAATTTCCAGTATGTCGTCTTCGCTGCCCGCTTCTTCTTCACGCGTAAGCGCGCTTTTGAAAATCAGTTGCGGAATGGGTTGCCAAGCAATGCCAGCCATCATGCGGGTGACTTCGGTATCGGCTGCACTTTCTTCTTGCAGGTCGTAGGCGGAATAGTGCAAGAATGGCACGAGTGAATCTGCCTTGCCATTGTCGGCAAGCACATCATAGCCTAGTTGCAAATACCAGCCTGAAAGGTCATCGCTAGCACTTGGTGTGGCAAGTAGGTCGGCGTCATCGACGGAGGCTTGCGCAAACAAGGCCTGAGTTTGCCAGGGGCCGTTTTGATACTCGGCGTGTAGCTCCCAGATCGTGGTACCAAAGTCCGATGCAGCTGTTTCTGTTTGCGCAGAATCGCCAAGGTAAATACTGCCACCCAACACCAGCCCTTGCATGCCGTTCCAGTTTATTCGTGCCAAGTAGGCGAGGTCTTCGGCGGAGGCTTTGGAGCCCTTTTGACGTCCGCCGCGCAAGCCGCTACTGGCGAGGTCGAAGTCGCTATTGAAACCATTCACAATCGCGACGTCGTATTGAAAGTCAGCGACTTGGCCATAAAGCGCGACGCCATTTTCATGCCAAGTGGAGGGCAAAATGAATCGTTCTACCAGCGGCCGATTGGGGGTCAAAAAAGTGGTTGCCTCGTGCATTTGATTGGTAATGCCGATTGGCATCAGCATGTGGCCGATGCGCACATTCCAAGCGTCGCTATGGAGGTAATCAATGTAGGCGAACTCAATTGCGGTTTCGTCGACGTGTTCCCATTCAATTTCAGAGTTGAATACCCAGTTTTCATCGAAGCGATACCCGAAATAAACGATCGCGCGATAAAAATCGAGACTGTCGCCTTCTTTGCCCAGTTTTTCGGTGTACAGCATTTCGCCGTAACCACCGATGGAAACGCCACTGTCTTTGCTGTAGATTTTCGAAGCTGCGGGTCCCATGCCGGAATGAGAAAGACCGATTTCAGCTTCAGACGTCGTGGCACCACCGAGTTGCATGGCCTCCAATTCAAGCCCCAGCATTTCGATGCGGCGCTCTAGCTCCTGCAAACGTTCCGGATCTTGCTCTTGAGCAAAACCAACGTGAGGAAACAGGGTGATGGCGACGACGCCAAGTAAGGGATTGCGTAGTTTCATGATGAATGCGAAGGAATGAGGTGCAAGCGCTGTTTTAATTTGGGTGTAGCGCGAACTTGCACACCTGTAGTTGTTGTGATGAGCACCAAAACTTCGATTTGAGGGTGGTGCTGGGCCCATTCCAGGGCCACGTCGGGACCCATGACAAAAAGTGCCGTGCTGAGGCAGTCTGCCGCCAACGCCGACGGCGCCCATACTGTGACCGAACCGAATTCGGGGGCGGGCAGGCCGGTGCGCGGATCGAGTAAATGGCCGATGGGCTGCCCGTTCACGGTCAAGCTGCGCTCGCTGTTGCCGGAAGTGGCGACGGAGCCGTGCTCGATGGCGAAATTGGCGTAGACTTGGTCGCGATGCAGGGGGTGGCTGACTTGGATGGTGGTGGTTGCACCCAAAACTGCGATCTGACCGCCTAAATTGAGCACTGCGGATTGGATTTCCGTTTGGGCCAGAGCCTGAATTGCTTGATCGAGGCCCGCGCCCTTGCCAAAGCCACCTTCTTCCCAAATGGACCGGTCAGCGTTGGCGGTTGATATTTCGGTGGGAGAGGGGCGTCGGCCGGAGCCGCGTAAATCCCAGGCTTGGATCAGCGCACCGGCCCGAGGCTGGAATGCGCCGGCGGTAAGGTGAGACCATTCGGTAGCCGCAGCCAATTCCGCGGCAAGCAGGCCGGCCGCAGGAGTGCCATTGTTGACCCCAGATAATTCACTGTCGGCGGTCCAGGTACTGAGGCGAGTTTCGGTGGTCTCTACTGCGCGAATTGCCATTTCGGACGCTGCGATGGCGTCAGCGCGGTTATGGGCTCGGATTTCCACGGTTAATGAGGTGCCCATGCAACCAACCTCGCGCCGAATCGTGCTTCCTGCAGCCTTTTGGGGCTGGGTCGAGCACGCCGTAGCGAGAAGGGCGATGCCAAGATGGCGTCCGAGTGGGTGGTGGCGCATGGTCGTGTCGATTTGTTATTGAGACTCAGTCTCATTTAGACGGGGTTATATTAAATCCCGATCTATCGAGCGCAAGCCTTTTTTTGGCCACTTCTTCACGTCACAATGAAGTCATGATTCAAGACTGGCTAGAAGCAAGGCGCGAAGGTCGCGAACAGAGCGAAAAAGAGATCCAGGCTTTCGTGACCGCGGTGGTGGAAGACAGCATCACCCGCGCCCAAGCCGCTTCTTGGTTAGCCTTCGTTTATTGCAAAGGGATGACGTCGGCGGAGACGGTGGCATTCACACGAGCGATGACAGAATCTGGCGTCACCATGGCATGGCCAGGGCTGCAAGGCCCGTTTATTGATAAGCACAGTACCGGCGGTGTCGGCGACAAGGTTTCGTTGGTTTTGGCGCCGTTGTGGGCCGAACTGGGCTACAAAGTGCCGATGTTGTCGGGCCGCGGACTAGGGATCACCGGCGGCACATTGGATAAATTGGAAGCCATTCCAGGATTCAAAACCGATTTACCATTGGATCAATTGCGCGGCGTTTTGGAAGACGTCGGCTGTTTTATGAACGGCCAAACTGCAGAAATTGCGCCGGCGGATCGCATTCTTTATTCGCTTCGAGATGAAACGGGCACGGTGCCTTCGGTGCCTTTGATTACGGCTTCGATCCTTTCCAAAAAGCTGGTCGAGGGCTTGGACAAGTTGGTTTTGGATGTGAAATGCGGTAGCGGTGCGTTCATGCAATCCGCGCAGCGGGCGGCGGAATTAGCGGAATCCTTGCACCGCGTCGGCACTGGAGCAGGACTGGAGATTGAAACTCATATCACCGATATGTCGCAACCCTTAGGATTGAAAATTGGCAACGCTTTGGAAGTGGAAGAAGCCGTGGAATGTTTGCAAGGCGGGGGACCAACTGACTTAATCGACCTCGTGGTGCAGCTTTCCGGCTGCGGCGAGCGTGCCCGCGAGACTCTGGCAAATGGGGCTGCCTACCCACGGTGGCGCAAATTGTTGCGAGCTCATGGCGGCGATCCCGACGCCAAACTTCATGGCGGAGGTTGCAAAACTGTGGTGATCGAGGCTCCCAAAAGCGGCGTGGTTACGCGTTGTGATGCGGGTGACGTTGGCCGTTGCGCGCATAAGTTGGGTGCCGGGCGGGAGAATTCTGGAGAACCGGTTCACTTTGGCGTCGGTGTAATTTTGCATGCCAAACGCGGAGATCAAGTCCAGGCTGGTCAACCGCTTGCGACCCTGCACCATGTGGATCAAAATCTGGAAATCGCTTTAAAATACATTCAAAAATCGGTTGTGATCGAGTAGCAATTGGCTTGGATTGAGGGCGGTCTGAATTTTTTCCTGGCGGCACCAGAGGATTTTGGGGCATACTCGTGTTAGTCGAATGCACTCAATTTGACTGCGGTTTTGGCCGCCTCTCCCCAATTGGCTACTTTCCATGTCCTTAATGAGATTCCCCATCTCTTTCGGCACGGGCGCACTGTTCGTTTTAAGCCTTTGCTCGTGCCTTCCCCAGTCCACTAGTTCCAGCGCTACAACTTCTGCTCTTGCGGGAGGCGTGGTGGCCACCGGCACACCTCCGGGTGGCGAGGTTTTCGGAGCACCTGCCTTGGATCAGGAATTACGAGCAGAAATCCAACGCTTTGGCCTAAGTGGAGATCCGTCTATCGGACGGAATTTACCGGAAATTAGTGATCCATTGCCGCAGCTGGGCATGGACTTATTTTTCACGAAAGGCTTAGGCGGTGACATGGACTCGGCCTGTGCTACTTGCCATCATCCGGCGCTCGCCGGAGGCGACGCCCTCTCCGTTGGGGTTGGTGTACATGCGGTGGATTCTGAACTTCTAGGTCCTGGGCGCACTCACAAAGTAGGTTCGCCAAATTACGACGGCGGACCCACGATTCCGCGCAATTCACCGTCTACATTCAACACCGGAATGTGGGACGTCGGCATGTTTTGGAACAGGCGTGTGGAAAGCCTCGGCCGCACTCCTGGTGCCAACGGCGACGACGGTCAGGGCATTTTTTCACCTGACGTTCCGTTTCCCAGCGCTGATCCCTTGTGCCCGTCCAACTTGGCCCAGGC
>JACNIZ010000070.1 GCA_014382805.1 Planctomycetota bacterium
TTTTGGGGTCGCATGGGCGGCCTGATGGCCGAGATTACCCTTTTTCCACGGACTGCTAAGTGCCCATGCCGAGATCGGTTGATCTTTCGTCAATCCCACTTGAGCAGTATCTTTGAAAGAAAAGTCCACGCTGACAGGATTGCCGCCATAACCATTCTTAGGACTGGAACATGAGAAACCAAGGGAGAGTACGAACCCGAGGGTGAGGAGTCTGAGTGAAGTGGCCATCAACTATTGCACCGACACTGAATTCCAAATTTGAAAAATTGCCTGAATTGCATCTGTTCTGGATAGAGCGAACTGCAATCTTTCTTTAAATTCTTTCGCGGTCAGGACTGTACGCATTTCATTTACAGGAGTTGAAGGGTCGTCTGTCAAATCAGGATCAATCAGGACGACTTCATGGATTTTATAGAAATTGGTAAATCGATCGGCTGCGGCTTTTGCAACTTCTGCTCCGGTCAAATTCAGGTAAACCAATTGGTTATTAAACCAGATCAGACTCTTATCAAAAATGCTGGGCGGTTCATAGGTGGCACCGACGAATAGATATACGTGGCCATCATTTTCGGCGCCCTCGTAACCAGTTAGGGATAGGCCCACAACAGCGGGGTGGCCTTGGATCAAGTCGGTAATAGGTGGGACTACACTCTCGACAAATCGATTCATCGCACCTGCAACTGCTTGCTCTGAATCAATTTCCACATCCCCTCCACCAGCCAATCCTGGTGCCACGTCTACCATTTTTTGCCATGCGGCATCAATATCTGTTTTGGGCGCTTCTGGGCACAATGCATGCATAATTTCATGGTAATTCGCGGTAGAAATTTTGGCTTCGGAATCACCCATCAGGGAGGCTTCTTTAAAGCCATGAATCCTCCCAGCAATCCGCTCTTGGCTTTCGGGGATGCCGTCGTAACGAAGAATCATCTCGGTACATGCGGCCCAGCACCAAAACCCCATTCCCTTTTCCTGGGTGGTGATTGTTTGAAGGCCAATTAATTCAGTTGTGTGAACCCCATCCAATTCCGTGGTTTCCACTCTTTCCTTCCTATTATTGGACCTTTGTATTCCATCTGGAGACAAAACTCCAGAGGGAAATGGAGGATCTTCGTACTTGGGTTGGGAACAAGCGGGCAGAATAAGTGCAATTGCAGTGATTAACAGAAGGGGTCTCATTACTAAGCTATGGGGATTCGTTTGGGGTTTGGGATAGACCAGCCACGTGGCCCAAAATTGGTTTATTGTGATCCAAATATACAAATTATTCCAAAAACGTAAATAGCAAATGTCAATTATCCCCTTACTCCCCAACGAGAAGACCCTTTCAACGCGGCGCAAAAAAAGAAAGCGACCTCCAAAAGGAAGCCGCTTTCAGCGGGTGGGCCGAAGCCGACAGGATTAACTTCTTCGGGGTTTCCCTTTAGTAAGTCAAGACCGCGGCGAAACCCTGAGGGCCTACGGGAACGTCCGTGCCCTTAACCCGGAAGGTCCAGCGACCTGATGGCGGGTTGTAGATGATGATCTGCTCTAGAGAGTTGATCGGATCGAAGGAGGTAGCGTTTGGAGTTGCAGCGCCGTTGTTTTGGTTGTCATGCTGGTTGCCGTGGTACTCGGTACCGTCCGGAGCAATTGCGATGATGTCCAAATCGTTAACTACTGGAGCGCTCGAGAACGCAGCGCCTGGCTCGTCGGCGAAGGCTAAGGTCAAACGCATTTCAGTCACACCAGCAGGAATATTGACTTTCTTAGTACGAATTTGACCGTGTGAAACTCCTTGCGCGTGACCGAAGTCAACCATGCCCATGCGACGGCTGTCGCCAGACAAGAAGACCGAGTTATCCAACAGGATGCGACCCCAACCTTCGGTGCGGCTTGGGTAGTTGGAAACTCCCGTCATGTCAACGGCGGAGTTGGCCAACATGGCGCGCAGCAATGATCCAGAAGGAGTCAAAGCGTTCGCAGGCTTAGCCGAACCACTCGGGTAAAAACCGTCCTCGAAGTACTGCTTCACCAATGCAGCGCCACCGGCAACAACCGGGCTCGCCATCGAAGTTCCACACATGGTGGTGGTGCCACAGTTAGCAGTCGAAGCCGAACGCGTCGAGCAACCTGGAGCGTAAACCTCTGGCTTGCGACGACCGTCAGCCGTCGGGCCTCTGCCGCCACTTCCGTGGTTAGCTGGCGCAGACTTGCTGGTTGCGCCTACAGCGACACAAGACTTCGCATTTTCAGGGTTCTTCAAGTTCGAACCGTTGGTCACGGCAAACATCACCACGCCTTCCTCATTGTCATGAGAATAAGCGTCGATGTCGCGCGCCCAAGTGTTGTAAGCAGTGGTGCCGTCGTTGCCCCACGAGTTGGTGTGGATGCGGGCGCCATGGCTATGGGCACGATCCAAGTAAGTCAGCATTTGTGACGAACCCGGGAAGTTGCCGTGGTGCACCAAAAAGGCGTCGGGTGCCATGCCTTTGTAGGTCCCGTTGCCGCCATTCACGCGGTCGTCGCCAGCAGCTGAACCGGCGGTGTGGGTACCGTGAGAATCAGTACCACTGGAGCTGTTCCACCACTTAATTTTGCGGTGCGATGGACCAGGTGCGACGCCGGTCGGGTCATCGAAATAGCACGACGATTCATCAATGTGACCATCGATGTGACCAATGTAAACATCCATTCCAGTCAGGCCGACGTCCCAAAGGCGCGTGTTATTGCTGATGTTGGTTTGAATGACCCACTTGGACTTTTCATTGCGGTAGTTGGCTTCAGGAGCACGCTCTACCCATTTGACTTCATCCATACGCGCCAACGCCGGCAGCAGCGAGGTGTCGGCCATCAACGCCACGCGCTGATAACGGCCGGAGTTCGAAATCTCTAAGATTTCGACGTCCATCGCGGTGAGCTGATCTTCTGCTTCCATCGGATCGGCGTCAGGCCAAAATTCCAAAACCAACTTGATGCGGCCACGTGGATCGGGACCGGCGATGTTGCCAAGCCTGATTTCTGGATCCAACTTGAACTCAGGATGGATCGGCGTCACCGAAGTGACGTAAGTCTGAGCGGCCAAAGCTGCGGCGGCACCAGCAGGCAACTTGACTTCAAACGCGTTGTGCGGCACATAATCAAATACGTTGCCACCCAGCGCACGCACCTGCTTCTTCAGGTCGTCCAGCTGATCGGGCATACCTTGCACGAAGTAATAACCAGCTTCAGCGGCCTCGGCGATGTTGAAACGCAGAGATGGCCGCACAACTGGCACCGTGCTAGCGGTATCCCAATCATGGGTCTTGAGTAGCAACCGCGTCGGCTCTGCGCGACGGGTGGTTTCCATCAGCGGCAGCAAGGCGGGTTGCCCCTGCTGGGCTGCTGAGAGCAAAAGGATTGCGAAGGGACTGAGCATCCTCCTACTGTGCCTCAAATTTGTGCTTAGAGTAGGACTAGATTCAGGGAAATTCTTAAGACTCGGTCAGAAAAGCCTGGAACTAAAGTCCTTTCTGCACTGTCGCATGTTTGAGGATCCCCTTTTTGGGGGGGCTTCCGCCCACTCCTCAGGAATCGGGGGTATAAATGCCATAGGCGCATTCCTTCCATCCCCCCGATTTCTGTGGGATTTTGCGGTGATTTACACCCGAACAATTGGTTGGGCTTGTTTCTCCTGCTTGCGTCCTCATCCCTCAGTCGGCTTTCCCGACGGGTCAACTCATCCCCGAATCCTCAACTCGACAAACCATGAAGCTCTCACGCCTTTTGGTCTCCTTTGCAGCCGTTGTAGCCTTAGTTGGCACCACCGTGGCATGCATCGAGGCCCTCGACCTCAATAAGATGGTTAGCAAGACGGATGCATGCATCCGCGGCACCGTCACTAGCGTTCACACCGGCACTGCCACCGTGAACGACACCACTGAACCTCGCATCTTCACCTTCGTAACTATCGAAGGCGAAAACCTTTACACGGGCAAGCCTGAGACCATGGAAATGGCCTTCATGGGCGGCACCCACCAGGGCGTATCTCAGACCTTCACCACCATGCCGGCCGCTGCCGACTACCGCGTGGGCAACAAAGTTGTCGCTTTCAGCTCCAAAGTTGAAGGTTGGGGCACCGTCGACCGCTGCTTGTTCGCTGGCTACGGCGGCATCTACCGCGAAATCGCCACTCCAAAGGGCGACGTCGTTCTGGGTCGCGGCCAAGACTTCGCGATTGAGAAAAACATGAAAATCTCTGACCTCAAGGTTGGAATCTCCAAAGCAATCGAAGCCAAGAAGGAGAGCAAGTAATGAAAAACCTCCTCAAATTTGGTTTTGGTACGGCTGCTCTGATTGCAGCATCTGGTTTGTCCGTCACCGACGACGCCCAGTCTTGGTCCAGTTTGGGCTTCTCCTTGGGACTAGGTCAGCGCGACGTCCGCGTTTTTGACAACTTTGACGATGCTCAGTCCAACAACAACACCACCGAGCATGCTAACTGGCCTGGTTACACCGGCGCCGAGTTGGCTCTGTGGAAGTCCGCTGCTGAGTGGGGTTCTGATTCCTTCGGCGACGGCTCTGGTGACGGCACCCAAGGAAACGTTGGCGATGGTGGCGGAAACTTCTCGCCAATCTGGAACGGTAACGCTTCGGGTTTTAACACCGCCAAAAACATCATTCACGCTCCAAACATCAGTGGTGGCGGCGCCATCGCCTGGATGTTTGGTGGTTCCAGTGGCTGGAGCATCGAATTCATCGATAACGACTTCGTTTTCGCTGACGGCCCGAACAGCATCTCTGGTGGCCAAATGGACATCCAGGGCGTTGGTTGTCACGAGTATGGTCACTCCCTAGGATTGGGTCACTCCACCGTAGGGGGCTCCACCATGTGGCCTTCGATTGGCTACGGCAACTCCTCGACCCGCTCCATCGCGGGTGACGACAAGGATGGTGTCCAAGGCATTTACGGCGTCCAGGATGCCGCCATGCCGTTCATCGACAACATCACTGGCTCCCTTGCTGGTGGCGGTACCGCTGTAGTAGTTGGTGGCAACTTCACCGCTACTGAGTGCCGTTTGTGGTTCAACTCTGATGTGCTCGACAGTGGCGACAACGGCGGCGACGTCTACAAGCTGAGTGGCTTGACCTCGTCCGGCGGTGGAACTCAGATTTCCTTCACTGTGCCGCAAGCCGGCATCGAAAGCGGTGGCGTCCACGTCAAATTGACTGGTGGCGGCGAGATGTTGAGTGAAGGTCACCCGTTTGATTACGGCGGCGGCAATGGTTCCGGCTCGAACACCTTGACTCTCAGCGGCCCATCTTCGGCCAACGCTGGTACCAAGGTTACTTACAGCTTCACCAACGCCCGTCCTTCGGTTTACTACGAGTTGAACTACAGCTTGTCTAACGCCGGTCACGACATAGGCGGCCACCTGTTCGATTTGGGTCTGCCTCAGGTCACCGTAAAGAGTGGCACCACTTCCACCACCGGCTACGCCATCGTCACCAAG
>JACNIZ010000361.1 GCA_014382805.1 Planctomycetota bacterium
GTATGATCCAGTAGTGATGCATACTCTTTTTAGGCGAGGTTGGCTCGGGGTTTGTACATGCCATGGAGCAGCGACTTCGAGGGACAGGGGCCACTGGAGGGCGGCAAATTTTGTACGGGGTTGGATGGTAAGCCCAAATAGGGCGGGTGCGGCAACAAGCAACCAGCAATGATTTCCCCGCCGCTTGGACCACCCGGACCACCCGGACCACCCGGACCATCGGGATGGGCGGCCGTTTGCTGGTCGGAAGTTTTGGCCGATGAATCAGAGCTGGATGCAGACATTTCGATCCTGGGAGAAAAACTCCATTGAGTAGCGACCGCCTTCGCGGCCGACGCCGCTTTGTTTCATGCCGCCGAAGGGAACGCGGAAGTCGCGCTTGTTCCAAGTATTGATCCAAACCATGCCCGACTCAATGCGCGCGGCACAGCGATGGGCTTTGGTCAAATCCGACGTCCACACCGACGACGCCAAGCCGTACTCGACAAAATTAGCCATTGCGATGGCTTCGTCTTCGCTGTCGAACGGATGCACACTGACGATCGGTCCAAAAATTTCTTCGGTGGCAACGCGGCAATCAATCGGCAAACCAGTCAAAATCGTCGGCTGAAAAAATGCACTCTTCGGCGGCCCGACGCGATTGCCGCCACACACCACTGTGCCACCCTCCTCCTTTGCCAATTCTACGTACGACGCCACCTTCTCGCGATGCTGCCATGAAATCAATGATCCCATGGATTTACCCGGCGTCCAATCACCGCGTTCAATTTGCTGTTGCAAGCGCTGCACGAATTCGTCGTGAATGCAGCGCTCCACAATCAAGCGCGAACCGCACAAACAAACCTGGCCGGTATTAAAAAACGCGGCGCGTGCAACCCCAGCCGCCGCTGCATCTAAATCGCAATCAGCAAAAACCACACTCGGGTTTTTTCCACCCAACTCCAAACTGACCTTCTTCAATAACGGCGCCGCAACGCCAGCGATAGCTTTACCTGTCACCGTACCGCCAGTAAAACTCACCGCCTTAATATCCGGGTGCACCGTCAGCGGCGCGCCAGCTTCGTGGCCGAGTCCATGCACCACATTCAACAAACCACTAGGCGCGCCAACCTCACTAAAAACTTCCGCGCAAACCGTCGCCGTGCTCGGCGTTAATTCCGACGGCTTCGCTACCACCGCATTGCCCATCGCAATCGCCGGCGCAACCTTCCAAGTGAACAAATGCAACGGGAAATTCCACGGGGTAATCAATGCCACCGGCCCCAGCGGCTGACGCAGGGTGTAATTCAAACCGTCTTCCATTTGATTGCAAGAGGTGGAATCGCTGCGCACAGCGGCCGCGTAATAACGCAAGTTGTCGATGGCCCGTGGAATGTCTCCGGCTGTGGTCGCAGCCAAAGTTTTGCCGGTATCCAAGGCCTCTAATTCGGCTAACTGCGGAATGCGTGCAGCCAAGGCGTCGGCGACGGCGGTTAATAATTCACTGCGTTCGAGCACGCTTAACAGTGGTGCAGCTTTGGCGGCAGCCACCGCGGCATTGACGTCGTCGGCGTTGCTGCGCGGGATTTGGCCGCAGACGTCGCCAGTTTTCGGGTCGACGTTATCGAGGTATTCACCAGCGCTAGGGGCGGCCGCTTTTCCGGCGATCCAGTTATGCAGTTTCACTTTTTCGATTCGAAGTTGTGAGGGTTGTGATTACGGTTGGGTCAGGTTAGAGATACTGTTTCCAATCAAAGTCGTAGCGTTCGGTGTCTGGATCCCATTCATCCCAGGTCGGGATTTTTTCGAGCGTGCTCAAGTACTGTTGCGGCACGATGCCCGGCACCAAAAATGCTTTTTGCCGATGCAACGCATATGGATTTCGCAATTCAATGCCCAAAACACCGAGCAGCGCGCGTGCCAAATACCAGGTGGCTTGCGAATTCCAACCATGCGCAATTTTGACCACGATGCCCAGTCCTTTGGGGTAGTCCGGATGATCGATCGCCAAGCCCAACAGTCCGTCGGCGCCTTCTTTGGCGAGCACACTGCCGCGGCCGGATTTCAGCACGGTGGAATCCAATCGATTAAAGCCGCCGACCAAATCGGGATGGCGTTGCATCGCTTCCCAGATCCAGTCTTCTTCTTTGTGCTGCGCTAAACCTGCGTAAAGCTGCGCCAATTCGGCAACGGTGTTGGACAGCGTAGGCAATCCGCAACCATCGCGCGCCACTCGCAGCGGTCGCCAGTCGTCGCCCAAAAAACGACGAATTTCTTTTAAGTAGGCGGCGAAAAACGGATGCTGCGGCAGCAAATAGCCGACCTCCTCCCAACCCTTAAGTTGACAACCGCGCAACAATGCCGCGTGCTCGCCGCTGCAGGTATGAAACCAACGCCGCGGCCGACGTACTTGGCGGCCGAATTGCACCAACGGCACATCCAGCGGCGTTTGCATCAATCCCCAATCTTCTTTTTTGAGGATGGACTGCGCCGCTTCCACGTGTTGCGCGTCGCCGTTGTGCGACGCCACCGCAATCGCGCGCTGACGCCAATCCAGCTCTGCGCCGAGTTCATCGGCGAAAACTTTTAGCATCAGCGGTTTCATCATGCTGCGGCCGTAGCACAGCACGTTGCCACCAAAACTGTGGATGATTTCCGATCCATGCGCCCACGCCACCGCGCCGTGGATGGTGGTTTCGGAAACGCCGTAACGTCGGTAGTCGATGAGCGGCTCCCATTCGACCTCGCGACCGGTCGGGATACCGGGTTCATGCACGCCCAACGGCGAGCTTGGGTACATCGCGTCGCGCGGTGCAGTCTTCGCGACGTGCCTTTCATCGGCGGGGCTCCTGCGTTGACCTCCTTGGTGAGCGGAAGGACTTGCGTTTGGAAGGCTTGCATGTTGCGAATGACGCGCTCGCTATCGTGGTTGTAAAAGTCAAACCACAGCATCAGATTGTCGTCGTCGTGGAACCGTCCGACGAGTTGTTCGGCAACTTGCTCCGGATTGCCCACTAGCGCATTTTCAGTCGCGCCGGCGACCTTAGCCGGATCGATGGTTCCTTCCAAGGCGTTCCAATATTCACCTAGCGCTGTTTCGGCTTCGGCGTGAGCGGCGGCGCTTTGTTGGTCCGGCGTCAAACCCTCTTCCGCATTCAAAAACACCATCACCGTGCGCGGCATGTACTCGCGTTTCCACCGACCGCCGTCCTTGTGGAAGACCTCGGCCAATCGTTTGTGCGTATCTTCAATGACCGAGGCCGACGTAATCGATAAGTTGAAAACCTTCAACGGCAGAAGTTGATTCAACTCATTTTGAAGTCCCGGATCGTGCGAGCCCAATATCAAATCAAGCAACTCACGACGCCAATGTTGCGGCACGATTTTGATCTGCTCAAAATTCCAGCGCGGCGCAAATTCGATGGAATCCGGCGCGTTTAGCGAGGTGGGCGAATCGCCGAAACCATTCGTGCCATTTGAACCATTCAGATTCAATTCCACATAAGCAGACTGAACCCGCGCCCAATCTTCATCGCTGCGGAAGTTAGCGCGGCTCAACACCGTGCGCGGAATGTCGTCGCTACTAATCACATCGCCGCGCAGCAGGTGCAGGAATATATGACACGCCTCGCGGAACATCTGACCCTTATACGCTGGCCACGCCGCAGCTTCGACCGCGTCGCGATGGTCTACACCATAGGCTCGATTCATAAACTCAAAGCGGCCGGCAGAAAATCCAATGCGCAGCCGTCGCTTTTCATTTTCATTCAACCCGTGCAGCGCGCAAAACGCGGCCAGCCGCTCGGCCGCCGAAATCGGTCCGCCGTTGCAAACAATGTTCATCACCGCCGCACCAACTTCAATCCGTTTCGTCCGCGCAAACACCTGATGCGCGAGCTGACAGATATCGACATTCAACCCAACTTCCCCTTGGAAGTGAGGCACCACCGGCCGACGGTTTAGCTTTTGCACCTCGGTCGATAAATGCGATTCGGCGATCCAAGCGCAACCATAACCCAGTTCGTCGGCGGCTTGCACTTGGTCGAAAAAGTTGCGCAACATGGTTGCCTCGTCGGGCATGGACCCGGCAACCGGCGTTTGGCAGATGGAAAAGAAGACGTCGAATTTCACGATTTATTCGGCGCCAGCGATGGCGCTGGTTTTCCAATCCGAGTTGCGCATTTCCCACAGCTCTGGGAAGAAACGCAGCGACAGGCGCGACTCCAAAAACGGCACACCACTGGATCCGCCAGTGCCCTTTTTGCCGCCAATGGTGCGCGACACCATTAGGATGTGCGCCGAGCGGAAATTGGACCATTCGTTATCCAAATCCAACAGCGCTTCGCACGCCAACACCCAGTGATAGGCGCTGCCCGGATCCTGGTACAAATCGCGCAGGAGGATGACCAAATCGTCGTTCAGCTGGTGAGTGGTGTTCAAATCGCGGTTCAAAACCGATTTAGGTACGTCGAAACCGTCGGCGGCCATCGCGCGCAAGAAGTAGTCATAAAGCGATGGGCGGTTGAAGCGAGCTTCCAGTCGCGCTCGTTCTTCCGGCCGCGCCTCGAAAAACTGGAAAAACCACGGATCGCGCTGGCCGCAGGCGAATTCCATCTCGCGGAATTGCACCGATTGGAAGCCTGAACCCGTGCCAAGCGCCTCGCGAAAACCGGCAAATTCATCGGGCGTCAGCGTTCCGAGTAGCTGAATTTGTTGGGTCAGGCAGGTCATGATGGCCTGCACCCGTTTCAATACCTTCAGCGACCGAGCGACCTCGCCTTTGGTGAAATTCGCCGCCAGTAAATCCACCTCGTGCAACATCTCCTTAAACCACAGCTCAAAGCTTTGGTGAATGACGATGAAAAACATCTCATCGTGGTGCATTGGATCGCTTCTAAGTTGTTGTAAAGAAGTGAGTTCCGGCACTTTTAGGTAGCTGTTGTAGTTCAGCTCCTCGAGTTTTAAACGGTCATAATCTGCGAGTCGCTGGCTCATGGGCCTCTAGCATAACGGCCCGCTAAAATTGGAGTTTCTGCTGCAGGCGATAAACCCCAAAACCCATCGTATGGTGACCCCACTGCAAATAAGCCCGACGCCATCCATCGATGCGTTTTTTGATCGCCGCCGTATCCGCATCTTCGGGATGGGCGGCGATATATCGATAAAGGTTCTGCGCGTAGCCGTCCTCATATTCACTCCACTCCGCAGCGGTCGTCAAGTGATGGCCGACGACCCGCCATCCGGCTTGATCGAAGCTTTGCAGGTTGCCAGCATGGTCCATCATTTCGCTAGCGTCGCATTGCAAAAAGTCCAGATAGCCTGGTTCGGGCGGTCGCTGCCAATAGCCGATTCCTAGCCACATTTCGCCGTCGGGCGCCAACAGTTGGCCCAAAACCTGCAATGTCGTCTCCAAATCACCGACCGCATGGGTGGACCCGATGCAGGCGATCAAATCGAATTTACCGGCGTCAAAGTCACCTGCTTGAAACGGTGTACAGCGCAAATCGACCGGCACTATTTCCGACGCCATTTCGGTCGCCGCAGCCGACGAATCAACGCCTAAGCATGCACAGCCAAATCGATTTGCAATTAGTTTCAGCAACTCAGCACGTCCGCAGCCTACGTCCAAAGCGGAGCTGCTTGCAGTAAGCTTCAACGAATCGATCCACTGCTGGAAGACGTCGGCATGTATCGGATTCCAATACCGCATCTGGCCATGGCCGATTGCACTGAATTTTGCGTGGTCCATCGAGGTAGTTTAAAGCGGCCATAGTTTCGGCATGGATTGGCTCAAGCCTTTGGCCAGTAAAGGCCGATCCATCTTGGCAATGTATTTTTTACGCCAAGTCCTCGTTAAGAGGATTTTGTTGTCGTTTTTCCTGCTCGGCGGATCCTTGATCGCTGTGCAGCAACAAGATCCAACTACATCCACGCTCAGCTGGCGCGGCTGTGGGATTACTAAAAATGCCTTTATGGAGAAGTGCGCGCAGGTCTACACCGAAAAAACCGGCACAAACATCCGCCTCGCTGGTGGTGGCGCAACTTTAGGAATTGAGGCCGCTGGCCAAGGAGGCGCCGATTTTGGTGGTAGCTGTCGAGCCTGCTTGACCTCACGAAAGGAGGATCAATTGCCTCTTTCCATGACCGTGGTGGCTTGGGACGCGCTGGTGGTGTTGCTGCATCCGGATAATCCGCTGGACTCCATCAGCCCGGCTGAGTTGAAAGCCGTATTGCAGCAAAAAATCACCAACTGGAGCGAGCTGGGCGGAAGGTCGGGCGGCATCACTACCATCGCACGCAAGGGCATATCTTCTGGCGTGGGCTATATGACCCGGCTACTCATTTTTGGTGACGTCGACTATGGTAAGCAAGGGATTCGTTTGCAAAGCAGCGGTCCAGTGGAGGAGCTACTTGAAGAGACGCCGAATGGCATCGCGGTCACCGGTGTTACTAGCGCCCGATTGCGCGATCTGAAAATCCTGAAAATCGATGGCATTGAGCCTACGCTGGAAAACATTTCGATTGGGAAATACATCTACCACCGACCACTCTATTTGGCGCATTCCAATAAGTTAAACGCAGAGCAACGGCGGTTTTTGGATTGGCTATGGGGCGCCGAAGGCCAGGAAGTCATCCGTCAACAAGGCACGGTTAACTTAGAAGACGGCGTCAGCCTTGCCTTTAAGTATTTGCATTGGAACAAGTCGATCAGGGTTACAAATCTGCCTGACCTGATTGAAAAGGCCAAACAATTGATACCCAAGCGCAATGAGGCTTTGCTTAACAATGGGTTTAGCAAGTAAGTTAATCTTTCGAACCCTGGTTCCGGCAACCGCTTTGGTCGGTTGCCTGGGTTGGTTTTCTTACGCTTCTTCGCGCGACGCTGCGATCAAGAACGCGCATGAAAGCTTGCAAGCCAACGCTGAGCTTACCCGAATTCTGGCGGATCAATCCGTGCAACGACTGGATCATACCGCCGGCGAAATCTTGCGCCAAAAAGACCTTTCCGACTTCCTTATGTTTCAGCTCGGTAGTCTCGATAGCCGTGCAGAAGAATTTCGCCTGGCGTTAGAAGCTCGCGTAGAAAGTTTGGCGTCGGCGCTGCCCGAACTGGTTCTGTTGGAGATTTTTGATGGCTCTGGCGACCGCGTCGTGGCGGTGGAAGACGGCGCACGCAAATTTCAACCGCGCCAGTTGGAATCGCAGCAATGGTGGCAGCAAGCCAAAGAATCACCTATCAGTTTGGTGCTTCTGGATGATGGCAAACTCCGGTTTACTCGCCATCAAGAGAAAGATCACCTTAGTGCGACTTGCAGCATGGTTTTAGACCCCGAAGGCGTTTTCGGAGCGGCGTTCAAACACATCGCGCTGGATGCACCGGACACCAATGTTGCTCTGCGGGCCAAGAATGGCGTCGTGTTGTACGAGGTAGGCCCTACCTATGGGGCGGGCACTTATGCAATTCCGTCGGCGCTTGCGAACTTGTCTGCTGAAATCATTGTGCAGCGCCCGGAGTCCATGATTTTGGCGCCAGCCTTGGCCTCGGCGTTGTCGCTGGTGCGTTTGATGTTGGCGGTTGAATTAGCGCTGATCGGGGCAATCTGGCTAGGTCTGCGGACTAGTGTTTTGCGGCCGGTAAAAATGTTAATGGAGACGGTCGACGCCTTCCATACCAAGCAAATACCTCCGCCGCCGTTGCCCGAGTCCGACGCCGAATTGGCGGTACTGGATAGGACCATGCGCGAAGCGGTAAACGCGGCCGAAGATTCACGTCGCTCTTTACTGGAGTTGAATTCGACTTTGGAACATCGCGTGGCTAAACGTACCTCGGAGTTGGAGAAAATGCGCGATCAAGCGTTGGATGCCAGTCGCGCCAAGAGTGAATTTCTAGCCAATATGAGCCACGAAATTCGCACTCCGATGAACGGTGTGATCGGTATGACCGATTTGCTGAAGGACACCGATCTGAGCAAGGAGCAGCGCCATTCGGTCTCCATTATCCGCAGTTCAGGTGAGTTGCTGCTAAGCATTATTAATGACATTTTGGATTTTTCCAAAATCGAGGCCGGCCGCATTGAATTAGAAGAATTGCCATTTGACCTAAGCAGCGCCGTTTCCGACGTCGCCGAGGTGCTGGCCGAAAAAGTCCAGGGCAAGGACTTGGAGTTGATCGTGGATATCGACCCGAGTATTCCGCCTCAGGTGATAGGCGATCCCGTTCGGTTACGTCAAGTGCTGACCAACCTTGTCGGAAACGCGGTGAAATTCACCGAGCAGGGTGAAATTCATGTCGCACTGAAGACGATTGCAAAGTCTCACGATCAAATTACTATCCGCCTAGCTGTGGAGGACACCGGAATCGGTATTGACTCGGCTGCTTGTAGCAAAATCTTTGAATCCTTTTCGCAGGCAGATAGTTCAACGACGCGCAAATTCGGCGGCACCGGTTTGGGTCTAACTATTTCACGGCGACTCGTTACTTTGATGGGGGGCGAACTTGCACTGACCAGCGAATTGGGTCAAGGAAGTTGTTTTTATTTCGAGCTTGATTTTGAAATCCCCGAATCAGCACGCCATGCTCTGCCGGCAGCAAGCAACCGCTTTGAAGGCACGCAAGTATTGGTGGTGGACGATAACCAAACCAACCGCGAAATTTTTGAATCTCAGCTGCAACGCTGGGGCATAAATGTGACCCTGGCGGAGGACGGGCCGGCGGCATTGAAAGCGTTGAAACTGTGCCGGGCACAGGGCAAGCAATTTGAAATCGCGCTGGTCGATTATCAGATGCCTGGAATGGACGGCATTGAGTTAGTGCGGCAGATGGAAAATTACGTTCGCGAGGATGGCTTAAAAATCGCCATGCTGACGTCGATGGCCTTGCGCGTACCTAAAAATGACCCGGTTAAAGATCTTCTGACATATAAGCTGACCAAACCGGTACGCGTCGAACATTTAAAATCGGCAATTGCCGAGATGATGGGTGAAATGGTTGTGGCGACGTCCACGGAAGCGGATCAAATCGAGGCCTTGAACTTCAGCGGTCTAAGTGTATTGCTGGCTGAGGACAATAAGGTCAATCAAGTCGTCGCTAGGCGCATGTTGGAGAAGGTTGGGATAGTGGTGACGGTTGCTGACAACGGCAAAGAAGCAGTGAAACTGGCGATCGGCGGCAAGTTTGATTTAATCCTGATGGACTGTCAGATGCCGGTGATGGACGGCTATGAAGCGGCCAATGAGCTGCGAAAATTGGGCAATATCATCCCGGTGGTGGCGATGACCGCAAACGCCCTTTCTGGGGATCGTCGGCGTTGCTTGGACGCGGGAATGGACGATTATTTGTCCAAGCCAGTCAAGCAAACCAAGCTCGGGCGAGTGCTTGCAAAGTGGCTAAAAGCTGAGCGCCCAGCGGCATAACTTGAGGCGGAGGGGTTGAGCATGAGCTGGCCAAGCTAAAAAAGCGAATATCGGGTAGACTAACCGGCTTGCCCTAACGCGAACGACGCTATTTTGGGCTTGTGTGATCATGACTACTGAAACGGCATCGGCGTTCGAACAAATGGGGCTAGGCGAGCCCTTGCTCAAGGCATTGGATGACGTCGGGTATGAAACCCCGTCGCCGATTCAAGCTGAAACCATTCCGCTGATTCTGGCGGGCAAAGATGTACTGGGCCAGGCTCAGACTGGAACCGGAAAGACTGCAGCTTTTGCGCTGCCGTTGCTGTCGCGGTTGGACTTAAAGGGTCCATTTCCGCAGGTGATGGTGCTGACGCCTACCCGCGAACTGGCGATTCAGGTGGCTGAAGCTTTTCAAACCTACGCCAAGCACATTAAGGGTTTTCACGTGCTGCCGGTTTACGGTGGACAGGATTTCCGCTCGCAGATTCGCGCGCTGCAGCGTGGGGTCCACGTCGTGGTCGGCACGCCTGGGCGGGTCATGGATCACATGCGTCGCGGCACTTTGCAGTTGGGCGAATTGAAAACCTTGGTGCTGGATGAGGCCGACGAAATGCTGCGCATGGGTTTCATCGATGACGTCGAATGGATTCTGGAGCAAACTCCAACAACCCGTCAGACCACCCTGTTTTCGGCGACGATGCCGGCCCAGATTCGGCGCATTGCCTCGAAGTATCTGAACGATCCGACGATCGTGACCATCAAGGTCAAAACCACCACTGCCGAAACCATCACCCAGCGTTTTTGGCCGGTGGCACACGCGCATAAATTAGATGTGCTGACGCGCATTTTGGAGGCCGAACCCTTCGACGCGATGTTGGTGTTTGTACGCACCAAAACCGCCACCCTGGAATTGGCCGACCGCCTGGAAGCACGCGGTTTTCCGACGTCGGCGTTGAATGGTGATATGCCGCAGCCGCAACGTGAGCGCACTATCAAAGCGCTGAAGGCTGGCAAACTGGACATTTTAGTCGCCACCGACGTCGCCGCGCGTGGTTTGGATGTCGATCGCATCAGCCACGTGATCAACTACGACATCCCGCACGATACCGAAGCTTATGTACACCGGATTGGTCGTACCGGTCGGGCCGGTCGCAAAGGCGACGCGATTCTGTTTGTGACTCCGCGCGAGCGCCGCATGCTGCGGTCGATTGAGCGGGCGACGAACAAGCCGATCGAGATGCTGGAAATGCCGTCGACCGAGATGATTAATGATCGTCGGATTTCCAAGTTCAAGCAGCAGATCACCGACACTTTGGCCAAGGAAGACCTGGGATTGTTCCCAGAGTTGATTGAGTCCTACCGCCAAGAACACGACGTACCGGCGGTGGATATCGCCGCTGCTTTGGCCAGTTTGCTGCAGGGCCAAACGCCGTTGTTGCTCAGGGGCGAAACCCCGTCGGCGATGGGCGCTGGTGGCAAGGAGCGCAAACGTTCGAGTTCAGATCCGCTCAACCCCGGCATGGAGCGCTTTCAGGTGGAAGTCGGCCACATGCATGGCGTCAAGCCGGGCAATATCGTGGGCGCGATTGCCAACGAGGCTGGGTTGGAGAACCAGCACATCGGCCGGGTGAATATCTTTAATGAATACACCTGGGTGGATTTGCCGGAGGGCATGCCAGCCGAAGTGTTCCAGGTGCTGAAAAATGCGATTGTTTGCGGACGCAAGCTGCGCATCAGCAAGGTCAATGTCGAGATTGATGGGCCTCCGAAACGTCAAAATCAGCCGCGCCAGCACGAGCGCTTTCAGAGAGGCGGCCACGGCGGGCATCGCAGCCACGGCGGCGGCCAGCGCGGTGCTAAGCCTGGCGGACGTAAGAAAAAGTTTAAGCCTTAGGCTGAAATTAAAGGCTTCGAAACGCCAGCTGCTGGCTGAATTCTAGTGGTCTGGAAAAGCCGCTTGGAGATCAATCCAAACGCTTTTCCATCGACCAGTTCGTCAAAATCTGGCCGTGGCGTAGGGTGTCGTTTTTGCCCAATTCGCTAAAGCCGCGCTGGGCGAAAAACGGTTTGGCTAAATAGGACGCTTCTACATACAAGCGCGCCATCCCCTTGCCCCGTGCGACGCCCTCCAAGTGCTGGTAAAGCCGTCCGGCTATGCCGCGGCGCTGGTAATCCGGGTGGGTGTAGGTCCAGTCAATATGGCCGTTATCCTCCAAAGTAATAAAGCCGACGATGCGGCCATCGATTTCGCCAACGAACGGCGGTTTGGCGTCGAATCGTTGCTGCCAATATTCATACTCTTTCGGCAACGGCGCCCACGCATGCACTTCGGCCGACGAATAATATTCGATCGCGATGTTATGAATGCTGTCGTAAAAAATATCCGTCAACGCTGGCGCGTCCTGTGATTGGTAGTCTCGAATTATCATCCCATTGGGCAGCAGCGCGTGGAGGCGGCGATGGAGATTTAGGCCAACTCTCTTTCCGAGCTTCCTCAGGCTTTTTCGGCGAACTCTTTGAACAGCTTCATGAATTTGAACGACTGCTTTTTGAAGCTGCCGGGCATAATCCAGCCCATGATTTTCATGAAACCGGATAGCTCAAATTCAGTGTAAAAATCCCAACGCGTATTGTTCTCGTCGATTTCGCTGAAACGATTTTCGATGTAATTCCAGCACCCTTTGGCATCATAAGTGCCGAAAAACTCATCCGGCAAATTGCGGTGGGTGACCGTTTCGATCATCTCGATGTCGCGATTGCCCATTTTGTAAACCAGCTTCGCCTTAGCGTCGACCTGACCCGGTTCGCCACTGAGGTGCTCATAGCTCACCAATCCCGGCTGCCAACACGCCATGTTGTCCGGGTTATCGAACAGTTCGATCATGCGTTCGCGCGGCAGGGCGATGTCGATTTGCAGGGAGTATTTCATGGACGAGGGACGGCTTCGCGGTTGGGTAAGGCGGCGGTTCTAGGCGAACAGACTCCCTAGGATGGCAATCACCGCAATTACACCCGCAATGATGAATAAAACTCTATTGAAGGGATCTTTCCACACTTGTTGAACCAGGTCCGGGGAAGAGGTTTGGGAATCACGATCACCGAGAAGCTCACTCGCCGCCTCCAGGTCAGATTCTAGGACTAGGAGTTCCGCACCCATTGGATTTCCTCCGGTAATAAACGGATCCACCATTTTGGTCATAGTGTCGGGAACAAAAGTCTGAATGCCACTCGCCTCCAAAGAGGCCTGGTTGGCCAGTACGCTGGAATAGCTGCCGCTGTAAACGTGGACCCAGGCTTGATTCATAGAGTTCAGTCTAGCAGACTACCCAAAACAGACTTTTCGCCTATGAAATGAAGTTGAATATTACGTGGACGATAACGCTAAAAACCGACAAGAAAATCACGCCGCGCAGCATCAACTTCATCCCCGAATCTCTCGGGTCTTTAGTCTTGGAGTACCAATATTCTCCGTCGGGATTTGGTTCGCCGAGTATTTCCCGGGCTTCTTCAGCTTGGCTATCCAAAACACGGATTTCGGCGTTGAGCACGTTGCCGCCGGTGATGAACGGATCCAAAACCTTCATGGTTTCGTTGCTAATTACCGCCTTAATTCCACTGGCTTCAAGGGTGGCCTGATTCGCTAGTACGCTGGCGAAAGAGCCGTAGTAAACGGGGACCCAAGAATTGGCCATGGGTTTTCATTCTAACACGGGGGTTGCGCAATTTGAATCTAACAAGTAACCTTTCGGTTACCAATGACCGCCGACCCCATCCAGTCCGACGACATCCTCACTGCCGAGGACCTGGTTTTTCACGCACTTGCCCACCGCGCGCGGCGTCGCATGCTGGATTTGCTGAAAATGGCGCCCGGAATGACGGTGCAGGGGTTGGCGTCCCACTTTGAGTTCAGCCGCGTGGCGACTATCAAGCACATCGCGCGCCTGGAAGAGGCCGGGTTGTTGGTGAGCAAAAAGCACGGCCGCAGTCGTCTGCTGTATTTCAACGTGATGCCGATTCAGAGCATTTACGACCGCTGGACCGACGAGTACAGCTCGTTTTGGTCCGGCCGCATTGCCGATTTGCAGCAGCGCGTTGAAGCGCGGGCGGCGGCAAGAGAAAACAAACATGCCTAAATCTCCCACCCATGCCTGACCCCTCTGACCTAGTCTTCCAAGTCGTCATCCAAGGCGCGATTGACGACGTTTGGCACGAAATCACGCGCACCGACGCGCCGATTCCAGCGTTCTTCAATAACCAAATGCACGTGCGCGAACTGGCGCCCGGAGCCAAATTGGCGATGCGTACCGGCAACGGCAAGTACACCGGTGTCGTCGGTGAAATCCTGGAATGTGAGCCACCGCGACGTTTTGTGCATACTTTCAAATTCACCAATTTGAAGGATCCAGCCTGTGTGGTTGCCTATGACTTGGACGAAATCGACGGCGGTGTGCAATTCACCCTCACCGTTTCCGAGGTTCCTGCCGGCACCAAAACCGCCAAGCAAATGGCGCAAGGTGGTCGCATGATCATCGGCACTTTGAAAGCTGTCATCGAAACCGGCAAGCCAACTTTCGGCACTCGCCTGCTTTTTGGTTTGTTCAAACTTCTGGCACCATTTTCACCAAAAGTGTGCCGCAGCGAAAATTGGCCCGTGGACTAAATGATGAAACAAATCCTTGCAGTAATCATTGCTTACGCCGTCTGGACCGTCATTTGGTTAGGTGGCAACGCAGTGTTTTTCGCCGAAGCCGCCAAGCTGGTGGAGGCGGGGGAGGCCATCACCGAGACTGGAACCCTGCTCGCCATCCTCGGACTGAGCGTGGTGTGCAGCGTGTGCGCTGGGGTGGTCATACGAAAAATGGCCGCGGGTCAGCGCAAACTCACCATCATCCTTTCCGTCCTACTGGTCGGAACCGGAATGGCAGTGCAGGCAAGCGTTTGCGACCTCATGCCAATTTGGTACCACCTTAGCTTCCTTATCCTTATTGCTCCCGTCGTCATCCTCGCCGCCGGCAAAGCGAAATAATCTTTCCCTGTTCCGTGTAACAAAACTATTGCACACCTAGTCCAGCCATCCAGCGGGTCCCCATCCCACCCTCCAGCGCCCTATCGGGCATGAGGCCTAAGTGGCTCCAAAGGAAAGAAGGCGCAATCCGTGAAACTAGGGAAGTATGGAAATCGGAACCGCCACCGAGACATAGTCAAGGGAGTTTCCTGGCGTGAAGGAAATGACTGATCCGGTAATCGTTTGTCCAATGACCATGCTAACCGCATTGGGCGCTATTGAGATTTGGATTGTCCCATCGCCTGCGGAATTCAAAACTCCATGATGATTGCCAATGAAGGACGGTAACGCTCCCTGGATGGAACGTGAAAATAAGCCATCCCAGGTGAGCGGGATTGTCTTTCCACCGAGACTGGTTGGACCAAAACCATGCCGTGACAGTAGTAACGCATACATCTTATTTGCCGCTTCAGCTGGGAAGTCCATTTCCAAAGTGAAATTGCTGCCTTGAGAGGAAGAAATTGAATCAATGGGTGAAGATAAGTATGGATTGAATTTATAAACCAGTGTGGCGTCGTTTGTGGGAGAGATTTGTACGTGTTCACGTAGAACTAATGTCCTTGACTCAACATCATAATCCATCGAATGGCCAAATCCGTTATGGGTAGGGAGAAACCAATCCGATGGCTTGATTTTGCGATATGTAACGCCAGTTGATCCATCCAAAATATGGATTAACCCGCTCCCCTGAATGCCATTAACCGTTTTCCACGGCTCACTGACCAGAAGTTCAGGAATTCCATCTCCATTGAAATCTCCCATTCCGGCAATCGCCTGGGAAAATCCAGTGTCGATATTAGCGCCAATCGCTCGCCAAATTTCAGTACCATCTGCCCCGGAGCGGCATGTCACCCCGCCATAATTTGGTGTTTGCTCATTGAGCGGGATGATGAAGTCCTGAGTCCCATCCCCATTAACGTCAGATGTTGGGATTGCAAAAGACTGTTGGTTGAACTCAGAAAGAGAGCATCCCTGGCATGAATAAATAAGTGAACCATCTAAACCTGAAACCATGTTGACGTCGTGGCTGAGGGGTTCCACCATAAAGTCTCCAATGCCATCACCATTTACGTCCATACCTGGAAAAGTGGATCCCAACTTGCCGGCAATCGATGCACCGGTGTAATCCAAGAACGTGTTTATCAAGGAACCATCGCTACCAGAAAAGAGGCGAATAAAGGCCTGAACTTGGCTGTCACCAGGAATGGGTCCAATTCCCATGATGGCGAAGTCATCCTTTCCATCAAAGTTCACATCCTTGACGTTGGTCCCAGAATAAGCAAAGCCTCCTCCGTATTGATCTCCATATCCCGCCCAGAGAATTTGGCCGTCCAGCCCGGAATGAATCAATGCTACGCCGGAATTGGTAACCCCAGAATAAGCAGTGACTCCAACCATTAAGTCTCTCCAGCCATCGCCATTAAAATCATGAATTGCTGAGATCCATCTTGGATCATAAGAAGCGCCTAGGGTGGAATAATAGCCATGCGACCATAACGAATCTCCATCAAAACCATTAATCATCGCGACGCCGGAGTCTCCGAATCCACGCGCCAAGCAGAGCAATGCAAATTCGGGATATTGATCTCCATTTTTATCGCCGATGGCAACTAAGGGGAAAAGTTCAGAGTATGTGAGTGGGTTCTTTCCATGAGCATCCAAAACCCCCGCCACTTCCCATTCGCCACCATACTTGTTCACTTGGCCAGGCAGAGCATGGCCAAGGAACAAAACTGCCAACACACTCAAAAGCCGACATTGCATTTCATTCTCCATCTTGAACCTCAAATGCGCCCACATCGAAAGCTACGATACCTGAAAAGTTCGGGATGTCGGAACGATCAACTGGTCGGTAGTAGGAACGAATATCCTTATTTTGCTCCATTGCAGGCGACTGGGGGACTTGCCCCCGCTCGATTAAAGGGCTTGTGCCTCCTTGTAGTGGGGTGGAGGGGAAAGTTTTCCCAAAATCAAACAGCCCGTTTACGGTTTGCATGGAATATTGAACTAGCATAGGATCAGAAAAAAAGTTATTCCTGCCTGGAACTTGGTACTTATTCCCCTGAGGATCGCCCAACCAATTGAGATTCGAATGATATGTAGTTGCAAACACCTCGTCCCAGAATGGCGTAATCGCCTCAGGAAAAAATGACATATCATGTTGGGTCGAGCTAGATTCTCCGTTTTCACGAAGTACGCAATTTTCAACTCCGGATGTAGATTGCCAAAGTGATAAAAGGCCGCTTCCACCAGCATCAGAAATTGCGATGGAGTAATTGGCCAGGGGATTGCCTGAAATAGTTGAGTGACTAAACTGAAAAATCCCTTCGTAATTAAAATTTCCAATAAACCTGAATGGGGCACGATCAGCTTCCAGGTCGGTTGGAGAAAGTCCGAGACCCATATTTTGTGTAAGTACACAATTGGTTACCGTACATTTCCCATTCCTCGTAACGCCTACACCAGTTGCCAACAATGTAACTCCCGTCGTATGATTCCTCGCAATGAGGCATCTTTCCAACTCAAGGCTCACGGCATCATTTAGTGTATATCCATGATGACCATTGGTGTCAACTCTAGAGCCATTTAGGCGAACCAACGGGAACATCCCATGTTCTTTAGAGTAAAGAAAAATTCCTGAACCAGTGAAGTCTAAGCTGGTAGATGCTGGGGCGTCAACGAGATTTGGAGAAGAAGGATTGCTTCCTCCATTCTCTTGAATTTTTGTATTCCTGCAAATAAGGCTTACTTGCGCTTGTTTCGCTTCTTCGGTCTCATTCGCCAACCCTCTTGACTCACAAAAAATTCCTTCTCCAACGCAGTCATTGATTGTTGAATTTATTACCTCAAGGTGAATTTTCCCTTTCGGCTTAGCTACTACTTCTATGCCAGCTCCTAATAACCCAAACTGTTCATACCCCATGATGTTGCAGTTTTTCAATTCGACATTCAATGAGCGTCCTTTGGCTAGGTCTTGAAGTTGGCCATTTGCGAAAAATGTAAATGCAGAGGCATTATGGTTTCTGTCGGAGGGTTTAATTTCAACATTCTCCGCGAAAAAATCGAGAGGTGCTTCATCCTGCGACAAAACCTCTACGGCTTGCAGCGAATTTGACACTCCAGAAGATAGGCTTGGGAGAGAAACCCTGGAACGGCTCAATTTTATTTCATATCGCTTAGGTTTAATATTTTGGTCGAGATACAACGCTTGGGCATTCTCCGAAAAGGCAACCCCATCAATTGTCAACCCCTCATTTACACCTGGGCCAGGATTGTTTACAAGCTGGACCGAGATTGCAGCCTCTTCAAAGTGCCTAAGAATTAACCTTTGATTTGCATTGGGTATTTGGCTTGGAATTACTGCTCCATAGAAAAAGAAGCCGGATTGAACCGTTTTCCCAAGCTCGTCAATGAAGAAGGCATTCATTGTTCCCGATGTAGAGGTTTCAATTTCAACTACGCCCGGATCAATGTCAGGCAAGTCCCCGTCGATGTCCCAAAAATTCAATGAAACTCCACGTCCGATTCGATATCCGCCAGTCGGGAAATTTTCTAGACCGCCAGTGGAGGAGTTGTCACTGTACAGCCCGGGAGCGATAAAGATTTTATCCCCTTGGGCATAGGACAAGCTAGGATCAAGGGCATCCTTTAGGCTAAGGAATGGTCTATCGATTGTTCCAATCGGAGTCCCTGAACTCCCATTGTAGTTTACGTTCACAAAAACTATGAGGTTTGTCCCCTGGCCATAAATTGGCAGGGAGAAACACTGGATGGTTAGAATCATTAGAACAAAGAACCTAAGAACCTAAGAACCTTAAGTATTTGAGTTTTTTGCATTTCAAAAACGGTTGAGTAGAAGACTTCCGCAGCTGCTCCAGTATATCTTTTCAAATTGAATGGTCGGCCGGAAAAAAATCGAAAATACCAAAAAATCCTGAGCGTCACCGGGACGGTTTCTTCCATTTGTCAGATTGTGATAATAGGACCCTGTGAATACATCGTAGTGAACCGGGCATGGCCCTACGGCTGGGGGCAACTGAGCACTGATCAAAAAGAACGACTAGTCCAAGCTCTATCCGTCCGCGAAAGAACGACCTTTTCAGATTCCATGCTCGCGACGGCTTTGGATCTAACACCCGATCCTAGATTCCTGGAAATTGCGCTCAAGCTGGCATTGATGGTGCCCGAACCTCTAATCGAGCATGATGACGACATCATGTGGCTCGAGCGGGCAATTCAACAATCGGGATATGTCAAAGCGAAGAGGATCTTCAATGACAATTGGACCTTGCTCGAAAAATGGGAACTCTGGGATTTTCAGGGCCACTGGAAAGACGAAAAACCAGTCATCGAACGCGTCGTAAAAGTGATTCGGAAGGAGCTAGAAAAGTAAAAAGCTGCTACCTTGGATGGTCCCCCTCAGGATCCCCAAGACCAATGAAACTCCGCCTACCACGCCATTCCACCCTGGCCGCGCTTGCCCTTTTGGGCAGCGCCCCTGCTTTTGCCGCCCAACGCCCGCTGGAGACCGAAACCGTCGCCAGCGGAATGTCGTCGCCGCTCTATGCGGTTTCGCCTCCGGGGGAATACACCCGCTTGTTCATCGTGCAGCAGGGCGGTTTGATCCGGATTCTGGAAAACGGTTCGGTCCTGCCTACGCCCTTTTTGGATATCACCGCTCAGACCAATAATTCCAACGAGCAGGGTCTACTGGGTTTGGCCTTCCATCCGGATTACGACGTGAACGGTTGGTTCTACATCAACTACACCAACAACTCCGGCAACACCCGCGTCGATCGTTTCACCGTCAGTTCCACCAACCCATACGTCGCCGATCCGGCTAGTCAGGAGAATATTTTCTCTCAAAACCAGCCGTTCACGAACCACAACGGCGGCTGCATTGCATTCGGCGATGACGGCCATCTTTACATCGGCATGGGCGACGGCGGTTCCGGCGGCGACCCTGGCAACCGCTCGCAAAACCCGCAACGGCTGCTCGGCAAGATGTTGCGTTTGGATGTGAACAATGGTTTGCCTTACACCATTCCGTCGGACAATCCGTTTGTGAATGACCCCGGTGTGCTCGATGAAATTTGGGCGATGGGCGTGCGCAATCCGTGGCGTTTTTGCTTCGATAGCTTGACCGGCGATATGTGGATCGCGGACGTCGGCCAAAATGATTGGGAGGAAATTGATTTTGAGTTGGCTGGCGACGGCGGCAGAAATTACGGCTGGCGGTTGAAGGAAGGGAATCATTGCTACAACCCGTCGGTCAATTGCGATCCGGGCGGTTTGACCGATCCGATCTTCGAATTTTCGCACGGCGGCTCGCCTTTCCGTTGTTCGATCACTGGCGGTTTTGTTTACCGCGGCGAGCGTATGGCGACGATGCAAGGGCGCTACTTTTACGCCGATTACTGCAGCGGCCAAGTTTGGTCCTTCCGTTACATCGGCGGCGCGGTGAGTGATTTGGTTGACCACTCGAATGAGTTCGGAACCATCTCCAGCATCACCTCGTTTGGTCAAGACGGCGCCGGAGAAATTTACGTGATCAGCCAAAACGGCGCGGTACGTCAATTGGTTCCAGCAGGCCTCAAGCTGGACACCGCACCCGTCGTCAGCGCCGGCTCGCAAGCCACTTTGTCCGTCACCGGCGGCACCGCAGCCAGCACCGTTTGGATTACTTATTCCCTGATCGGGTTGGGATCCACATCGGTTCCGTCGCTCAATGTCGTGCTCGATTTGGCGACGCCGACCCTACTCACCACAGCCACTACCGACGCCCAAGGCGCTGCAAGTCTGTCCGCGCAGGTGCCGCAAGCCTTGCAAGGTAATATGGTGTGGGCGCAGGCGCTACAACTGGATCACGTCAGCAACGTACTGGTCCGAACCGTGCAATAAATCATTCATGCTGTGCTCGCTTTTAGCAATACTGCCGCTACTGGGACACGTCCCCGAGACTTATCCCATTGATCCTATTTCTCTGCGGCAGTTTTGCGAAAGCGCCGACGTCATCGTAATCGGAGTGGCTGGTGAACCTGAGCCAGTCGCTTCGGCCGATGATGAAGGATGGAGGGACTATTCCATGGTTGATTTGATTTTGCAAGACTGTCTGCGCGGTGGTCTAAAGGGTGAGACCGTCACCGTGAGATATTTAACCGGAATGATCTGCCCCACTCCTGCTCACTTCGAGGCTGGCAAACTGTATTTGGTTTTCGCCGACGAAGAAGAAAATGGCATGCACAGCACCCAAGGCCTTTCCTATGGAGTCAAAGAATTAACACCGGTGGGGGCCAATGCATACAAATTAGCGATTCAAGAATGGGAACGCTTAAATAAGCTCAAAGACCGAAAAGCGCAGAAGGCTGGAATGGTGGAGTGGTTGGTCGGAATGGCCGAGAACCAGCACACGCGGTGGGAAGGCGCTATCGAATTGAATCAGAATCGTTACTTGCCGACCGAGTGGTCGAAAAATCAATGGCCTTTCCGTTCGACTGACCTCAATGCCGCTCAAATAGACCGCCTTTTGACCCTATTGGCCACAACGAAGAGCTTTGATTGGAAAAGTCGCGAACTTTTTCGAGCCTTTGAAAACGACGACGATGTACGAGTGACTCGCTACATGGTGAACTTGATGGCGAGCTGGAAAAATTCCACATATGGAGATGAGGACATCCTGTTAGAAGCTCTTAGCCGCACGGACAGCGTGAAGGGCCGGGCGCTTTTCGATCGCTATTGGAAAATTGAATACGGCGACTACTTCTTCGTGGGTCGGGACACCATGCGCGTCGCAGTGATCAACAAAATCGCCCGCATTTTGCAGGCGGAGCTAGATAAATAAGGCACAGATACACTGAGTGGTGCCGCGTAAGCGGACACCATTCAGATGCGTAACTCCATCCTTCCCGCATTGATCCTGCTAGCGGCCGTTGCAGCCCTGCTGGCGGCGCTTTTTTGGCCCAAGGGCGATATCGAAGAGAACGGTGGACGTGGAGGAGGCGGTTTTCGTTTCCCAGTCACCTACGTCGAAATCATCAGCGGCGACGCCTCCGAAACCGTCGAATTGGTGGGCGACGTAGTCTCCGCCCGACGCAGCACTTTGGCTTTTGATCGCAACGGCACGCTGCTGGCAGTGCATGCGCGTTTGGGCGATCGCGTCACCAAGGGGCAGTTATTGGCTGAGTTGGATGACGAAGTTTTGCGCGAAGAACACGCTGCTGCTGGGGCGGCCTTGGAAGTAGCAATGGAGCAAGCCGAGTATGCCGAGCGTGTAGCGAAGCGGTCGGAAGAGATCGGTGCGGGCGTGGTGGCGGACAGCGAGGCGGATCGATTGCGGTCGGAAGCGAAGGCTGCGAAGGCGCGGGTGCAGCAACAGCAAGCCGCGACACGCAAGTTAAAAGCCCAACTCGAGCGCGGCAAATTGGTGGCGCCGTTCGGCGGAATTGTGGCGCAGCGGTTGTTGGACGAAGGCGCGCAAACCGGCCCCGGCAATCCGGTGCTGGATTTGGTCGACCCGGAACGTCGCGAGGTGCGCTTGGAAGTGCCAGCGCAGTTGGTCGGCTCCCTGCAGCCCGGCTCACCAGTGGAATTGACCCTGGACGAAAAACCGGATTTCAAATTGCAGCTCACTTTGCACGCGCTGATCCCGGCGACGGAACTCGGCAGCCGTTCGTTCACCGCCGTGGTGCGGTTGGACCAAACCGCCACCGCCGACCTGCTTCCAGGTTTGTTTGTGCGCGCCCGATTGACCTTGAGCAAGGTCGAAAATCAGCTGCTGGTGCCGGTGGATTCGGTGATGCAAAGCGAACGCGGCCACATCATCGTGGTTGCTGATGCGCCCGAGGCTTCCGCAAATGATGCAACGCCAGGCGGCCCGCCGCCAGCAAGCAAAGCACGTTTTGTTCCGGTGCGAATTTTAGTGGACGGTGCCGATCTAGTCGCCGTGCAAGCCTTCGAACCTGGCACTTTGAATGCTGGCGATCAAGTTTTGGTGACTGGAGTGCAAAACGTATTCCCCGGCGCCGACCTTGGGCTCAAGCTGCATCAAGCAGCCACCGAACAAGTTCATCCTCAGCCCGCGGAGCAGGAATAAATGAACCCGGTTCGCTTCGCGGTTGAAAGACCCTACACCATTGCCGTCGGCGTATTGCTGACGGTGTTGTTTAGTTGGCTGGCGTTCCAAGGCATTTCGGTGCAGCTCAAGCCGACGGTGGACGCGCCGAATATTGCGATTACGACCATCTATCGCGGCGCCGGCCCGATGGAGGTCGAAGAGCAGATTACGCGCGAGATCGAAGATTTGGTGCAGGGCGTCGAGGGTTTGCGCAAGCTGTCGAGTAGCTCCAGCGAAGGCGTCAGCACGGTGATGCTGGAGTATGAATGGGGCATTGATAAGGATCGCGCGGTTATCGATGTGATTAACAAGTTGTCGCAGCTGCCGCCGCTGCCGCCTGAAGCGGAGGAGCCGGTGGTGGCTGTCGGCAGTACCGACGGCACCGAAATCGCGATGTGGTTGGTGGTGGAATCACACTATGAACCCAATCGCATTCGCCAGTTTGTAGAGGAAGAAATCGGGCCGCGGCTAGAGCGGGTGGATGGCGTCGCCAACTTGCTATTGGTGGGTGGGTCGGTGCGTGAAATTCGGGTGCTGATTGACCCCGATCGTTTGGCCGCCAGAGGCGTGACCTTTGCTGAATTGACGTCGGCGTTACAACGCGGACACGTGGACTTGCGCGGCGGAACGGTGGAAACGCCGGCTATGCAATTAACCGTGCGCACCGAAGGTCGCAGCGCCAGCTTGGAGAAAATTGGCGCGATTGTGGTGCGTCGCAATGAAATGGGCACGGTGCACGTGCGCGACGTCGCGGATCTTTCCGACGGCTTCCGCGAGGGCGGCAGCACGGTACATACCTCCGGTCAGCCGACGGTCGCCATCGGCATTGGTCGTGAAACCGGCGCCAACGTCGTCGACATGATCGAAGAAGCCGACGCGGTGATTGCCGAACTCAATCAACGCTATCGTGAGCGCAATTTGGATTTGCACCTGAAGCCGGTGCACCGCGACACCGAATATTTGAACCAGGCGATGGATTTCGTCAAAAACAACCTGCTGCTTGGCGCGTTGTTGGCGGTGGGTGTATTGCTGATTTTCTTGCGCAGCGTGCGCAGTGTGATTGTGGTCGGCGTCGCGATTCCGGTGTCGTTGATTGCCGTGTTCCTGGTCATGCAGGCGCTGGGCCGAACTCTGAACGTGGTCAGCATGGCCGGACTTGCTTTCGCTGCTGGCATGGTGGTAGATAACGCGATTGTGGTGCTCGAAAATATTTTCCGCCACATGGAACGCGGCAAAAGTTCGCGCGAAGCAGTGATTCAGGGCGGTCAAGAAGTGTGGGGCGGTGTGTTAGCGGCGACGCTGACGACGGTGGCCGTGTTCCTACCCATTGTTGGCATTAAGGAAGAAGCTGGTCAGTTGTTTGCCGATTTGGCGATTGCGATTTCGGCTGCGGTTGCACTTTCGCTAGTCGTTGCGCTGATGGTGGTGCCGTCGCTAACAGCAATATTTTTCCGCGGTAAATTGGAGGGAGCGGCTCAACGGATTGTCGATCACGAAACCAAAATCGGTCCAATCGCGCGCCTTTACGACCGCGCAATCAAGCACTTGGTTGGGCGTGGGCGCAGCAACATGATTTGGAAGGTGGGGCTGTTGGTTTGGGTCGTTGCCGGGACCATCGCCACTTTGCGCATCGTGCCGCCGGCAGGTTATCTGCCCAGTGGCAACCGCAACCTGACTTTGTTTTTGGGGCAGCCAGTGCCAGGCATGCGCACTGAGGCGTTGGTTCGCTCGATGCAGCCGCTGGAAGAGTGGCTGCTCACTCAGCCGGAAATTGAACGCTACTTTTTAGTCGTCGCCGGCCGCTTTAACGGCGGAGGGGTGGTATTGAAACCGGAATATGCAACCGGCCCTGGCTTGCAGGCATTCCAGCAAAAGTTTTTGCCGGTGACGTTTTCAGTGCCGGGCTTCCGCTTTTTGATCCCGATTCAGGCCAGCCTATTTCGAGACTCGGGCAAACAATTCACCGTCGAAATCACTGGTCCGGACCTGGCGACGTTAGCGGCTACGGCCGGTCAAATTCAGCAGCAATTGGCCACCTGGCCTGGCGTGCAGCCTAATGGAGTGTCGTCGGATTACATTGAAGGGCTGCCTGAATTACGCGTCAACGTCGACGCCCACCGCGCCGCCGAAGCGTCGATGTCGGTTGCTCAAGTAGGTCAAGTTGTAGAGACCGCCGTCGCTGGACGACGCGTAGGCTCTTGGTCGGACGGCGGCCGCGATTACGATTTGGTTGCCGTTGTTCCGCAAGAACGGATACGCAGCGAGGCCGAACTCGCGTCGTTGCCATTGATTACTGATCAAGGCAAACGAACCACCTTGGGCGCATTGGCGACGGTCACCCGCACCTCCGGTCCACAAAGCGTGCTGCGTTTGGAACGCGAGCGCGCCATCACGTTGACGGTCAACCTAAAGCCCGACGCGGTGTTGCAGGAAGTTATGGAGGCGGTACGTCAAGACGTCGTGCTGCCGGCGATGAGTTCCCTGCCGTCGGACTTCCGTATTGGGCTTGGTGGATCCGCGGATAAGTTCAGCCGCACTTTGAAGGAACTGCTGAGCAGTTTTTGGTTGGCGATTTTGATTACTTATCTGCTGTTAGTAGCGTTGTTCCGGTCATGGGTTTCGCCCATCGTTATTTTGGTGACGGTGCCACTGGCGTTGTCCGGCGGCATGCTCGGCGTCAGCATTGCGTCCAGCATCAGTCCCAATGCCAGTTACGACCTATTGGCGATGCTCGGCTTTGTGATTTTGGCCGGTGTGGTGGTCAACAACGCCATTTTGATCATCCACCAAGCCAACAACTTGATTGCCGAAGGCCAAGAACGGCGTGAGGCATTACGAAATGCTTCATTAACGCGCTTGCGCCCCATTCTGATGTCGGTCACGACGTCAGTCTGCGGCATGTTACCGCTGGCGATTGGCACCGGATCTGGATCGGAGCTTTACCAAGGCTTGGCGGCGGTAGTCGTCGGCGGGCTGATTGTGAGCACGGTGTTTACTCTATTTTTGGTGCCCGCCCTGCTGAGCTTAGGCTGGGACGTGCAAGCCATGGTGACGCGTAAGGCTTAGGCACGCCAAGGAAAAACGATTCATGGTTTGGCACCAAGGATTATTCCAATTTACGTGCTTTCCAAAAAACCAATAGCAAGCTACCCAACATACCCAAAAACATATCAAGCATGGTGTCGTCCACGCCGCCTAGTGCGCGCGTCAAGCCCATGCGGTCGGTAGTCCATTCGGGGAATTTACTTGGCTGGCCAAGGGTTTTGCAATATGGGTTCCACCCTAAAAGTGCAGATCGTGTGGGAACCAAAAACAACTAAGGGCGCCCAGCCACCACGGTGTATCGATTGTTTACTCCAAGTGAAAAGTTGCTCAAGGCTCGGGTTCATGAATGCAATAGGGATCGTGCGCGTAGTATTTAGGAAAATCGTCTAGGCGCACGTGTAGCCAAGGCACGCCGTCGCCAGCAGTGCTAAGCCAAACCGGTTTAGAGTTGATGCGTTTGAGCACAGTTTGGGCGACGGTTTGCCACAGTTTGTGCTGCTGTTCGAGCTCGGCTTGGTGGCAAAAGTCAGCCAAGTGGCAAAAAGCATCCGAATGGGAGGTTGCAGGGGCTCCTGGAAGGAGTTGTTTGGAGGCTGCAGGCGTGGGCGCGACCAAAATGGCGTCGGCGGTTAGGTTTGGGAAAGTAATTGCGCTGGAGCGAGGGGCGTGACGAAAATAATCGGCAAACTCGCGCGGATTAGCAGGGCGGATCAAGCTTGGATCGTCAATGACCACAAACTCAAATTGCCGGTCCATACATCGGGACGTTATTGATGGAAGCTCCCATCGGAAGGCGGCGTATGGAATCGCCTGCAGGGTTTGGATGAAAAAATTGCGGAATGCTATGTTGGATTTTAGATGGCTAAAAAAACAGTCACTCGCCATAGGGCCAGCTTCCGATTGAATGGAATAACACCGACCTGAAGTGTCGGCCAACTCAACAAAGGTGGTCCTCCAAGACATTTACTTATCGATGAAAAGGGATTGAGGAGCCAAATTGTTGTAGTTCCCGTTATTCCAATACAATTCACTAATGCTACGCATGGAGGACTTGCCCTGACAAACGTCTTTGATTTCGCCCAAGGTTTGATGGGTAATCCACTGGGCCAATGGTTGCTCAACCCGGTTGGATTTTCTCAATGCGGCCATAAGAGATCGATCCCATTCTTTTGAATAGCGAATGACATCATCTGGTCGCACCCATTTACGACGAGTTCCTTCGTCGGCGGGACGCCACGGGAGATCTAAATTGAGATACCCATAATCGTCGGTGAGTTGTTCGCCTACATGGATGTCTCGAATGGCAATTTCAAAATCATAAGCAGTGCTAAGGCAGTTACTGCGGAAGCTGTGGTTGACGAAACGGGCGTGGTCCCAACATAGAATCATTTCGCCGCGCGCATTGCGAAAGGCAAAATACTCGAGTAGGGATTGCGCCGTTATCGGGAGCAGATGAAATTCTTCAGGGGAAAAGACTCGGTCCAGGGGATCCTGTACCCAAGTGATGGTGCCCTTTGGAATGAAAGAGGTGGCGACTACGCCGTGACCCAATCCATCTGAGATGAACTGGACCTGCGTGGAGGGGTGAATCATTTCACTGATTTTGGGTTGGGCAAAATCATGACACCGGAGATAAACTTCGGCAAGTCCCCCAGGGTGGATTTTTGGGGGGAACTTTTCAGACCCGCAAGGACTACTTCGGCGGCTGCTTGACCTGGGCCTCAATGAACCGCCACATGATGGCGCCCCACAGATAGCCGCCGATCGGGAATAAAGTCAATGAAAGTGGCAGTAGCCCGAGAAAGCTCATGCCCTGCCAGGCTGACATGCCCCAAGTGAACAGGAGCGCGGTCGGCACGCCCCAGCCAATCATCCCCCACACGACCACGTAATGCCCACGGCCCTTGGCGACGATGCGTTTCATGCGCTCACGCCGTTTCTCGAGTCGGTCCGGAGAGGTCATACGGTTAAGTTAACTGAGTTTTTGAGATCCGCCCAGGTCAATTCAAAGCGAGCTAGGTATTTCTTGAGTCGGTCGCTGCCGTTTTGGGTGGCTTTGCGTTTCCACGACCCAGCAATGAGCGTGCGACCGGCCGCAGCAAGGCTCGTGCAGCGCATCGGTTTTTCCAACACCGGAGGGGTTTGATTTTTGCCGAAATCCCACCGCTAGCCCGCGCCGACGCCAAGCTGTTAACGGTGCTGGAGCGAGGTGATTCCGGCCACCACTACGCCATCATTCGGTGCGCGCATTTGGTGTCAAACTTCGAAGTTTTGAACGCATTTCTGCCTGATGTGGCCCAAATGGAGGAGCTGAGCGAAGGCAGCTTCACGCTGCAAATCGGAAGTTGTCAATAACTTTGAGACACCCATTGGTTTTAATTAGTGAGTAATTCC
>JACNIZ010000068.1 GCA_014382805.1 Planctomycetota bacterium
TCGTGCGAAGCGATGGGGGAGGGTTCTAAGTTTCTCTCGCCTTGGGATTCGCGTCTAGCGTTTGAGGCGGTAATCGTGCCCGATCCACACGGCAAAGTGCTCGCAAGTGCAACCGTACGGGTGCTCGCTGACGACGACAATTTGCGCCCATGGATGGCCGTCAGCGTGCAGAATGATGAGTTGGATCAGTTGCTGCAACGCATCAGCAGCCAGCTTTGTTTGGATGGCCCGGCGCAGGTATTGCTGCAGCATGTGAATTCGCAATTCCTCATCGCCAGCGTCCAGCCCGGTCTGCCGATTTGGATTGAGATCACCCGTGCCGCCGGCCCAGATTTGCTGGCCATTGCTATTGATAGCGCCTTGCAAGGAGAAAGCGCGATCGCATTCGACCGACCGCAACGCGTGCCGGCCGGAATATTGTTCTCCCAATCTGCCGAAGATTTGGTGCTGAATGACCAGCACCCTTTGGCCGCCCAACTTCAAAATCAAAACCGTTAAGCCATGTCCGACTTCACCAATCCCTCAATGCCACCGGAATCGCCGGAACTCTATTCAGCAGTAGCTGGTCCGATCGGACGTCCGCCCGGGGCGGAGCGGCGCATACCAGCTATGCCCGAAGTGGCTGGCCATGACGTGAAGGACCTGGTGCAGCGCTTTGGCAGTCCGATGTGCGTATTTGACGAACCCAAGTTGCGCAGCGCGTATCAGCGCATGATCTCATGCTTTCGTGCCGGTTGGGAAGACAGCTATATCGGAGTTTCGGTTAAGACCAATTATTTGTCGGCGGTGGTCGCCACCTTTCGATCCGAGGGGGCTTGGGGCGAGGTCGTGTCAGGATTTGAATACCGACTCTGCCGCGACCTCGGCATTCCCGGCAATGAAATCTTGTTCAACGGTCCATGGAAAACCGATGACGATTTACGCACCGCTTTTAAGGAGGGTGCCAAAGTAAATCTGGATGGCGACGATGAACTAGAACGCGTTGGGCGGATCGCGGCTGAGTTTGAGCAAGCGGTAGCCGTCGGCTTGCGCGTGAATATGAAAGTGAATTATCCGCCGTGGGACAAATTTGGCTTTGGTTTGGAAAATGATCATGCTTTGGAAGCGGCGCGCTTGATTGCGCAAAGCCCGCACTTGCGCTTGGAGGGTTTGCATTTGCACATTGGCACTTATATCCCCGACCCAGAGCTTTATGGCCGAGGCATGGAGGCCTTGGTGCAGTTGGGATTGCGTTTAGAGCGTGAATTGGATGTGGAAATTAAGCATTTGGATTTAGGTGGGGGTTACGCCACTAGAAATACGCTGCACAATACGATGCTGCCGGGCGAAGCGGTTTGCGCCACCCCTGAAGAATACGCGGCGGCGATTACTGCACCCTTGCGGCGTGCGGCCAATCAATTCAAATCTCCGCCGCGCCTATTTTTGGAGCCTGGCCGAATTTTGGTCGACGAAGCCGCGACCATGATTACCACCGTACGTGCGGTCAAACGAATCGCCGGTCAGCAAAAGGCAGCGTTGGTGGATTGTGGAGTGCACATTCTGCCGACAGCATATTGGTACGACCACGAGATTCATCCGGTGGAGGATTACGGGCACGGCGTCGAAGATTACAAACTGGTCGGGCCCCTGTGCATGCAAATTGACGTCCTGCGCCAAAGCGTAAAACTGCCAGCGCTACGAGCGGGGGACTTGTTAGTGATTCGCGACGTCGGCGCTTACAACTTCTCGCAGTCGATGCAGTTCATTTACATGCGACCGACGTATGTGTTTGCTCACGCCGGCGGGATTAGCGTCGTGCGCGAGGCTGAGGACGATTCGGTGGTGCGTAATCAAGAGCAGTTACCGCAGCATTTGATCAATCAGGAAACGCAGAATTCGATTCTTAACCGCGGTTGAGTTGGCGGCCATGTGATCCACTCTTATGAGCGCAGAAAACGCCGCACCGCCACGTCAGCAGGACGATTTTTACCGATCGTTTTTGACTGGCTACGGTGCGTTATTTTTTGCACCGACGCCCGTTTCCGGCGCCTTGTTTTTGCTGGGCACCTTTGCCGCCAGCGCTTTGGCTGGAACTGCGGTGATGTTGGGTTTGTTGGCATCGACCGCTACCGCGCACTTGTTGAAGCGTGATCGCGCCGAAATCGAGCAAGGTTTATATGGTTTTAATGGCGCGTTGGTGGCATTTGGCGTCTTGTCCATTAGCGCTGGGCCTGAATTGCAAATGCTTTTGATCATGCTGGCCGCCGCGCTTACCACGCGCATGACGGCGGCGATGTTGGACAGCCGTTGGTGCACACGGTGGCAGTTGCCCACGCTGTCGCTGCCCTCCATCGTGATGGGTTTACTAGTCATCGCAGGTCTGAGTCAATGGACTGACGCCACCCCTTACAACGCGGCGATGTTGCCGTCGTTTTTACAATTTTATGATTTTTGGAATCCGGATTTTTATTCGCGAGAAATGTTTGAGGCGGTGGCGGATATAAGCCCACAACTGCCAGTGTTTTTGCTTTTTGTGCTTGGCTTTGGGTTGTATTCCAAACGAATGCTCGGGCATTTGTGCATAGGTTTAGCTTTGGGTTCGCTGATCGGATTTGCGGGCTTGGGCTGGGTAGGGGCCTTTCAATTCCAGTTTGTAGTTGTGACCGCTTTGCCGGTTTATCTGGCGCTGGCGGTGGTCTTTTGCGTGAGCAGTTGGGCGTCGGCATTATGGGCGGCGCTGGCAGTGGTGATTTCCTTGCCGACTTGGTTGTTTTTAGGCACTGTTTTTGAACAGCTATCTTTGCCAACTTTGACTCTTCCGTTTTGGCTGACGACCATCACCATGCTCACTCTGCATCGCACAATGAATCGCCATGCCCAGCCTCATGCCAAGTGGTTGCCGCATTTGGTGCCGCTGCATCGCGTCGGCAGCGAATCGGATACGGCGCGTTGGATGAAAGGGCGCAAGTTCGGCTGGAAATACTGGCAAGATATGGAGCGCTTGGCGGATCGAGACTGGCGCGATTTCAGCACCGAGGAACGCATGGAACGCGGACGTTCCTTGGTGCGGCAAAGTAGTCGGATTGTGCTGCTGACTGGGGCAGGCATGAGCACCGAATCGAACATTCCCGATTACCGCAGCGGCGCGATCGCGTGGAAGCAATACGATACCAGTCATTTCCGCTGGAAGCAGTTTTTGGCGTCGGAGCAAAGCCGGCAGCGCTATTGGGAGATGAGTCAGGATTTTTATCTGACTTTGCGCACCGCTGAGCCGAATGCTGGCCATCTTGCGATTGCTGAATTGCACCGCCGCGAAAAACTGCAGGCGGTTGTTACTCAAAACGTCGACCGCTTGCATCAAGCGGCCGGTTTGCCGCCGCAATCCGTGATCGAAATTCACGGCAACGAACATTCAGTGCATTGTCTGAATTGTGGCAAACAATACACACGTGATGAAATTTATCGCTGGATTGTTGATGGCGTGACGGTGCCATATTGCACTTTGTGCCAAGGCATCCTCAAACCCGATTCCGTCGCTTTCGACCAGCCGATGCCTGAAATCCCCAGCAGTCAAGCGCTGCAAGCGATTCAAAATTGTGACCTACTTGTAGTCGCCGGCACCAGTCTGGAAGTTCAACCCGTATCCACCCTGCCGTTACTCGCTCTACGCGCCAACAAACCGCTAATCCTAGTCAACTTACAGCCCACCGACTATGACGCCTTCGCTACCTGCGTATTTCGGGGTACTTGCGGCGCGATCCTGCCGGAGCTATTCGCCGCTTCCCAGGATTAACTTGGGTAAGTGAAGGGTGAGTTCTGGACTTCCTCCCGAAGCTCTGACTTCGGTGGAAAAATAACTCATGTCGACTTTTCCCGTATCGTCAATAATCGGTGCGAACGCACCATTGTCGTTCTGATTTGGTGGATAAGCCTGAATGAATAAGGATCGATTGGTCGGTGCCAAGATTGTGAAACTGCCGTCGGGAAGAGTTACTGCGGTGGGGCCAAAGCCTTCCCGTTCGAAGCTGACTGAGACTAATGCCCCTTTGACAGGCACACCATTTGGACCCAGAACCTTGCCACGAAGTTGGCCCAAATCAGGCAATTCTATTCGCATACCGCCGGTGCCAGCGGCCACCCCTTCTTGAATCATCTCCCAAAAAAGCGGCGTTCCGGCTAACTCAGTTCTTCTTCTAAATCCAGAGCTCGCGGTTAAGCGATATTCCCCTGCAGGTATTCCCCAAATCTCGAATTTGCCCTGTGAATCACAGAGAGTGTAAGACAATTGATTAAACGAATTCGGCTGATGAATAGTCACACTAGCCTCTGGAAGCGGATCACCTTTCGAATTCACGACAACCCCTTGGATTGCTAGCCCGCGATCAAATTTGATTTCAACTTGATCCTTTTCCTCGCCAGGCTTCAATGATAGTTCCAGATTCCCACGCTTGGCATATCCCTTGGCGCCAGCCGATAGCCAGTATTGTCCGCTGGGTAGATTGGAAAATACAAAACGCCCGTCTGAATTCGTTCGCGCGGAAATGCGCCCAAATCCCATTCCTTCACGCGCTAAATATCCTTGACCAGGATCTTGCGAAGGACCCAAGTCATCGCGATGGGCGGGTTCGCCGCTCAACAAAACCCAAAGATGCGGTAAAGGCATGTCTTCGAGATCTACGACTCGGCCTTGAATACTGGCAGGTGGCTCCATTGGCAAATCGCCTAATTCCAACTGCATGCCGTCCCATTCTTCAAGCGGAAAATCAAAAATCGCGGTTGCGTAGTCTTGGTGGCCCAGTAGCAAACTATGCCTTAAATCTTGGCGAAGATTTCTGATTTCAAAGGTACCGTCCGGCTGCGTCATGGTGCGCAAATTTTCAATTTGCTCGCCATGTTGCGGGGAATGATCGTAAGCGCTGGCGCAAATATGGACTTCGCCAATTGGATTTCCATGTTGATCCACTACTCGGCCGCTGGCCTTTCGCGCAGGCAGCAGGGCGACAAAAACCTCTACGCCATCTTCGGGAACTTGAAAAACCTTTACACTAAAGTTCCCGAAGTCTTTCGCTCGCACAGTAAGACTTTGGTTTTCGTAACCAGGGCTAGAGAGCAATTCGAAATATCCATCGGCATCTGTAGTGACTTCCGGTTGATCGGAGGTGATTCCCAGTTTGACTTTGGCGCCGGCAATTGGAGTTTTGAGTTCGGCATTGGTGACAGTGCCGCTGATGACCGAGCCTGCTCGCAGAACTAAATCTCGTTCTCGGTACTCACCGCTAAGCAGAGTATTGAAATTGAATTTTGCGCTTCGTTGGGGGGAGGGAGGATGAGTAGCTGATTGCACTCGGAGGTTGTAATCCCCAGGTGGCAGATTCAGAATTTGGTATTTGCCATCCTGGTCGGAAATAGCTTCATAGCGAAGGTTTCCTTGTCGTGGATAACCGGGAGTCAGCCGCACAATCACGTTGGCAACCGGCATAGACGTAA
>JACNIZ010000067.1 GCA_014382805.1 Planctomycetota bacterium
TAAATAGCCGTTTAATGAAGCGGAATAGGTCGAATTTCTATCCGGACCTTCCCACGCCAAATCGCCGCCCAAGCCTACCGAAAGGTAGTCATATTCTTTACCAAAGCCGACGTGGCCGCCGCCGCGCATACCGTTCTTGAGCTGGCGTCGGTAAGCCACATCAAGGCCGACATAAAAATCGCCCGATGCGCCAGATTGCTGCGTTCCGGGGAAGGTAGTGCGGTCTCCTAAGCGTTCGATGGATGCACTGGAAACCCAATCGTATTGCGCAGTCACGCTCAATGCGGAGACGTCGCTCAAACCCCAATCCATGATCATGGAGGGTTGAATGACGGTCAGGTCTTCATCCAAAAACGGGTTGCCGGCCGAGGTGCCGTCGCCAGCATCGTCTTTGCTGTACAAGCCAAGCCGAAAGGCGATGGATTGCAAACCAACCTTTTCCTTAGCCGACGTAATCGGCGTTCCATATTCGTTTGTTTTGGCGCCGGGTGTAGTTGCTTTTGCGGGCTCGCGTTCTTGCGATTGCGCTGTTCCAGTAAGGGCTAGATGGGTTAAACCAGCGATCAAAAGACAGCGCGTGCCCTTTGATAAAAGATACTCAGTTGCAACCACAACCGCCTCCCGCGCTGGCACCGAAGCCTCCAGCAGCTCCTTCGATGGATTGGAATACCTTCTGTTCGAAGTTGGACAGGGTGCCGTCCGGCTGGTAGGCCATAATTGGCTCTGCATGATGCCCCTTATCCCAATATTCCACGGTGCCACACGAAGGCAGCGCTGCCCCGAATAACACTAGTAACAAGGCAATTTTCTTGCGCATGCCTGATTCTATCCCGACAAATGGTGGAGGGGTATGATCATAAGCAATGAAAAAATGGTCATTCGGTTTGGTGGTTTCGTTACTGCCATTGTTCATAGCGTGCACCAGTTCGCCCGCTCCAAGTGGAAATGAGGTCATTTCATTGTGGCCGCATGGCAATCCAGACAGTTGGGTTGCGGCCAAGCCTGAAGAAGCCATTTTGGGCGACGATGGGGTGCTGAGGATTTGGAATGTTGGCACGGCATCGTTGACGTATTACCCACCGGCATCTGGGGAAATTGCGCATCCAACGGCAATGATTGTTTGCCCGGGTGGCGGCTATCGCATTTTGGCTTGGAATAAGGAGGGCACTGAAATTGCCAGCTTCTTGGCCGATCATGGCTATCACGCTTTTGTGCTGAAGTACCGCTTACCGAATCCTGGCGACGTGCGTTATGCGGTTGCTTTGCAGGATGCGCAGCGGGCGATTCGGTTGATTCGCGAACGTGAGGTGGAATTGGGAATCGAGAAAATTGGAATCATGGGCTTTTCAGCCGGAGGTCACTTGGCTGCAACGGTGGCTGGGGCGAAAGCTGCGTCGGTGGATGCTCCAATTCCCTCGGGCGATCCTGCCCCTACTTCTAGCCGGCCCGATTTCGTCGGCTTGATCTATCCGGCCTACTTAATGGCCGATACGCAAACGGGCGAACTGGCCGCAGAGGTCATTCCATCAAAAAACCCACCGCCGACTTTCATGGCTCATGCTTTGGATGACCGAATTCCATCGCGCAACTCAATTCGTTACGCCGAAACTCTGACCGAACTGGGCATCCCCGCTGAAGCCCATCTCTACTCCCGCGGCGGCCACGGCTTCGGCATGACTTTGACCAACAAACTTCCGGTCGGGGACTGGCCACAGCATTTGCTGACTTGGCTGGGTCGGCAGAACGGTGATTAGTCAACCGAAGTTTTTTTGGAATGGTATTTGCACATCTTCGAGCACCCTCGATAGTGCAAAATGATCCTGCCTTTCCTTTACTCCATACTTCTTTGCTGCGCCCCGATCCCGCAATCCACTGAAGGGCGTTTCGAACTGCTCTATACCCTTGATGGGAAGTATTCAAAGGGTAGGTTCGGTTTCAGCGTTTCCAGCGCCGGTGACTTCGACGGAGATGGCCACCCAGATATTTTGATTGGGACCCCAAACGAGGTCTCCGATTCAGCCCATAAAGGCGCGGCTTATGTGTATTCCGGTCAGAACGGCAAGCAATTACACCGCTGGGTAGGAGGATCACGCACATTTTTTGGGAAGTTCGTCACCGCAGTTGGGGACGTGAATGCTGACGGAATAGATGACGTCGCGATGGTGGATCGCCGCTCTAAGAGTCGAAACGATGACGAACCCTTACGGGGTTCGGTAACGGTTTTTTCAGGGCGGAACGGTCGGCCGATCCTTGGGCTATTACCCGAATGCAATTTTCACTTCTACTCGACTCCAATCGCAGCGGCAGGTGACGTCAATAACGACGGCCATGCTGATTTATTCATCACAACTCCAACTGGAGCAGAGCGACCTCGCCAATACGGGTCTGCCTATTTAATTTCCGGCAAAGACGGCTCAAAAATCCATCAATGGAATGGCACTAGAAATCGAAAGTTGGGGTTTATGATCGCTAACTTGGGCGACGTAAATGGCGACGCTGTCGTTGATGTTGCCTTGAGGATGACCCCCTCCTTCCCAGCCCCACCGGGCGTATGGAGAGAGCCAGAGTTTGAAAAGAGTGTTCCTCCAATCCAAATCCAGTCTGGCAAAGATGGCTCCCTGCTCTACCTTTGCGAATGCCCTAAAAGGCTTATTGAGGCCACCACGGATGAGCCATTATTTGGGTGGCAAGTCGTCAATATTGGAGACGTTAACGACGATCATTGCACGGACTTTTTGACTACTTTTATTGGAGACCGTGGTTCTAGCAATGCCCTGGTGTTTTCCGGTAAGGATGGCTCCGAACTATTTCATTGGCCGCTTACAGCAAATCCTGGCCTAAGAATAGTTACTACCCCTGATCTGAATGGGGATAGTTTCAACGAGGTATTGATCCATGCCATAGAGCAATCTGCATCGGGCGAAAACGAGCAAGCCGTGGTGAAACTTTGTTCGGTCCAAAATGGAACCGTAATACAGAAAATTACGAGTCCAACTCCCGACACGTCCTTTGGATATTCGATGGCTTTCCTCGGAGACATCAATGGAAATGGCAACCAAGAGGTCGCAATTGGGGCCTTCCTAAGTGACCGAGGCGACAAAAAGGAGGCCGGAGCGGTTTATGTCTATAGCTGGATTAGCGATTGACAAAAATTTGCAGGTAAGAGCGGCCGGGATAGTCTTCACTCCACTCCAATTCGGTTTTTTCGATCTTCATGCTGGTTAATCGGATGAACTCGGTGAAAACGACGTCCTGGGTCGAATAGCGACCTGATTTACTGCCGCTAAAATTCGGCAGCGACGTCTCTTCGGAACGTACCAAGCTAGTGCCCGTTGCGGCGTTCATGCGGCGAGCAATCTCACCGGCGATGTCCTGTGCGGTATTATTCCTTCGAGCTGGAACGGTTATGCTGCGCTCTAATTGCATACCGTTTTGCTCGAGCCAAAAGTCGATTTGAATCTTATAGTTGTGAGCAATTTTGTAGCACTGGACTTCCTCAATCACGCCATTGCTATCCGGAATTTCCAAAATCATATTGGCGTGTACCGTGATCACCCGTGCGCCGGGTTGGATGTCAAATGACTGCGTTTGCGGCGAGCTTTGGCAGGACGACAAACTTGCCATGATGAGAATCAACGGTGCAAAAATGCGTTTCATAGTGCACTTAGGGTACCAAATCGCCGCGCGGTTAGACTGCCGTAGATGAGCGACAAAGTGGATTGGTATTTGCACCGGAAAAACTGCGCGTCGTGTGCAAAATCGGAAATGTGGTTGGCGGAGCAAGGCATAGAAGCGGTAAAAATCGTTGATGCGCGTAAAAACCGCTTTGATGAAGCGCAGGCGTTGCAGCTACAGGAAGGATGCGAAAAGGTGTTTGTCGCACGTGGCAAATCCTGGGCGGCTTACGATCCCAGCGATGACGATCAAGCGACGGAAATCCGCAAGAAAATGATGGGTCCGCATGGGACCTTACGCGCTCCCGCCCTGCGTTTCGGAAAGGTTTTTGTGGTTGGTTATAACGCCGAAATGTACGACGCTGCGCGCCAGGGTTGACGTCGGCTACGGGATCTGCACGCCGCGTTCACGGCGGCATTTTTCGGCTTCGTCGTAACCCGCATCGACGTGACGCACCACGCCCATTCCGGGATCGTTGGTCAGCACTGCACGAATGCGTTCGTCCATTTCTTCGCTGCCATCGCAAACGATTACCTGGCCCGAATGCTGGCTATAACCAATGCCGACGCCGCCGCCGTGGTGCATCGATACCCAACTTGCGCCACCGGCCACTGCCAACATGCCATTCAACAGCGGCCAGTCAGCGACCGCGTCGGTGCCGTCCTTCATCGCTTCGGTTTCGCGGTTTGGACTGGCGACGGAACCGCAATCCAAGTGGTCGCGGCCGAGCACGATTGGGGCTTTGACTTTGCCATCGCGTACCAACTTATTGAACGCAAGTCCGGCAACGTGGCGCTCGCCGTAACCCAGCCAACAAATCCGCGCCGGCAAACCTTGGAATGCGACGCGTTCCTGCGCCAAACGAATCCAGCGGCACAAGCTTTTTTTGTGTGGGAACAGATCAAGAATCACCTGATCGGTCGCGGCGATGTCGGCCGGGTCGCCGGAAAGCGCAGCCCATCGAAACGGGCCCATGCCTTCGCAGAACAGCGGACGGATGTACGCCGGCACAAAGCCTGGGAAGTCAAACGCGTTTTCAACACCGGCTTCTTCTTGAGCAAAAGCGCGTAAGTTGTTGCCGTAATCAAAGGTCTCGGCGCCGCGAATTTGCAGCTCCAGCATTTGATTCACATGCCGCCCCATCGTCGCGAAACTGCGCTTTTGATATTCAGCTTCATCGGCTTTGCGCAGCGCCAAAGCGTCGGGCAAAGTCATTTGGTCGGGCACATAACCACCCAGCGGATCATGCGCACTGGTTTGGTCAGTCACCACGTCGGGCGTGATGTTTTGATCGAGCAGATAACCCAGCAATTCGGTCGCGTTGCAGCAAACGCCGATGGAAATGGCTTCACCAGCTTCCTTCGCCGCCATCGCGCGTTGCACCGCCGATTCCAAAGTCGGCTCGCACACATCCAAATAGCGCGTGCGAATGCGGAAATCGATGCGCGTTTGATCGACGTCGGCAATCAGACACACACCTTCGTTCATGGTCACCGCCAAAGGCTGCGCACCGCCCATTCCGCCGACGCCCGCAGTCACGCAAAGTCGCCCTTTCAGCGATCCACCAAAACGCTTGGACGCGGCCGCCGCGAAGGTTTCGTAAGTGCCTTGCAAGATGCCCTGAGTGCCGATGTAGATCCACGAACCAGCCGTCATTTGGCCATACATCATCAAGCCTTCCTTCTCCAACTTGCGGAAGTGATCCCAGTTCGCCCACTTGCCGACCAAGTTAGAATTGGCAATCAACACCTTC
>JACNIZ010000065.1 GCA_014382805.1 Planctomycetota bacterium
TGGACCGAGGTTGGCGAATGGCCCGAGGCAAGGGCGATGGAGCCCTTTAGTTAGTGGGTAACACCACCTACCCGGCAAATACTCTAAGCCATCTCGACGCCGGGCAACGCGCCAGTAATCACCAGGGTGGGGAAGGCATTTTGGTGCGGGTTGATTCCGAAGGTAGGTGGGTGGATTACACCACCTTATTCTCTGGTGAAGGCAAGGACCTCATTCGCGACGTCGTGGTGGGCCCCGGCAATCGAGTGCATGTGGTGGGGTGGTCAGAGTCTCCGATGGAGTTTCCTACGGTGGGGAATAATTGGGCTTACGGCGGCAATCAAGATGCCTTTGTCGCCACCTTGCCAGCCTTTCATCGTTTGATTCGCGCAGGTAATCTTCTGCCGGATCCGGTGACGGAAAAGCGCCCGGTTGTGTTAAGCGTCAATGGAACTTCCGGCGAGGACTTCCGCCATGAAGTTTCTATTCCATTCGGTAAGCCGTTGCAAATCGCGGTGGACAGTCCAACCGAAAAAAGGGTGCCATTTGCCATTTACATGATCCCGCGCGAAGCTACTCCCGCCGACGCCTTCCATCTGGAATACGATGGCATTGAGTACGGAACCAGCACTTTTGTCATGCCGCCATTGCAAAGCAATGACCCTGGCATAGTTACTTTAGCCAATGGGTTTGAGCACAGTGTTTTTGGCAAACCTGTGGTTTCCGGTCCTTTTCGCGCGCCGTCAGAGTTCTCCTGGTCGCCGCCAAGTCGAGGTACTTACACCCTGCAAGGCATCATTGCCGACGTCGAAAAGTTGTGGGACTATTCGCTGACAAACGCAGTGGTCGTGCACATTTACTAGGGGGCGAGCACGCTTCATCGGTGGCGCGGTTAAACCAATAAACCGCCGCGCTGGTAGATCTGCATTTGTACCTCAGAAAACGGGTCGCCATGCACCTCGCCTCCGTCCCAGCGCACGGTGCCGTCGGCTAAATCGACCTCAACCTCGTCGCCACTCTTGAGGCCTGCTTTGACCGCGTCGGCGACCAGCATAGGCATGCCGGCGTTGATAGCGTTGCGTTCGTAAATCGATCCGTAACTCGTCGCGACAATGGCTTGCACGCCGAGCGAAGTAAAACAATCCACCGCCTGTTGACGCGAAGAACCGCAGCCAAAGTTTGACCCGGTTATCACTATGTCCCCCGGCTTTGCCTTGGTCGCGAAGTCCTCCCAGCCCTGCAAGTTGTCGAAGGTGTATTGGCCCATTTGATCCATATCGGTGATGGCCAAATAGCGGTTGTGGAAGATCATGTCGGTGTCGATATTGTCGACGTCCACGATCCAGGCACGGCCTTTCATAAGAGTTGGTTTTTCAGCCGCGGCCTGCGAGGCTTTGTGCACTTCGGTTGCAGTATTGCTGACGCGACCAATTTCAAAGGTCACCGGTACATCCGGAATGGCGTCGGCCGAGCAAATCACGCCAGCCAGCGCGGTGGCAGCGGCAGTTTCTGGGCTTGCCAAGTAAACCTCGCCCTTGCCTTGTTTGCCGGCAAAGTTGCGGTTGCCGGTGCTGACGGTCACTTCTCCGGGGCCGTTTTGGCCGAGTTGTCCGGCGGCGCAACCACCGCAACCGGCGTTTCCTACCAAAGCCCCACTATCCATGAACACTTTGACCAAGCCTTCATCCAACGCGGCTTGCCAAACTTTGCGCGTACTCGGTACCACTTTCATGACCACCCCTGGCGCAACTTTGCGACCTTCCAGAATTTGAGCTGCAGCGCGCAAATCCTCCAAGCGACCATTGGTACAGGAACCCACAAAAACCGAATCTACTTTGCGGCCGGCAACTTCACTCAAGGCAACGGTGTCATCGGGGTGACCGGGGCGGGCTACCATCGGTCCTAAACCCTCGACGTCAACCTCGACTACTTTGTCGTAATTCGCGTCGGCGTCGGCGCAGATCATTTGGAAATCCCGCCCGCCAGCCGCGCGGCAGAATTCCAGCACTTCCTGATTGGGTTCAAACAACGAAATTATGCCGCCCATTTCGGTCGACATGCTCGCAATCGTGACGCGATCCTCCAGCGATAAGCCAGCGACCATATCGCCGGTTATTTCGGCGGCGTACCCCAGTAAGCCTCCCGCGCCGAGCTTCTGCAACATCTTGAGCACAATGTCCTTGGCGGTAGCGTGGGGACCAGGTTTGCCTTTCAGGATGATCTTGGCCGACTTCGGCACCTTAAACCAGACCTTGCCAGCGCTCCACGCATAAGCAATGTCCTGGTCGCCCATGCCCTGCCCAAATGCGCCGACCGCGCCCATTATGTTGGCGTGGCTGTCGGTGCTGACAAACGTCGTTCCAGGACCAACCCAACCGTCCTCCATTGCGACGTGAGTGCCGATGCCCTGAGTCACATCGCGCAAAACCACCCCAGTTTCACGAGCAAACTCACGGCAATATTGCTGATTTGCAGCATAGCCCTGGTCAGAGCCACCAGGGTTGCAGTCGAAGGTGAAAATCGTCTTGGCCGGGTCATCCACACCCAAGCCAGCCGCTTTCAAGTTTTTGACGACGTTGGCACCGCCAAAATCCCGCGCCGCACGCACATCCACGCGCATGTCCACGGTTGCTCCAGGCTTGACTTCCTGGTCGCAGTGATTGGCAATAATTTTTTCAATGAGGGTGTGTCCCACGTTCGATGCTGCGTAGAGAGTGGAGAAGCCCGTCGGACGGTTTTCCGACGGCCAAGGGTCGGCCCATAGACCAACATTTAACTAAGCCCAAACCGAGGGGATGAGAATGCCCAAAAACACCCTATATTGCCAAGCCATTGTTTTCTTTGCATTGATCATCCTGATTTGCCTGCAGCAGCCCTCTGGTTCGCTAGACAGTGGCGCGGACTCCAAATCGCTGATTTTGGATCAACCTGTTCAGGGCTCCATTGATGAAGGATTTCCACACCAATTTGTGGCAATAGAAAATGCCCCGTGGTGAGGCCATGCATCAAGCCAAGCTAAAACTCCTTCGGGGAAATCGCCTGCTGAAAGGTGGTGATACTCGCCCCGGTTCCTGGGGTGCATTCGTAGTAAGTGGGAGCTGGCAGTGAATCGGCGAAGCCTATAATGATTTAACGGTGCCCCAATTCGATCGAACCAGATGGCTAGTCGTCGCGTTTGCCACCGCATCTAGGGGAAATACTTATGACTTCGGATGAAACCATTCCGGCCTTCGAATCAGCTCGCACGTCAGTGCCAGATGGTGGCCGAGTATGCCTGCCTCAGATCGGCGAGCTGGTGCTGGACCGGTACCGAATTGAAGGAGAACTCGGTCGTGGCGGCCAGGCTGTGGTATTCGAAGCATTCGATGTGCAACTTGACCGGCGCGTCGCATTAAAGGTACTCGCCCCGTCCTTCGCAGATCCAGGGAATGATGAGTGGCTAGGCTTGTTAGAGGAAGCGCGTCTTCAGGCGGCAGTTGAGGTTCCAGGCATTGCCCGTCTGTTAGACGCACAACAGGATTCCCAGCGCAGTTATTTGGTCTTGGAATTGGTTCCTGGAAAGGACCTGAAGGAGGTTTTTACAGAACTTCGTTCCAAGCGAATGACCGACGGCTTCCCTCCCAAAGATGGAAATTGGCTCGCAACGGCGGCTGGTGCACCGAATGAGTCGCCCCCAAATCCGTGGAAATCTTTGGGTTGGGACATGACGGTTGCCAACTTCGGTTTGGAGCTAGTTCGATCGATTTCGGCTTTGCACCAACGCGGCATGATCCACTTGGATTTAAAGCCAGGCAATATCAAGTTGAATGATCAGTGCCAACCCATAGTCTTAGATTTTGGATTGGCTCGTTGGCTGGGATCGCCGCAAAATAGTCGACTGATTGGAACTATCGGCTATCTGGCCCCGGAGCAGGTTCCTGGCTTGCATGGCAAAAATTCGTCGGTTGGCGCACAAACGGATATGTTCCAAATCGGAATTATTCTGTTCGAACTTTTAGCTTTGGAGCGAGCCTATCCCACCGATATGCTGCGTGACTACTCGCGCTACTCGGAATTCTTGCAAACATGTTCGTTGCGCTCGGCGCATTCGATTTATCCCAAAGCGGACCCTGGCCTAGTTTCTGTTATCGCAAAAGCTACCGCCATTCAGCCCGAAAATCGCTACCCAAGCCTCGCTGAGTTTGCGCTGGATTTGCAATGCGTTTGCCGACGTCTGCCGCCGCGGCATGCACGTACATCCTTTTCCTTCCGAGCCCGACGGATGGCAGTTTATTCGGCTCGCACTCCAATCGGTGCCCTGTTTCTTGCAGCCTTGGTACTAATCCCATCCGTCTGGGCAACCCGCGACGCATTCATCAATGAAGTCACTAGCCTTGAAGGCTGGCGTTATTCCGCCGATTCAAGCGTGGTAGCCAAGATTGGAGTCGGCAGCAAAGTTAAGGTCGGTGATGACCTTGGGGTGCGGATTTCGAATAGCAAGCCGACCGTGGTTTATGCCCTATCAGTCTTTGGCGGCAATAATTCCAGAACCCGCTACGTCAGTCCTATGCGTTCGGTGCCATTAATCGATGGCGTGCCGCAATCTACCAATGAAGCACTTTGGGGATTGTCCCTAGCAGCGGGCGAGCATGAAGTCATTTGCTCCAGGATTACCGAATACAACCCTTATGAAGGCTTGCTGGTGTTTGCTTGCGCGGAGCCAGCCCCGGTCCTTGAGGAGTGGTTAAAAACCCTCGACGCCATTTATTCCCTAGACTCAATCGCCATGAGCCAAAAGGATGCGTTCATGTTGTTGGACGACATCCAAAACCCCATTCGCGTGCGCGGTAAATCACCTCGGGGCAGCTTGGGAAAACCCGATGAAGCGGCGTTGAAGGCCGAGCGCGAGCGCTATGCCGGCTTCACCACAGCTAAGGCGGCCGGTGATGAAAAATGGGATTTGGGTGCCGCGATGGTTAGGGTTGAGTTTATTTGTGAGGTCGACTTGTAATGGATGGCAGCTTGCCGCGCTGCGTATTGTTCGCAGATATTTGTGACAGCTCTAGTCTGTATCGGGAACTGGGAGATTCTCGTGCCCGCGACTTTGTTGGAAAGGCGCTGTCTTTGGCAGGTCAAAGCGTGGTTGAGAATAAAGGTTCTATCATCGACACCATCGGCGACGAGGTCTTCTGCGTACTCCCGAATGCCGATGATGGATTACGGGCAGCAATCCGAATTCATGAAAAAGTTGCCGCTGCGCGCTGCAAGAATGACTTGCCTATCGGCCTTGGGTTTCGCATCGGCATAGTTTTTGGCCCCGTTCATTTGAAGGAGGAGCAAGTTTTCGGGGATACAGTTTATTGGGGCTTCAGGATTTCGTGTGGGTAGACCCAAGCCTCGGATACATATCCAGCCCACCGCAATGAAAGTAAATCGCGTTCCGAAAACGCTCCCTGT
>JACNIZ010000180.1 GCA_014382805.1 Planctomycetota bacterium
AAGAGTGCTGCTCGTCCAATGACTGAAATTGATCGCGCAGAGCATCGCGCTGACGCTCGGTATCCAGAATGGTCTCGTCCATGCTGGTACGCGTATCTTGCAGCTGACCCTCCAACTCGGTGATCTTCGCATCCTTTTCGCCAACCGTGGTATCGGCTTCACTTTGGCGGGCATCCAGGTCGGCGCGCAATTGAGCGACCTGCTGCTCCAAATCGGAGACGCGGGCTTGCGAGCCTTTGTAATCTGCAATCAAGCCAGGCAACGCGGATTGAACCACGGTGGCGTTTGGATCCACAGACGGGAAGATGGCGCCCAACTCAGCCAAGGAGTTAGCCACCGGGCCCAATACAGGTAGTGCAGTGGTGTCACCTTCTGGCTGCCAGCCGACGGCTTTGCCAACGGCGGCATCCTTATTACGCATTTCGCCGATGTCAATTCTCAGCTTGCCGACCTCTGCGTTGGCCGTTGCAAGCTGTGCGTTGGTTTCAGTCACCTTGCTAGTGGCAGAATAAGCAAGGAAAATGGAAACGAGTGCCACGACTAGAAGCGCGATGGCCCACATCAGGCCGACTTGAGCGGCTCCGCGGTTGGACTGGGTCATGAGTACGAAAGGACTCTCTTTTGGAAGGGGGGAACGCCAGACAGGCGTGGGGGTTCGATCGAGCCTAGGGATAGGCAGACAAACCCGTTCGGGAACGCAATTTTTACGTTGCCTTGCCGGAGGGTCAAGGACGAACGATGATGTCAGCCATGGCAAATCCAGGCCAACCACCTAACTCCGAGGGAATTTGCTCTCCAGGGCTCCGCGTAACCGGGGTCTTGGGGGGCGTAGGCTCCGGCAAGAGTACCGTGGCGAGGCTCCTGGCGAAACAGCTTCCCGCCGCTCTGCTCGATGCAGACCAAATCGTCGCCGAATTATTGCTAAGCAAGCCCATCGCGGAGCAAATTAGCCAACTTTTGGGCCCAGGTTTGAGCACAGCCGACGGCCTCCTGAGCCGCTCAGCCCTAGCAGATCGTGTATTTGGCGACCAAAACGCCCTGCACCAGCTCGAATCGGTGCTGCATCCTGCAGTGCGCCAGGAACTACGCTCCGGACTGATGGCTTGCGAGCAGTCTGGCAGCGGTTGGGCAGTATTAGATGTACCTTTATTGCTGGAAAATGGCTTGCACCGCCTATGCGATTTGCTGATTTACGTCGACTTGGCCGACGACCTGCGGGCGCAGCGGGCGATGCAGCGCCATGGCTGGACCCGCCGCCAGTGGCAGCAGCGCGAAGCTGCGCAAATTCCAATTCACCTGAAAAAAATGGCGGCAGATGTTATCCTGAGCAACGTCAGCGGAGTTGAACACCTAAGCGAGCAGGTGGCGGAAATTCTTCCCCAACTGCAAGCCCTCCCTCCCCGCCCACTGCGGGACCGCTGGCCCAGCCCTGAACCGCCGGATTTTTGGCGGCCTCATACCAACTTTTAGGGCCGGTTTCCTTTCGTTTCATCGTTGGGACATCCCACAACCACCATGGCTGATTCTTCTTCCAGGCGACGTCGACGTCGGCGTGCTCGTCATCCCAAAGGCGGACACCAGAACAAACGTAGTTATTCGGTTTCGCTGCCCCCACTGCCTGAAGAGGCATGGGACAAAAAGCAGGTCAAGACTTTTGCTACCAAGCGTAAAAAGCAAACCTTGCACCTATCCAATTTGCTGCCTATTCCCCTGCCTGAGTTGCAGGAGCTGGCGGACAAAGAAGGCGTCGAAGATGCCTTTAGCCTTTCCCGCGGCGAATCGCTGCGTGCGCTAATTCAGCTGCGCATGGAAAAGGATGGCGTGTTCTTCACCAAAGGCACGCTCGACATTTCGCCAGATGGCCATGGTTTTTTGCGCCACGGCGTCAACGACCTAACCCCCAACCTCGATACCGACGCCCTGCTCCACCGGGAGTTGATTGACCGTCACAATTTGCAGCAAGGCCAAGATGTCAGCGGCGTTTTGGAAATGCCACCGAGCAATGAAGAATTGCTGGTGCTGCACGAGGTGCTCACCGTCTTTGACGAAGATCCAGAAAAGCAGTATTCGATCGCGCCTTTCCGCGACCTGGTGCCGCTTTACCCCGAACAACGTTTGGGCTTGGAAACTGAGCAAGAGCTGACCGAAACGCGGATCATCGATTTGATTTCGCCGGTGGGCAAAGGCCAGCGTGGCTTGATTGTGGCGCCGCCGCGAACCGGTAAAACTGTTTTGCTGCAAATGATTGCCAATGCAATCGTCGAAAACCACCCTGAGTGCAAGTTGATCATTCTACTGGTGGACGAACGTCCCGAGGAAGTGACTGACTTCCAACGCACAGTCATCGGCGCCAATCGCGAGATTGTTGCAAGCACTTTCGATGAACCACCCGCCCGCCACATCAAAGTGGCCGAAATGGTCATTGAACGCGCCAAAGCAATGGTCGAACAAGGTGAGGACGTCATCATTTTGCTGGACTCCATCACTCGCTTGGCACGTGCTTACAACAACGAAGCGCCATCGAACTCTAAGATCATGAGTGGCGGCTTGGTTGCCGACGCATTACTGAAGCCAAAGCGCTTTTTTGGCGCGGCCCGCAACATTGAAGACGGCGGCTCGCTGACCATCCTTGCCACCGCCCTGATCGACACCAACTCCAAGATGGACGAGGTCATCTTCGAGGAATTCAAGGGCACCGGCAACATGGAATTGGTTTTGGACCGCCAGCTCGCTGATCGCCGCATTTGGCCGGCCATTGAAATCAACAAATCGGGCACGCGCAAAGAAGACTTGCTGTTTAGCAAAGAAGAGTTGTTGCGCGTTTGGCTGTTGCGCAAGGTTCTGAATGAAATGAACCCTGTGGAAGCAATGGAACTGTTGATTCAGCGCATGGAGAAGTCGCCGAACAACGCTGACTTCCTCATGAACCTTTCGGTAACCTGATGAGCGCTGGCCTTCGGCTGCTGTTTTTATTGCCCTTTTCGCCACAAGCGGGAGTCGGCAACGCCACCACCGCTAGACGTCTCTGCAATGGCTTAAAACGTTTTGGCCATAGCAGCGAATGCATGCAGGTTCCGGCCGATCTGCGTCCGGCTGCGGATGGCCAGTGGCAGTTTCCGGCTGACCTCCAAACCGCCGCGAAAAACGCCGACGTCATTGTTGCGCTGCATGCGGTGAAAGCCGCACCGGCGGCGGTCGCGTTGGCTCAAAGCAATGGTTGTAAGACGGTCGTTCTGTTCACCGGCACCGATCTGAATGGCAAGCCGCCGGCCTGGGCCTTGCAAGCCGTCAAAGCCGCTGAAGCCAGTGTCGCTTTGTCCCCGCCGACCCTGAAGCGTGCGCGAGAAAAGTTTCAATGCACCAACGTACAGATGATCGTGCAAGCTGCGGCCCCACTGCCGGAGCCGCGCGGCGGGGCTGCCATGCCCAAACATGCACCCAAATTGGCTGGCGAGGATTTCCTCATCTTTCTGCCATCTGGATTGCGACCAGTGAAGGCACCGCGCCGCGGCATTCAAGCACTGCGTAAACTCGCCGCGCGCCGACCTGAAATTCGTCTTTGGATCGCCGGCATGGAACTCGACGCCGACGAAGCTGCTGCCGTCAAGGCAGATGTCGCGAAATTTAAGTGGGCGGAATACGTCGGCGCTTTGACTCAAACCGAAATGGCTGCAGTCATGCGGCGGGCGAATTTGGTGTTGAGCACCAGTCGCTCTGAAGGCGGCGCGCCGAACTGTTTGCTTGAAGCGGCCTTGTTTGCCAAGCCAATTGCGGCGAGCAATATTGCTGTGCACCGATTTTTCCCCGGCCAGCGCAGGCTCTTCCAGGAGGACTCGGATTTGGTCCGCATGGTCGAACATTGCCTGCAAGAGCCACAAATGGAGGCTCTAGAAGCTCGCCAGCTGCGGGAAGAAACCCGCACTCGCTTTGATCGCACTAAAGAAGCGGTCAGTTGGGACCGCCTGTTGCGCAAAGTGGCTAACCCTCCAGTAACTGAGTAAGCCGTTGTAAAAATTGGTCTTCGTCCAAGATGGGCTTGGATTGATAAGCATCCGCGAGTGAGGATTGCAGGAAGTCCTCCTCGTCGCCGGGCAGGGCGTGGGCGGACAACAACATGACTACCGGGGCGCTTTCGCCCAAAAATTCTTTGAATCGGCGCGACAGGATTAAGCCGTCCATCGCTTCACCATCTAGTTTGGCGTCGGCGAGATTGATGTCCAGAATCAAAAGCTGGGGCAGCTTATGCTGCATGGCTGTCATCAACTCCTGAGGTGCGGCGAAAGCTTGCACGTCATGTTTGCCTACTATGTGCAGCAATTCGGTCAAATAGCGCCGTACTAAGGCATTGTCCTCGAGTACATAAACCGTGCTCATTCAGAGGTCTCGGCGGTATCTAGTAGAGCCTGAATTTGGGCGAGGAAATGGGCACGATCGGCAAGGATTTGAGCCTTGTTCCAAAAGGCGTCGTGCCATTCGCCTTGTAGCTCTTCCTTCAGCATTTTTTCATCGTGGCCGCTGACCAACCATTTGGGAGCAAACATCGACTCGGGCAAATGCATCAATTCTTTGAGCAAATCAACGCCGTCTTGAAGCCGTCCGTCCGCTTGGCAAGGAAGTCCGGCATCCACCATAATGAGATTGAAAGAATGGAAATGAGCCTGTTCCATCGCATGGGATGCGCTGGATACGGCGGTTACCCGAGCGCTGAGTTCTTCAACCAACCAGGTGGACAAATCGCTGGCCCAGGATGCGTCGTCGTCGACCACCAGAATATGGGCCGCGGCATCTTCATCACCGAAATGCTTAGGTTGCTCCAATGTAGAGCCGGTTTGGGGCAGGGTAAAAGCAAATACTGATCCGCTACCGGGGCCGTCGGATTCCACCCAAATGCGCCCGCCCATGGCAAGCACTAAGCGCCGACAAATAGTCAAACCTAAACCCAAACTGCCAGCGCGGCGATCTTTGGAATCCAGTTCTTGGGTTAGCGGCTTAAACAAATGCGGGATTAGCGATTGAGAAATGCCGTCGCCAGAATCACTGACGGAAATTTGTACCAAACCTGAATGCTCAATTAATTCCAAACGCACACCGATCGAACCTTGCGGCGTATGGCGTAAAGCATTTTGAATGAGATTGGACAAGATTTGCTCAAAGCGGTCGCGGTCGGCACGAATTTCGACGCCACCGCTGGCAGTCACAGCTAGCTCAATGCCCAATTCTTTGGCCCGTGGCTGAAAGCGTCGCGCCACATCTTCGGCGGCCTCCAAGCCATCGAAATTTTGGAAATCAAAACGTGCTCGGCCCAAATCCAATCGGGCAAGATTGAGTAAATCATCAGTAAGGGCAAGCAAATGATTGGCTGCTCCCAGG
>JACNIZ010000064.1 GCA_014382805.1 Planctomycetota bacterium
GGTGGATATTCCCCGGGTCGCCGACGTCCATCGTGACCGCCATACCAGTGTTCGGTACCGCCATCGCCATGGTTTGAGCTTCGCGCAAGGCTGCCGCTTCGCCCCGGTCACCGCCGTAGTTGAACGGCGCGATTTGCACAAAGTAAAATGGGAAATTGCCGCGCTGCCAAAGGCGTCGCCAATCTTGGATCATGTTCGGGAACAAGCGTTGGTACTGCGCTGCGCGGGTTCGATTGCTTTCCCCTTGATACCAAATGGCCCCCTTAATGGCGAAAGGGATGACTGGCCTCAACATGCCGTTATGCAATACCGTCGGCAGGTTGGGATGCAATGGCGTCTGCACCGGAAATGCGCCCAATTCGCTCAAAGCCGATCCTGGACGCCATTGCCAATCCCCCGCCAATGAAATTGCGTTGTTGGGATTCCCTTCAACGTAAATGCGCATGTCATCCGCCTTGCCGATGAAGCCGCCACCACCGCCCGAGTCCACCACACGAACTGAAATCATGCATTTGCCAACAATCGTTTGATCGGCGGAAATGGAATATTTACGCGCTTGATTCCAATGCCCGCTTTCGTGAGTGGAAGCAACCTGGGTCCGGTTCAACCACACGGTGTCAAAATCATCAATTGGACCTAACTCAAGTATCCAATTTTTACCCGACCAGTTTGGCGGCACTTTCACTTCGCGCCGATACCACGCCACGCCATCAAAATTTTGTAAATCGCCACTCCAGGGAGCGGGCAAAGCGGTCGTCGCCCAAGCGCCTGACGCTCCATTCTTGCTGTCCACGGCGAAGGTCGGTAAGGCCTCCATGCGGTTCACTTTCTCCCACCATTGCCTCTGTTTGTTGGTGAGCATTTCAGCCGGATCTCCACCGCCACTGACCGCGAGATCTGCAAGACCCTGTAGCGGCGCGGCGAAGTCTTTCATTTTGGCCAGGGTCTCCTCGCTGGTCCAAGCCTCGGCCACGGTGCCGCCCCAATTACAGCTAATCAAGCCAATGGGAACCTCTAATTCTTGGTGCAATTCACGTCCGAATAAATAGCCGATAGCACTAAAATTCGACACCGTTTCTGGGCTGCAGCGTTTCCAAACACCAGCACCTTTCCATTGCGGCTGCAAAGTTATTTTATGCGGCACGTCATACAAACGGATTTGCGGGAAATTGGCCGTCGCCACTTCCTCTTGCCAATTTTGAATGCCGGGGCCAACTCCAGGCCCCAAGGTCCATTCCATGTTGGACTGCCCACCGCACAACCAAACTTCGCCCAGCACGACGTCTGAATATTGCAATCTCTGATCGCCACTACTGACGGTTAGGGAATACGGACCACCGGTTTGCGGGGTGCGCAATTCCAACTGCCACTTGCCGTCGGAGTCGGCTTGGGTGGTGATTTCTCCTGGCCACCAACCACCCCTGATTTGCACAGCGGTATTGGGGCTAGTGACGCCCCAAACCGGAACTTGGCTTTGGGCTTGCAGCACCATATGGTCGCCGAAAATCGCCGGTAGCTCCAATTGAGCATTGGCAAATGGGGCCAGCAGCAGCAAGCAAATCAGGGGGCGCAAAAGACGCTTCATGCAGCCACCATAAAGGCTGCGACGCTCAGGTGGCCAGCGGATGCCACAAAGTCTTCATTTCGACGAAAGACTCAATCCAATAGGGCGAGTGGCAATCGCGCCTTTGGTACCACTGATCAGCCACCAAATCGCGCACCGTGACTCGTTTTAGGTTTTCCGCAGCGCCCATGTCCAGGGTGCGTGTGTCTTCGGTATTGCAACCGCCGGCATGAATCGCGTCGACGTCGCGTGGGCTGGCAAAATGGGCAATCAGCGCGTACACCTGGCCAGTCAGCAGATTGACCACGCCAGCAGGGACATCTGAGGTGGCGCAAACTTCGGCGAACAGGGCGGTCGGTAATGGCTGCGCGCTGGAACCCAAAGCGACCACGCTATTGCCGGCGCAAAGGACCGGCGCAATCAGGCTGATTAGTCCGAGCAGTGGCAGCTCATCTGGTGCAATCACGCCAACCACGCCCGTAGCTTCCGGAATGGTGAAATTATGGAAGGGTCCAGCTACCGGGTTTGCGCAGCCCAAAATTTGCGGGTACTTGTCGGCCCAGCCAGCGAAAGCCACTAGCCGGTCAATAGCTTCTGTGATTTCGATTGGCTCACAACCGGCGCCAAGAAATTCGGCGCTTTTGCCTTCTAACATCTCGGCCATGCGATACAAAACTTGGCCTTTATTGTACGCACTGCGTTTTTGCCAACCGCTTTGCGCTGTACGCGCTGCAGCCACCGCGTTGCGCAAATCTTTGCGCGACGCCAAGCACAAATGGGCGATGGCGGCGCCGTCGGCAGCGTTAACAATCATGGTGCGGCCGGACTCGGTGCGCGGAAAAGCACCGTTGATGAACAACTTGAAAGTTTTCAAGATCGGAAGGCGTTCGGAGGAGCTCATGATTTTAGATTTAGGTATGCGCGCAGACCGTGACGTCCGCCTTCGCGGCCGAAGCCGGATTGTTTGAAGCCGCCAAACGGCGAGGCGGCGTCGAATCGGTTGTAACTGTTGCACCAAACCACACCGGCCTTAATGCGCGACGCCAGCGAAAACATTTTGGAACCTTTGTCGGTCCAAATACCGGCGGCCAATCCATAAGGCGACTGATTGGCTCGCTGCAAAGCTTCTTCCGGGGTGCGAAAACTCAGCACCGACAAAACCGGGCCAAAAATTTCTTCGCGTGCAATGGTGTGCACAGGTTGTACGCCCTTAAAGAAACAAGGTGCCTGCCAAAAACCCACTTCAGGCAATTCACCTTGAGTCGGGGTACAAAGTTCGGCCCCTTCTTCTTGCCCAACGCGAATGTAGTCTTGAATAATTTGCAATTGAGCGGCCGAATTGATCGCGCCGACGTCGGTGTTTTTGTCCAACGGGTTGCCTACCCGCAGAGTTTTCATGCGCAGTTCGAGGCGTTGCATAACCTCCGCCAAAATACTTTCTTGCACCAATAAGCGTGAGCCGGCGCAGCAGACGTGGCCTTGGTTGAAATAAATTCCCTGGATCACGCCTTCGATTGCCTGATCTAAACAAGCATCTTCCATGATGATATGCGGGGATTTGCCACCTAACTCCAGCGTCAGTTTTTTGCCGGTCCCAGCGGCGGCAGCGGCCAACGTTTTGCCGACCTCAGTACTCCCTGTAAATGCCACCTTATTGACATCAGGATGATTGGCCAGAGCGGCGCCAGTTTCGCCGCCACCAGTCACAATATTGACGACCCCAGCCGGTAATTTGATTTCCTGCAACACTTCAGCCAGGCGCAATGCTGTCAACGGAGTGGTCTCGGCTGGTTTCAAAACAACGGTATTTCCACAGGCTAAAGCCGGCGCGATTTTCCAAGCTGCCATCAGCAGCGGAAAATTCCAAGGAATGATTTGCGCGCAGACGCCAACCGGTTCCACTTGCCGATTGGGAAACGCATAGTCCAACTTGTCCGCCCACCCAGCGTGATAGAAAAAATGCTTGGCGGCTTCAGGGATGTCGACGTCGCGCGATTCTTTGATCGGCTTGCCGCCATCCATGGTTTCTAAAATGGCGAATTCGCGCGCCCGTTCCTGCAGCCGACGTGCAAGTCGGTACAAATACTTGCCCCGCTCGACCGCGGGCAATTGCTGCCAAGCGGGCAATGCTTTTCGAGCGGCTGCGACGGCGGCGTCGACGTCGGCTAGTCCAGCAACAGCAAACTGAGCCAACGCTTCCTCGGTGGCTGGGTTAATGGTCACCATGGTTTGGCCCGAAAGGGCTGCTCGAAAATCACCGTTGATGAACAGGCCGTATTCGTCGGCAATTTGCACTGGCGTGGTTTCTGGGGCGGCGTCTAATTTCCATTTTTGGCCGAAGTCCAGAGCTGGCGTTGAGGAGTTAGTGGAATTTGTAGACATGGAATACTCCTGATTAGTAGACGTCGTAATGCGCCGTGTAAGGACCGAGTTCTTGCTTGCGTAATTGACGCAACACATCGTCGAGCAGGGAAGAGGCACCAAAGCGGAACCATTGCGGGCTTAACCAGGCGTCGCCCAATGTTTCTTTGACCATGATTAAATAATGCAGCGCTTCTTTGGCGGAGCGGATGCCGCCGGCGGGCTTCATGCCGATCATTTTGCCGCTACTCAAGAAATGATCGCGGATGGCTTCCAGCATCACCAAGATGACGCCCATAATGGCGGCGAGCGAAACCTTGCCAGTGCTAGTTTTAATAAAATCGGCGCCGGCGTGAATTGCCAAATCGCTGGCCCAACGAACATTGTCGTAGGTTTCCAACTCGCCAGTTTCCAAAATCACCTTGAGGTGAGCCGCGCCGCAGGCGGTTTTTACCGCAGAAATTTCGTCACTCACTCGATGCTTGTCGCCAGCTAAAAATGCGCCGCGCGAAATCACCATATCAACCTCATCCGCGCCATCCTGGACTACCTGCCGCACCTCCTCGAGGCGCAAAGCCAACGGCGCTTGGCCGCTAGGAAAGGAGGTTGCCACACTGGCAACCTGAACGCTGCTACCAGCCACACACTCCTTTGCCAGCGCAACAAAAGCCGGGTAAACACATACCGCCGCAACCGCTGGTATGCCGTCGACGCCGACCGCTGGGCGCAAAGCTTTGCGGCACAAGGCGCGCACCGTTTGCGGTGAATCCTTGCCTTCCAGTGTGGTCAGATCGGTCATCGAAACCACCCAGCGCAAGCCTTGAATTTTGGCCGCATTTTTAACCGAGCGCGTGGTGAAAGATGCGGCGCGCCCGTCGCTGGCGACACGGTCCACCCGCCGTCGTTTGAAATTGTCAGCCGATGAACTGTGGGAAGACGCGGCGGTCATTCCGGCAATCTTACTACTGCGTGGCGAATCTCCTCAATCCACAGCCTACGACAGTCTCAGTTTTGCAAAAAATCAACTCACTGGCGTCGGCGCTAAGGAATACCACGGCCCGTTGCGCCCAGGTACGACCCCACCGCGAGGCCAGTTCACGATCCCAGCCCAAAACGGCAAAACCGCTTTCTTCCCATTCCGGAGTCACACCCGGCAATGAAGCGCCCTTGGCCGGGAAAAATTCATAGCCCGCTTCCTTCAAGGATTGGCGCAAGCGCAAATTAGCCGCTTCATTCCAATCCTGTGGCCGCTCATCCGAATTAGGATTCCAGGCGGTAATCATGGTCACCGATTGCGCCAATTCTAAATACGGACCCTCTTCCCCGTTTAGTGCAAAGTCAAAGCTACCGGATGTCATTTCCAATACGTACCTCGAATCTTTGTAGATCGGTTCCCAGTCGCTCCGCTGTGTCTTTGAAATCCTTGCTTCCAT
>JACNIZ010000122.1 GCA_014382805.1 Planctomycetota bacterium
GCCCAGATTTTTCGCGACAATTATATCCTCGCACAAGGCTTCGTCGGTCGCGGCGGTGTACAAGCCATCAGGCCAATAGCCTTGATCTAGCATGCCTAATTGGAAAATGAACTCACGATTCAACAGCAAACGCTGCACCCCATTATTATCCTTTTGCATCGCCAAATCGCGCATTCCAAAATAACTTGTCACCTTATCCACCGGCCAACCGTTGCGGGATAACTCCAATTCCAAGACATACAAATTAGGATGCTCAGGCGTCCACGGCATTGCTGCCTCAATCTGAATATTGTCGCGAAAACTGTTCCCGCGCAAACCAATGCTTCCCAGCTGTGGCGGCCCATCGCTGGAATGAAACGGTTGCCCAGTTTGGCCCTTGGAATTCTGCAATAGCGGACGCCCATCGTGCCAATGCAGTTCTTGCATCGGCGTAATCTGGTAGTGCAGGCGCAACCCTTCAGCCTCACCGGCGACGTCTACCGAAAGCTCGAGTATGCTTTTTTGATAACTACCCTTCAGCCGCAGATTTTTCAAATGCTGTGCCGGAACTTGCTCCAGCCAAACGCTTTGCCAAATTCCAGAAACTGGCGTGTACCAAATGCCGCGTGGTTCCTTGACCTGCTTGCCGCGGGGCTGCAGCCCGCTGTCTGTTGGATCCCAAACGCGGACAAATATTTGATGACTCTTTCCATCCAAAAATTTCGGTGGGATGGAAAAAGAAAAAGCGTCATAACCGCCACTGTGCTCACCCAATTTATAGTCGTCTATCCAAACTGTCGCCTTCCAATCGACCGCCCCAAAGTGCAGCAACGCGCGCGAATCATCTTCTGCAGCTGGTAAAACTACATCACGCCTATACCAAAGCAACTGCTTTTCCGAGAGCCGTTTGCTGACCCCAGAAAGTTGCGATTCCACAGCAAACGGAACCGTGATTTTGCCCTGCCATTGCTGCGGCCTCTCCGCGCCGACTTCGGTAATGGCGTAGTCCCATTGACCATTCAAAGAAGTCCAATCATCCCGTTGAAACTGCGGCCGCGGATGTTCCGGCAATGGCGCCGCTGGATTGACGTCGGCGGCCCAGCGGGTGAGTAAGGGGCCAGCTTTAGCGTCGGCCGACGACGCGGTAGGCGCGGACGGATACTCCTGGAAATCAGCTGTTGCCAAAGAGAACAGAGTCAAGCAAGCGGCGATGAGCGATGCCATGCATCTACCTTAATCCGCAATACCCAAGATTTAGTCCTTCATGCGGTAATTTCCCGCTTGATAGGAAATTTGCGGCCACAGCGTGTGGGCTAGCGCGGTTTTGCGCAATTCCTCGTCGATAGGCGTGACCTCCACCAACTCTTTCCCAGTCCACTGAAACTGCTGCGCGTCGATGCCGCGCCGATGAATAATGACCTGATCGCCATACATATACGCATTCGACGAGTGGTACTGCATGATCGCTCGCCCCGGCTGCTGACGCCATTTCGGCTGTGTCCAATCGATGCCCAAAGCCGGAATATTCCCCTCCACGCCCAACAACGACAACGCGGTCGGCAGCAAATCGGTTTGACTGGCGACGTTATCCACAAGATCCGGCTCAATGCTACCGCCCACAAATAGCGCCGGGATGTGAAAGCCATCAATCGGCACCAGCGACGCCCCGCGCACCCGCGAATTATGGTCGGCCACGATCAAAAACACCGTGTTCTGCCAATAATCAGACTCGCTCGCCAACTTCAGGAATTCACCCAGCGACCAATCCGCATATTTGACCGCGTTGTGCACCGTCGCCTTCGGCTTTTCATACAGCTCAAACTTGCCTGCTGGGAAATCAAACGGCGAATGATTGGACGAGGTGAAGATCAAGCTGAAAAAAGGCTGGTCGCCCATACTGGAGAAATTCTCATGAGCGTGCAGCAATAAATCTTCGTCGCAAACGCCCCAAGAACCTTTAAAAACATCATCACCGAAATCGGCTTCGTCGACAATTTTTTCGAAGCCGTTGCCAGTGAAAAATCGCGCCATATTATCGAAGTGCGATTCGCCGCCATAAAGGAAAGACGTCTCATAACCCTGTTTTTGCAGCAATTGCGCGACCGAAAAAAAGTCGCGTTGCGAGCGCGGTAACTTGACCACACTGCGCGCTGGGGTTGGCAAAAACCCAGTGATTACCGCTTCAATTCCACGCACCGAGCGCGTTCCCGTCGCGTACAGGTTTTCAAACCAAATACCCTTCTTTTTCCAAGCATCCAAGTTTGGCGTAATCGGCGGCCCATCCATACAGCCGACGTATTCCGCACCCAAACTCTCCTGCAAAATAATCACATAATTCAACGGTTTCTCATGCCGCCGGGTTGGCTCATGACGATGCAAAGTCGGCATCGCTTGCGATGCAAACTGATCCTCTGTAAACCCGGCGGCCTGCTTCACCGTGCGGTAAACGTCGGCGGCATCCATTTTGCCGTAATGCACACCACCTTCATCTTCCAAGCGGCTTTCATACAACGCATAAAGCAGCGTATAACCCGACGAAAGCGGGAGCGTATTCACCATAGCGTCGGCTGAAAAAGCGACAGTGCTTGGGTTCACTGGACGGTGATCCAAAGTGGATCGAACCATGGCAAAACAAAACGGGGCACCCAGCAAAAATATGGCGACGCTCGCCAGTGGGTGCAACGGTTTTTCAAGTGCAATTTTTAAACGCGCTTTTCGCAGCAACCAAACACTGAGCAGCGGCACCAAGAATGCCGCCAAAATTACTTCCAATGCGTACGCTCCCCATACTGTCAATATCACTTCTTTAGGATGGGATAAATATTCCACAAATAGGTAGTTCGGACGGGTGTCGTATTCCTCGATAAAACTCGGCGTCGCAAACTCCATAAATACCACCCAGATCAGCGCCGACGTCATCCACAAACGCAGCAAGCCTTGGCCAAGTTTATAAGTTTTTTTGCTGATCAAAAGCCACGGCCCTAATGCCGCAGCCGGCAAACACAACAAACCTAATAGCACCAAATCAAAGCGCACGCCCTGCAGCAAAATAAAGCCTAGTCCATTTGTTTCCTGAACTCGCTCCCAGTGCAGAAGAATCAACCCTACCCGGAACGCCGAAAGGAATAGCGCCGCCATCAGTACGAACATCAGGAACGGGCGGAGGACTTTGATCATCTCTTTGAGGGATGGATTAGCAAACTGAGGCGCCAATGTAGCAGCCTGAGCGCTGGACCGGCCAGGAAGCCCAATCAGGGCGCTATGCTGATGCAAATGGATGCTCTCCCCGGCCCCGCAGAACTCGCCGACGCCATTCGCAATGGCAATCGCGGTTTGCTGGCGCGCGCCATCACTTTGGTGGAATCGCAGCGGCCGCGGCATCAGCAGCAGGCGCAGGAATTATTGCAACTCTTGCTGCCCCAAGCTGGCGCAGCCCATCGCATCGGAGTAACCGGCGTGCCCGGCGTCGGCAAAAGCACTTTTCTGGAGCGCTTTGGCATGCAATTGTTAGAGCACGGGCATCGCGTCGCGGTGTTGGCGGTGGATCCATCCAGTTCACTGAACGGCGGCAGCATTTTGGGCGACAAAGCGCGCATGCACCACTTGGCGCAGCATGCCAATGCATTTATTCGACCTTCTCCCAGTGGCAATACCCTGGGCGGGGTGGCGCGGCGCACACGCGAGTCGATGATGCTGTGCGAAGCGGCTGGTTTTGATGTGGTGCTGGTCGAAACAGTGGGCGTCGGCCAATCGGAAACGATGGTGGCGCAAATGGTCGACTTCTTTTTAGTGCTGATGCTGCCCGGCGCTGGTGACGAATTGCAAGGCATCAAAAAAGGCATTTTGGAACTCGCCGACGTCATCGCAGTCAACAAAGCCGACGGTGATAATCAGGTCAAGGCGCGTATAGCTGTGCGCGATTATTCGGCGGCATTGCATTATTTACGCGCTCGGTCGGCCCACTGGCAGCCGTCGGCGATGGCGGTGAGCGGGCTAGAAGGCGTCGGCTTGGATGAACTGTGGCAGCTGATTTTGCAGCACAAAATTGCTCTGACCGGCGCGGGTGAATGGGAGCAAAATCGCGCCGAGCAGCGTAGCCACTGGTTATGGGAGCAGATCGAAGAACGCTTGCTGACCGCTTTTCGTAGCAATCGAAAAGTTCAGGCCAAGCTAAGCGAAATCGAAGCCGAAGTGATGGCCCAGCGCCTGCCTGCGACTCAAGGCGCAATGGATTTACTGGCCGCGTTTTTTGAAGCAGACGAAGAAGCTTCAAATTAGGGTAGCTCAGATCCATTTTTTCACCTGTCCACGCCGGTCTGCGCTAGTCCACCCTAGTTCACGCTAGTATCCGCCTTAGCTGGCACCTTGCTCATTGCGCGTTCAGCCAGCGCAGTAATCGTCAGCGAGGGATTGACCCCCGGATTGGCGGAAACCGCCGAACCGTCAATGACCAAGTGCTGCGGATAACCATGCAGTTGATGGTTTGCATCAATCACCCCAGTTTCGCTATCCTTGCCCATGACGCAGCCGCCCAAAATATGCGCTGTGGTGGGGCGCGCAAATAACGTTTCCGGCAATAAACAACCGACGACGCCGCCCAAACGCTGGGCCATCATGCGCGCCAATTTGGAAGCGCCCGGCATATAAGCCGTCGGCCCGCCACCTTTGGCAATTTGGGTTTGTAAACCACCTAGGCGTCCACGGCGCAGGCGCATAGTTTCTTCGTCGCAGCGCATGTAAAGCAAAATCACCGTGCGCTTGGCCCAATCACGCACCGCATAGGCGCGCAACCAACGCCACGGTCGACGGAACAATTTGCCGCAGACGCCAAGTAATCGGTGTAGCGAATTTTTGCCATCGGCGTGGGGGGCCATGAGTAAACGAAACAGACCTGATCCAGCCGGATAGCGCACCGTTTCCAACGAGGTGTTGTCATCCACGTGGAGCACGCTGCCGATGGCGACGCCCTCGGAATGATCGGTTGGATCCAAGGTGGAAATGCCGAGCAGACTTTCGGAATTGGTGCGTACTCGTGTGCCCAATTGCGGCGACAAATTGGGCAGGCCGTCGGCGTCTTTTTGCATGCGCAGGAGCAAATCTACGCTGCCCAAAACACCACCCGCAAACACTACCCGGTCGGCAGTGAATCGACGTCTTTTTTTGCGCAGCGGGCCGATACGTTGCACCGCTTCTACCAACGTCGTTTCGTTTTCCCCACCACCATCGCTGCTGCCGCCACCACCGCCATCACCACTGCGGTCACCGCAGTAGCCAGCATCCCAACTGCTTTTGGACCGTACTGCGGTGACTTGGGTATCTGCCATCACCTCAACTCCAAGTTGCTGCGCCAAATACA
>JACNIZ010000081.1 GCA_014382805.1 Planctomycetota bacterium
CCCCACCTTTTGATGAGAAACTACGAAGGTTTCATGAAGGGTGGCGGATCTGGCTGGGCTCACCGCAAAAAATAAGCAGTTTGGGGATTCCAAAGGTCATGATCGTCATCCTCCTAGGCCCTCCCGGAGTGGGAAAAGGCACCCAGGCTTCGTTGGCTGCACAGTCCAATGGCTGGGAACACCTGTCTACGGGGGAACTTCTGCGCGATGAAGTTTCCCGGAAAACTGAATTGGGTGAGCGGGCAAATGAGTTCATGAGTCGTGGGGATTTGGTTCCAGACGAGCTCATGGTCGAAATGGTAGCCAGCCGTATTGCTGGCCAAGGCCCTGGCGACGTACTCCTGTTGGACGGTTTCCCACGTACTTTGCCACAAGCTGAAGCTTTAGGGGCAAAGGCACCTAGCGGGGCGGTGGGGCTGTCGCTATACTTCACGGCTCCCGATTCGGTGCTTACCGCTCGTTTGATGGGGCGGGGCCGGGCAGATGACACGGAAGAGGTCATTGCTCACCGGCTCACCGTGTATCGGGAGACAACTGCCCCGCTCGAAAGGTTTTACCGCGAGCAGGGTTTACTCGTTGAGATCGACGCCGATCGCGACATTCCAGAAATTCAAAGTGAAATGGCCCGGGTGGTCCACGACGCTTTGGCAACAACCAACTAACTGCCCACTGGCACCTGAATGGCCAAAGAAGAGCCCATCACCTTGTTCGCTGTGGTAAAGGAAGCTTTACCAGGCGCGACGTTCCTAGTTGAGCTCGAAAATGGGCAGCAGGTGCACGCCCACATGTCCGGCCGGATGCGGAAGCATTACATCCGCATTACCCCGGGCGACACCATCACCATTGAAATGTCACCATATGACCTTACCCGTTGCCGGATTGTTTTCCGGGGCCAGCGTCGTCCAAGACCCGCACCTAGTGCAGGTGGACGTCGCCCTGGTGGGGCAGGGAAAAAGAAGCGTCCCGCTGGTGGTGGCAAACGCCGAAGGTGAAATTGAACTGAGTTCATCAGTTCCCAGTCCAAAAAATCATGAAGGTAAGAGCAAGCGTCCGTCGCATTTGTCAATCGTGCAAAATCATTCGTCGCCATGGAACGGTGCGTGTGATTTGCACCCGCGATCCCCGTCATAAGCAGCGCCAAGGCTAAGCCTTCTCCCGAACCGCGAGAATCGGTCCAACAGTAATAAAAACATGCCGCGCCTCTCTGGTGTAGACATTCCAAGCGAAAAGCGCTTGGAAATTTCCCTGACCTACCTTTTCGGTATTGGTCCAAATCGTGCCAAGGAGACTTGCGCAGCGTTAGAACTTGACCCGAATAAAAAGGCCAAGGATCTTACTGTCGAAGAGATCGGCGCCATCGCCGGTTACTTCGAGAAGCATTACGAAATTGAAGGCGATTTGCGTCGTCGCGTAATGCAAAGCATTAACCGTTTGCGCGACATTGCCTGCTACCGAGGCCTACGCCACCGTCGTGGCTTGCCTGTACGTGGCCAACGCACTAAGACCAACGCCCGCGGTCGTAAAGGTCCTCGTAAGACCGTCGCTGGCAAAAAGTCCGTTAAGTCGATGAAGTAATCATGAGTGCAGCCAAAGCAAAACGGAAAACGAAGAAGGTTGGCTCTAAGGGCATTGCCTTTATTCGTTCGACTTTTAATAACACCCTGATCTCCCTTGCTGATGGCAAGGGCAACATCATTGCTTGGGGATCCCCCGGAGCAGTGGGTTATAAGGGTTCGCGTAAATCTACGCCCTTTGCTGCTCAGCAAGCCGCCATTCGTGCCGGTGAGGCAGCCTACAAAATGGGACTGCGCGAGGTCGTGGTCCGGGTTAAGGGTCCAGGCTCTGGTCGTGAAAGCGCCATCCGTGGTCTTAACCAAGCTGGTCTTCGTGTCACCATGATCGAGGACTCCACTCCATTGCCGCACAACGGCTGTCGTCCCCCCAAGAAGCGTCGCGTCTGATCCATGGCTCGTTACTCCGGAAATGTTTGCCGTCTTTGTCGGCGTGAAGGCCACAAGCTCTTTTTGAAGGGTCGCCGTTGCGAAACTGAAAAGTGCGCCGTAGATCGTCGAAATGTGCCTCCAGGTTCCAACCTGCGTTCTCGTCCCCGTCGTCTTTCTGACTACGGTGTACACCTGCGTGAAAAACAAAAGGTGAAGAGAATTTACGGTGTTATGGAACGCCAGTTCAAGCGCTACTTCAATAATGCTGAACGCATGAAGGGCAATACGGGTGTCAACCTGTTGTCCATTTTGGAGCGCCGATTGGATAACGTAGTTGACGCTGCTGGAATGTCCATGTCGCGACCACACGCTCGCCAGCTCATTAACCATGGGCACTTCCTGGTGAACGGTCGCAAAGTAGACATTACTAGCTACTCCGTGCGCGTAGGCGACGTCATCACTCCACGGGCGAGTCGAAGCTCCAAGAAATTGGTTGCAGACTTCCTTGAACTGAGCGGTGATAAGTCGGTTCCACAATGGCTCGGCCTCGATCGAGAGGCGGCCAAGATTACCATTAACGCACTTCCTACTCGCGAGGACGTCCGCTTCCAGGACATCCAAGAGCAGTTCATTGTCGAACTGTGCTCGAAGTAGGCTTAACCAATACCGGAGAGTCACATGCGCATTCGTTGGCGAGAATTCGAACTGCCGTCAGGCGTAGTCCACGTAAAAGAGACTGCAACTGGTTCCTACGGCAAGTTTATGATTGAGCCTTTTGAGCGTGGCTTTGGCCACACCATTGGCAATGGCCTACGCCGAGTCCTGTTGGGGGCAATTGAAGGTGCTGCAATTACTGCGGTAGAGATCAATGGCGTAGAGCACGAGTTCAAAACTACCCCTGGGGTGGTTGAGGACGTTGTGGATTTGGTTCTGGCGTTTAAAGCTTTGAACTTGAAACTTGGAACTGAAGACCTTGCTACTTTGACCATCTCTAAAGTTGGTCCAGGCGAAGTTACCGGTGCCGACGTAATGTGCCCGACCGGGGTCGAAATTTTGAATCCGGACCTGCCCATCGCAACGCTTACTGCGGACCAGAATTTTGAAGTTGCGCTGACCGCCCGTAGAGGTCGTGGTTACGTAGCTGCTGATGAAACTGGAGAACCTATGGATCAAATTGGATTGATTCCATTGGATGCTGCTTACAGCCCAGTGGTACGCGTGCGCTACGAGGTCGAAGCTACTCGAGTTGGTAAGTTCACGAACTATGACCGCTTGGTTATTGAAGTGTGGACTGACGGCACAGTAACTCCTGAAATGGCGTTGGTGGAAGCTGCCAAGATTTACCGTAAACACCTCAACCCCTTCGTGCAGTTCCGCAACGCTCTTCAAGGCGTGCCGGTCTCGGAGGAGGTCAAGGCAATCGACGCGGCGGCAGAACGTCGCAAGGACCGCTTGCACAGCCTGCTGTCCGAGCCCATTGAGCGACTGGACTTGTCCACTCGCGCCCGCAACTGCCTGGATGGGGCAGCGGTGGCAACTCTTGCTGAGCTGGTAGTGATGTCTTCGGACGACTTGCTCAGGATCAAAAACCTAGGCCAGACCGTGTTGACCGAAATCGAGAAGAAGCTAAGCGAACTTGATTTGACCGTCGGCATGAAGCTGGAAACCAACTAAGCGGAGGGTGAAACATGCGTCACCGCGTTAAGAAGAAGAAGCTGTCCCGCAAACCTGCTCACCGCAAAGCTTTGGCAAGAAACATTGTCATTTCATTGATTGAGCACGAGCGCATTGAGACCACTGTTGCCAAGGCAAAAGCCCATCGTCCATTTGCTGAAAAGCTGATTACCCTGGCTAAGGAAAAGAATTTGCATAATTACCGTCGTGCTCTTGCCCTTTTGGGTAATAACAAGGCCGCGGTGGCGAAGCTGTTCGATATTCTGGGACCTCGTTTCAAGGAACGCCCGGGTGGTTACACTCGCATCCTGAAGTTGGAGAAGCCTCGTTTGGGTGATAAGGCCGCCCGCGCATTTTTCGAGTTCGTTGAAAGAACTCCAGATGATGCGGATTTGAGCTTGGCCGAATAATCTCTCGATTCAAAAAACAGCCGCCGTTCTTCGCAATTGAAGAACGGCGGCTGTTTTCGTTTGTGTTGGTCACGCCGTTGCATTTGACCACTTGGGTGCAGCTGCCTTCGGTGCTGGTTTGCCGTCTGCTTCTGCGCGGGCGTTGCCGGTTGGAGCTAATAATTGGTTAAGCTGATCTATCAGCTCGCTGCTTAAGCCAACTCGCCAGCCAGGGCCTGCGCGCAACATGTGGCGTTTGCCATCCGATCCGTCGTAAAGGAAACGAATCAGTGAGCCTCCTTGATGTTCACGGAATATCCGCTGCAGCTCGTCAATGGGTGGGTCACCCGATCCCAGGGAAATGGTCAAAGAGCCGGACAAGCGCACGTCGCTCTTTTCGGCCATCGGCTCAATCCGGTCGACTTTGAGTACTGGCTCCTCGCCACCCATATCTACAGTCCCATGGAAAACTCCGATGAAGTCCTCCATGACCATGTCTTTGTGATTCTCTAGGGTGCTCGGCCAAATCAATGCTGAAGTCGAGCCGTAAAGATCCTCTACCCGAAGGCGCGCCATTTTGCGGCTGGGGTCTTTTTTCAGCGGCAGGATTTTGACGTGAGCGGCAATACCCGCCAGTGCAAGTTGGGAATTGTCCCCAACCTCTTTAACGTTGCGTGAATCCCATGCCGCGATGCCTCGCAGGATGTCGCGATAGGGGTCGAGTGGATGCTGAGTTAGATAAAGGCCCAAAGCCTCCTTTTCATTGCTCAAGGTGAGCTTGCGTTCCGCATCGCTTAGCTCGCGGATTTCCGGCGAGGGCAGCTCGGGGGGGGGGCCGTCATCCCGCGCAACCGAAGATGGATTCTGTTGTGGGGCAAAATCGAACAACATGCCTTGGCCCTTTTCCCGATCTTTGGCGACCGATTGAGCGTAGGACAAACTAGTTTGCAAATCTGCAAGCAAGTCCAGCCGGCGGACGTGGAAGCGGTCCATGGCGCCAGCTTTGACCAAACTTTCCAGTGCCGTTTTATTGATTTGGCCACTGACACAATCGACGAGGAATTCATTGAAATTTGGGTAGGGGCCATCGCCCTCCGCCAGCCGTGCCGCGCGCCGTTCGACGACATTTTCAGCGGCGCCGCCACCGACACCCTTTATGGCTTCTAGGCCAAAGCGGATGTCGCCATTTTCTAGAACCGAAAAGCGTTCATAGGACTCATTGATGCAGGGTGGATGCACCTTCAGGTCATGCCCTTTGGCGACCTCAATTAAGCCGAGAGACTATTATCGCACAAGGCGTTCAAGCCGGTTTGGGC
>JACNIZ010000363.1 GCA_014382805.1 Planctomycetota bacterium
CGGCACACACCACGCTCAGCTTCGTTTTACTTGCGGGCATAAAACCAGACCTGCGTGCGCGTTTGCGATTGCGGCGAGGCAGCTCCCAAACGAGCGTACAAATCACTGATGTAAGCGCGATCTTCTTCAGTTACCGGCGGATCGACGGTTTCGCCTCTGTCCTCGCTATGCATGCGAGTACGCAAATCATGGCAAGCCTCGTACTCCTTCAACAATTCAGCGAACTTCGCGGCCTGTTCCGGCTTGTTGGCGCTTGTTTCTTCAACAACCGTATGCTCACCCACAAGTAGGTCCAACTTGCCATCACCGTTCAAATCACCGACCGCAACGTGAGCATTTTGATGGCCGCCAGTCTGAGTCCCAGCGCTAGCGTTTACGGCAGCCGCTTTGGGCAACAAGGATATCGACGCTGCAAAGACAGGCTGAGTCGCTGTGCCTAAATTTTGGAAGTACTCCACAGCCCCACGGTCGCTGGCAACCAGCAAATCCCAGCGGCCATCCTGGTTCCAATCGGCAACCAAAACCATCGCATGATGAGCTTTTGCTTTAAGCTCATTTTCGGCTACAAGGATCGGTTGCACCTCAGCTGCAAAACGAACCTGCTTGGCTGAACCGAGATTCTTGCGCAAGTAAACCTCACCGTCGGATGTGCCTTGAATGAGATCAAAATCACCATCCTGGTCCCAATCCACCGCAGCGACTGAAATTGCATGCGCCTGCGGGAATGCGCCATCGTGAACATTCGTCCACTCTTCGGCGTCGTAATCCCAATACATGCCCAGGCGCAATTCTTCGCCTAACCAATTATCCAACATCTTTGGCTTTTGATAGCCGCCATCAGCGGTGCCATAAGCCAGGTAGGGACGTCCATCAAAACTGCCGGTAATGAAGTCACGGTTGCCGTCGGCGTTGAAGTCCGCGAACTGCGGACTGATGCCGATGCATCACCAATTCGACACTTCAATGTCCTCGCCTTGGGCTTGAAGATAAATACCTGCAGCGAACCTGGGCTCTGTGGCTGTACCGATGTTCGAAAACAATCGGTAGCGACCAGCAAAACTGCCAACCACCAAATCCAAGTCTGCATCGCCGTCGTAATCAATCAACTGCGGGCTGCTGTAGCCAATCAACTTACTACAGTCGATCGCTACACCCTCAACCTGCAACGCAACCCCCGCCTCCAGTGCATTGCCCGACGCCGGTTCGACGGAAAGAGAATGCTGCGGCACTGCTACCAACAACAACGATTGCAGACTAAGAATTAAACACATTCGCTTTGATTGGATGGGTCTAGGTAAACCTCGCCGCCTTTATTTTTGAATTCAGCGGACATTTCCTGCATGCCTTTTTCGACCGCTTCGCCAGCGCTATAGCCGTGTTCCTTAGCGTAAGCCCGCACGTCTTCGGTGATTTTCATGGCACAGAATTTGGGACCGCACATCGAGCAAAAGTGTGCAACTTTGGCCGAATCTGCCGGCAAGGTGGCATCGTGGTATGACCGTGCGGTGACCGGATCCAAGGCAAGGTTAAATTGGTCCAGCCAACGGAATTCGAAGCGCGCCAATGACAGGGCGTTATCCCAATCTTGGGCACCAGGATGACCTTTGGCCAAATCAGCCGCGTGGGCGGCAATGCGGTAGGTAATCACTCCTTGTTTGACGTCGTCGCGATTGGGTAAACCGAGGTGCTCCTTTGGAGTCACGTAACACAGCATGGCGGTGCCATACCAACCGATTTGCGCCGCACCAATGGCACTGGTGATGTGATCGTAGCCAGGTGCAATGTCGGTCACCAAAGGACCTAAGGTGTAAAACGGTGCCTCGTGGCACTGCTCCAACTCAAGATCCATGTTCTCTTTGATTTTGTCCATCGGCACGTGGCCAGGCCCTTCGATCATGACTTGCACATCATGTTTCCAAGCAATCCGGGTCAACTCCCCCAACGCGCGCAATTCACCTAACTGCGCCTCATCATTGGCGTCGGCAATGCTGCCGGGTCGCATGCCGTCTCCTAGGCTGAAGGTGACGTCGTACTTTTTCATCACCTCGCAGATTTTTTCAAATCCGGTGTACAAAAAGTTTTCCTGGTGGTGAGCCAAACACCACTTGGCCATGATCGAACCACCGCGCGAAACGATGCCGGTCAAACGATTGGCAGTCAGCGGGACCAATCGCAGCAATACGCCAGCATGGATGGTGAAATAATCCACCCCCTGCTCGGCTTGCTCGACCAAAGTGTCGATGAACATGTCCAAGTTCAGCAGCGTGGGATCGCCGTCGACCTTTTCTAGAGCTTGGTAAATCGGCACGGTGCCGATGGGCACGGGCGCGTTGCGCAGGATCCATTCACGCGTTTCGTGAATGTTTTCGCCGGTAGACAAATCCATCACTGTGTCAGCGCCCCAGCGGATCGACCACTGCAATTTTTCCACCTCTTCTTCAATCGAAGAGTGGGTCGCCGAATTGCCAATGTTGGAGTTGATCTTAACTTTGAAATTACGGCCGATGATCACCGGTTCCAATTCCAAGTGGTTGCGGTTGGCAGGAATGACGGCACGACCGGCGGCAATCTCGTCCCGCACGAACTCCGGCTCAAAGCCCTCGCGCGCGGCCACGTAAGCCATTTCCTCGGTGATTTCACCTAACCGCGCATAGTGCATCTGCGAAAAATTCTGGTCGCCGCACTGTACCCGTCGGGCAATCCATTCGGCACGCAATTTAGCGATGCCCTGTTTCGGTTCGACGCCCTGTGGCCCGGTCGTGTCGTACACGTCCAGGTGATCGCCATTGGTAAGATGAATGCGCCGAAACGGCACCTCCAAAACGCTGCCAGTGGCTTCATGCACCACCTGAGTGGTCATTTTTTCACTAGACGGCAGACATTCTTCAAAAGTGGGAATGCGGCGTATTTCGCCGACCCCGTCCTGTTTACGATTGCGAGTAATTTCCATGCTCTTTCCTCCGCCAGTATGATCCGGTTCAGGTTCAAGGGGTTTATTCTCAGGCCACCGAGCAGCGGCCACCCCCAGGCAAGCGCAAGCATACCATGGCAGCGTGCTGACGGCTCTCCCCCTCGTCGCCCTGCTTTTGCCCGCGTTTCAGGCGCAAACTCCCGTCCCGGAATTCGAGCTTTTGGTGCGCTGCGCCGCCGCCAACGATTTGCCCCCCAGCCAGGCCGCAGCGGTGCTCGAAGTAGATCAGCTGCCCACCGGTTGGCGCATCCTGCGTGGCGACGCCGAACTGCATGAATTGCCGTTAGCTGCTTGGCTGGAACGGCCACAAGTCAAACACGGCCAATGGCGAGCGTGGCCCAAGGGCCAGTTGCAAACAAGCGTCACCCTCTTCCCGGATCCGCAAGTCGCTGAATTTGACTGGCGCGTTGTGGTCTATCGCAAAAATTCGATGTCCTCCTTCCGCATCGCCAGCGAGAGTTTTCGCGAATTGGCAATAGGCGCCAGCCGCGCTTTCAAAATCCCGCCGCTGGGCGGGCAGTTGGAAATCGAAATTCCGCTGCAGAAAATCATTCAAATTCAGCCCAAATTTGGCCCACAGGCGCCACCCGAGGGCAGCGAATTTCGCTATGTCTTTAGCTATGGTCCGCCGGCGCGCCCGCCTCGATACGCGCGTGGCAATTGGGATGGCGTCGGCTTGTTGCCGGTCCATTTGAGCCCATTTGCCGTTCAGCGACCGGGCACTTTGGAATTGACTTGGCTGCAACTTCCAGCCCCGCTGCGGCTTGGGCCGATGGAATTTCGTATTAGCCCAACGGTCACAACCATCGACTATGGCGCTTTGCCGGAAAAAGGCGCGTTGCGGGCAAAACTGCCGCCTGGATCACCATGGCGAATGGCTCTGGGCTACATCAACCAAGACGGCGAAGCCGCGATTTGCGATTTAGGCCAAAGCAACGCCGACGGCACCCTGCTGGTCGACAACCTCCGCCATGGCAATTATTTTTTGCTGGCAGTCCAAGCCGAATCCAAAACCTTTCGACGCCTGCGCTTTGATTTTCACGCAAAAAACACGTTGGCCGAGTTGCAGCCGCAAACCAATTTTGAAAACTACTCTTGCCACTGGGGTGGGATTGATCCCGCCGCCCTGGGCCAGCAGGAAATCAAAATTCGCAGCCTATGGGGTCCATTTTTGATCCATGTCGCCCACGTGCAAGCGGATCAACCTTGCCGTCTACCGAGCGGCCCCAATGTGCACTACCAAGGCATGCTGCAAGGCGTCGGCGAGGATGAAGAAACGACTGTCTTTCACTACTTCCCCGATTGCAAAATCGACGCCAATTCCCTGCACTTTTCACGACCGGACACAGTTTTGGAGGTGGACGGCTACGAGGACGGCGCGGTTTACACCCTGCGCCTACTGCGTGATGTGCACGGGGTAGCTTTCCCACCTCTGCACTGGGCCGAACAAGCGCTGGATTTGCTCGGTACGTCCTATCTACCGCTGACCTTCACCAATACCTTGCGCATTCACGGTTTGCCCGAAAGCGCCTACGAAGCTTCACTGTGGGGATTAGACCGCGTTAGTGGCAAAATTGAGGAGTTGTCCTACCACTACCCGGTCGCCGATTAAATCGGGACGTAGACTGGGAAATGGAATTTGATCCTGGCCCAATCCGATCCCGATCACGAGACCGAGCCTGATCCGAAACCAGCTCCGGCAACGGCTAAAAAGTCGCAACCTCTTTATGCCCCGCTTTGAGCAGCCGCATATAGCTGACACACTCCACTTCGCAGCACACATCGCCTTCGGTATCGATCACCTGCACGGTGTTTTTTCGCACCGAGCGGCCAAACCGATCGAGGTGATCCATCGCATGTTCGACGTCGGATTCGGGCAGTTCAAAATGCAGGTAAAGATGACTGCGAGCGGGCTTTTTGAAGTCGGCAGTCGCCGCTTTTAACCAGCACTCCAGCGCGTATCCCTGGCGCGCAAGCGTCTGCCAATACAAGATCGGAAACCACGGATCCGCCGCCGAATAAATGCTGCCGCCAAACGCCGATCCGTTGAGGTTTTTGGTCAGCAACGACTTTTTCATGCGCACCTTCATCCAGCGATATCCAGGATCGACATCCATGATCTTGATGCGCTGAAACAGAAACGGCGGGTAAAGGTTCAGCAGCCAGCGCCTTTTGCGCGGGGGCCACAGAATGGGGGGGGTTCTCGACACAGGGCGGACAGGGGAGCAATGCCTTCCGCCGGCTTGAATTCTCTAGTCTTTCTTTCCGTCCGGGTGGCAGGCGGAACCGGCCGTGGTTTTCCAGATATCACCCCCGCGGTCTTTTTTGTTGTCCACCCGTGT
>JACNIZ010000202.1 GCA_014382805.1 Planctomycetota bacterium
CGCTGGTATGCGTGGTGCGATCGTTTGGGCCTGATGGTGTGGCAGGACATGCCAAGTGGGGATCGCTCCATAGGGCCAAATGATCCGGTTGTTGCACGCAACGCGGCGTCATCGTTGCAATTTGAAGTGGAATTTCACAGCATCATCGATGGATTGCAAAACCATCCCAGCGTAGTGGCTTGGGTTCCGTTTAATGAAGGTTGGGGACAATATGAAACTGCGCGCATCGCTAGATTTGTGAGGCAGAAAGACCCTACGCGGTGGCTCGATGCGGTTAGTGGTTGGGTCGATCGACCAGTGGGACAAATGCTTGATATTCATGCCTATCCCGGCCCTGCTATTCCGCCATTAGATGCCAAACGCGCAGCAGTGCTCGGTGAATTTGGAGGACTTGGTTTGCCGGTAGAAGGTCATACTTGGCAAGAGAAGAAGAACTGGGGTTATCGCAGTTACGATACCACCGACGCCTTGACCAGCGCCTACGAACAACTCATCACCAATTTGCGACCGATGATTGGGGACGGCTTAAACGCGGCGATTTACACCCAAGTATCCGACGTAGAAATTGAGGTCAATGGCCTGCTGACTTACGACCGCGCGGTACTGAAAATGGATGCTGATCGGGTGCGAGAAATTAACCAGAAACTGTTTTTGCCAGCGCCCAACTTCTATCCAGTTTTAGAGGACGCTGAGGATAGTCCGCGCGATTGGAACTTTACCATAGATGTTCCTGCTGATGATTGGATGAAGCCCGAGTTTGACGACTCAAAGTGGAATCGCGCTCAAGCCGGATTCGGCACTCCAGGCACCCCAGGATCCGTCGTGCGTACAGTTTGGGATAGCAAGCAAATATGGCTGCGCCGTGCTTTTGGTTGGGCCGGTCCACCGCTTGGTGTACTGCACTTGCGCATTCATCATGACGAGGACTGCCAGGTCTACCTTAACGGAGTATTGATCGCCGATTTGAAGGGCTACATCACCGGTTATGTGCTGGTGCCATTGCGACCCGAGCACATGGATTTGCTCAATACCACCCTGAATGTCATAGCCGCCACTTGCACTCAAACAGGCGGCGGCCAGTACCTAGACTTAGGCTTGATTCAAATCGAGGAGCTTCCGCAGTAGTTCACCCGCTACCGTGACGATCAAAGGCCTGAAGTAAATCACTAGATGTAAATCAAAATCTTATTACTTTTCACACACGTAGTCAGGTCGACCGCCTGAAGCCAAACGTTACCAGCAACCGAAGCCGGTACTCGCGTAGGGCTGGGTCCAAGAATCGCTTCACCACCGGCATCGGCAATAGCCCTAGTCAAGAATTTAAGGTTTGGCCCAATGTCCATTCTAAGTCCGGAACAAGTAAACCCAGAAGGAATGGTACCCACCCCACTGTTTCCAATAGACCACCAAACTGCAACGGTGCCGTTAGGAGTCGCCCCTCGAATAACTCCGCCCATGTAATGTTTGGTGGTTCCGACAATGGTCAAAGAAATTTTAGGGTTTGGGCCATCTATAAACTCCATCCCCCCCCAAAATCCAAATACATCCATCCAGCCCACCGGGTGCCGAATTCCCGAATCCTTATCTAACATCCAATTGGCGCCGTCAATGTAATGAAGGGATCCATCACCGTCGAAACACATGCTCATAGTCATGCCGGGCGGTCCAATAAATTCCGGATTGACATCAGTGGCTAGCCCAGTTGCCAGGTCGATTTTCACAAGTCCATGGGAAGTCGTGTTTCCGTACATTTCACCGTCGAAGAAATCCATCGCTAATAAATTGACGGTGCCAGAAACACCAATTAATGTGGTCGCGCCAGAAATCAGGTCAACTGTGTGAAGTTCATAGATCCCCCCAGAGGTTGGCCATGATGGATCATGCGCAAGATACAGGTTGTCATTGTCGTCAAAAGCCATCGCTCCGATCTCCGTCAATTGCGTATCAACAACAAATGTAGCGCTACCAGTATCGGGATCAATTTCATAAATCGAAAATTTATCTATCCAGTCTCCAGTGGCAGAAAAAAGCTGACCTTGGCTGTCCATGGCCATCGTTCCCCAAAAGTGATCATGATGTCCTGTCCAACCGATAAGGTTGGTAGTTCCTTTCGTCAAATTTACAGAGTGGACATCACCATTTAACCCAATGATTCGCCCCTCCTGTGACAGCCCTTCACAGGCCAAAAGGAGTCCTGTTGCTAGCGTCAACAAATTCCATTTACAGCCGCGGATATTCATGAAAGTGATTTCTCTCTTGACATTCTATCACTTTTTTTTTTTACGCTTCAATGGAATCTTGAGCCGGTCTGCTCAAAAGAACCTGAAATAACCATGAAAGCGATAGCAACTGCATTTACCATCCTAATTTTCTCATCTCCCGTTTCATCACAGGCAATTGAAAGAAATGCCACCTTCCCATTGGGTGTCCCTTTGGCTGTAGATGGCACCGGACTGCCAGAAGATGTTGGATCGAGCCAGCGCGATGCCGATCACGGAACAATTTCAATGAATAGCAGTAAAGATATCTTGGTCGCTTTTCACACAACGCGCAAGGACGACTTCAACGCATCTAAAACACATTTCGGAGAACTTAAGCAGGTTGAAGTCGCCTATTTTGAATACCAAATCATCAATGGCGTTGAATCTTGGAATCATATTGACTCTCAAGTAATTGGCAGTATCGATCATTCTCCAATCACCTCCCTTCAAGTGGACCTTGTTCGCTGCGAACGCCCGGATGTCGTTGCCGTCGATGATAGATTTTTCGTGGTTTGGACAAGGCTTTACGGCGGGGCAACACCAACAACCAATAGTCGCCAACCTGCTGTGCTCGAATGTGCGTGGGTAGAAAAGTCTATGAATCCCAAAAAGATGGTAATCCATGGTGATCCGACCGGCATTAAAGGATTAGGGGCAATTATTGACCAACATGTGCCTGGCACAAATGAAGCTCTATTCCTCGAACTTAAAGAATGCGCGGGTGTCGTAGATGCCGTTCAACTCAACTCTCCAAGTGACCCCAATTCGCCTTACACGGCCGCCGTGGTTTATCCCAATCAAACATTTTTTAGCACTTCCGGAGATGATACAAGAAAATTTGACTTAAGGGTCGCGACTTGTGGCCTAGACACATCAACAACACCTCCAACAATAAGCGTAAATTCCACTTTCTTAGATTTGAAGCAAAACATAGCATTTAACGGAACCCTGGCTCCTTCTGGTCAGGCTTCGCCGGGATTAATTTTGCCAGATCTAGCACCTTCATCTGAAGAAAATGCCTTTTGGGTGGCCTTTGAACAACAAACTAAAAAAACGGTCACCCCATTGTCTGGCATCCCAACTGAAGTTGCTGAGGGCAAGATTAAACTCCAATACATAAAGCTTCAAAGCAGTGGGGAATGGGAAGCTGAGGCCACAAAGACCATTAAAACACCAAGCGCAAGCGACCAGTACGCGTGGCGTAGACGACCAATGATCTCATCCTACACAGCCGATACATCTGAGCATGTTGCTTCAATTGCGTTTGGGACGAACAATTCTCACCCTGACGCGAACGACAAATCCGGCGGTGTAGTACTTGAGCGCTGGGAATATGACGAAGGCAGCCTGGCAAAGCCTCCAACATTCGATATTCCGTATCCAATATTCTTGGATTGGCCAAACGACCTAGCCGAATGGGATGACAGGCCGGTCCCACTTATGGGCAGAAGCAATCCATTTATTAGGCGTTGCTATGCGGCGAGAGTTTCCTTTACTGGCTTTCCCGTTTCAAGTGCTAGAGACTTGATTAGTTGGGATCCCTACGCCCCAGGCGATTGGAAAATTTTAGATCAGGACACAAGCCTATTCCAGGGAATTCGAAGGCCCGCAGCCGCTTATCATTTTGAAGCAGGAGTCGCGAATCCGGATTACTTTGCTATTACCTGGGAAAAAACCGTTCCAAGCTGGAATGGCATCAAACGGGTTTATCTTATGGTGGAGTAGATTGCGGTTTCTACCTAATATTTCCCCTTGCAAGAAAACTGCTAGCAAGGGGAATGCCCAAAGATGACAAGTTAACTGAAGGTAGCAAGCAATCAAAATAATTCCACGATCCACAAATTCCAGCGTCCTCAGCTTTTCAGAATTAGTTCGGTCAACAATTTTTGCGCCGCATCAGCGATCACCGTGCCCGGGCCAAAAACTGCAGCGGCGCCAGCTTCATGCAGCGCGTCGTAGTCCTGCGGCGGAATGACCCCACCGACGACGACCAGGATATCGGAACGACCTTGTTGGGCCAATTCTGCAACCAATGCGGGCACCAATACTAGGTGGCCTGCAGCCAAGGAACTGACGCCGATGATGTGCACGTCGTTTTCGACTGCTTGGCGCGCGGTTTCTGCCGGGGTTTGGAATAGCGATCCTATATCGACGTCGAAACCGAGATCCGCGAAGCCAGTGGCGATGACTTTTTGGCCGCGGTCGTGGCCATCCTGCCCCATCTTGGCAACCAAAATGCGCGGCCGACGTCCTTCTTGATTTTGGAAGGTGTCCACTTGCGCACGCACTGCGGCGACGGCGTCATTCTGCTCGCCCATTTCGCCACTGTACACGCCCGAGATGCTGCGGATCTGCGCTTGATGGCGACCGAATACTTTTTCTAAGGCGGAAGTGATCTCGCCGACGGTTGCGTGAGCCCGCGCTGCGGTGACGGCCAGATCCAGCAAGTTGCCGTGATTGGCGTCGGGGTTGCCAGCATCAGGATCACTTTGCGTATCGCCAGCGGCGGCGCATGCAGTCAGCGCGGCAAGGCTTTGCTGGACCGCACTTTCATCACGATTTGCGCGCAACTTTTGCAAGCGTTGAATTTGAGAATCCCGCACCTTCGCGTTGTCCACCGACAGTACAGGAATGTCTTCCTCATGCTCCGGCTTGAACTTATTAATCCCGACAATGGTCTGCCGACCCGAATCAATCCGCGCCTGTGCCCGCGCCGCCGCTTCTTCGATGCGCAACTTTGGAATTCCAGCCTCAATGGCTTTAGTCATGCCGCCTAGTTCATCGATTTCAGCCATGTGCTCGCGCGCGCGCGCCGCCAAATCGTGGGTCAGTTTTTCGACGTAATAAGAACCGCCCCAAGGGTCAGCTGGCGTGCAAGTGCCGGATTCTTGTTGCAGTTGAATCTGCGTATTGCGAGCAATGCGCGCCGAAAAATCCGTCGGCAAAGCGAGTGCCTCGTCGAGCGAATTGGTGTGCAGCGATTGCGTGTGGCCTTGAGTTGCGGCCATCGCTTCCATACTGGTGCGAATCACGTTGTTGTAAACGTCCTGCGCCGTCAACGACCAACCCGACGTCTGCGAATGCGTCCGCAGCATCGTCGATTTTGGATTTTTTGGTTCAAACTGCAGCATGCATTCATGCCACAGCAAACGCGCCGCGCGCAATTTTGCGACCTCCATGAAGAAGTCCTTGCCGATGGCCCAAAAGAAACTCAGGCGCGGTGCAAAAGTATCGACGTCCATACCCGCAGCGATGCCGGTGCGCACGTATTCGAGGCCGTCGGCGATGGTGTAGGCCAGTTCGATGTCAGCGGTCGCGCCGGCTTCTTGCATGTGGTAACCGGAGATTGAAATGCTGTTGAACTTCGGCATTTTTTCCGAAGTGTACGCAAAAATATCGGCAACGATCCGCATCGACGGCGTCGGCGGATAGATATAAGTATTGCGCACCATAAACTCCTTCAGAATGTCGTTCTGAATGGTGCCGGTCAGCTGCTCCGGGGCCACGCCTTGCTCTTCGGCGGCGACGATAAACAACGCCATAATTGGCAACACCGCGCCGTTCATGGTCATTGACACGCTCATTTGATCCAATGGAATGCCTTGGAACAAAACGCGCATATCCAAAATCGAATCAATTGCCACCCCCGCCATACCGACGTCGCCGGTCACTCGTTCGTGATCTGAGTCGTAACCGCGGTGAGTCGCCAAATCGAAAGCAATCGACAATCCTTTCTGCCCTGCCGCAAGGTTGCGACGATAAAACGCATTCGATTCTTCGGCGGTGCTGAAACCAGCGTACTGGCGAATAGTCCACGGCCGACGCACATACATGGTCGTGTACGGACCGCGCACAAACGGTTCAATTCCGGGCATGCTGCCCAAATGCTGCACCTCCGCCAAATCGTCGGCGGTGTAGGTTGCTTTGCGTTCGACCTCCTCCGGCGTTTGCCAAACAGGGACTTCCGTGAAATCAGGAATCTGGCTCATCACTCAGCCTCCTGGTTGCTGGCGCCGATACTTGCCGCGGCTACTTGCTGATGCAACTCTTTCAATTCATTCAAAATTTGCCAAGCATTACAGCCGACGTAAATTCCGTCATTGCCTTTGCCGGCTTGAAGGATGCGTTTGGCGCCCATCATCATGAGTTGTGGTGCAGCAAGTTCGCCTTGCTCCTCGTAGCTTTCATCCAAACCGCACATGCACGCGGCGACGGCTCCGCTGGAAGCAAATTGTTCCACCGATTCGCTGACATCTACCCGCCATCCGCCAGCGGCAAAAAAGTTGCGTACAAAATCCAATCTTGGACCGAATTGGGTGACGTCGCCCAAGGTGTGCACAAAAACCGTCGGTGCGACGCCGTGTAGCTGCTGCCATTGATCGGCCCAATCACGCAAGGCTTCGAATTCTTCCGAGTCGCGATGATGCGCCATGCCGCTGTGGCAATTTGCCTTTCCCCCCTCGCCATCGCTGGCGGCAGTCTGCTTTTCACCTGCCGGTGTTGCCGGCCTCATAGAATCAGGCAAAACTTCGTCCAGGTTCGCGAATTCACTGACCCCAGTAATCGGAAGCTTACGTTTACGAATACCCTCGCGCCGTTCACCGTGACTTTGCTGCAGCCAATCCGCCAGCCATCCACTGGCAGTCACCGCGCTGTAGCCGCCCAGTTTTTCAATTTCCTGAAAACCCTTCCAGGCCTGCTCAGCGAGCATGCGGGTGTAGTTTTCTAACGCATAAGCTCCGCCCCCCGCATCGGCGACGTCGCCTAAGTGGCATTCTTCATCCAAAATCAACTGCGTATTGCGCGCCACGCGTCGCCCAAGTTCCGACGCTGGCCCGGGAATCGAATCGTAAGGCAGGCAGGTAATTGCTTCGGCTCCGCCAAGAATTGCGGCAAAACACTGAGTGGTCGCGCGCAACATGTTGACCCATGGGTCGCGCTTGGCGAGCGTGCGCGGCGAAGTTACGGCGTGGATCGCGGGCACCGGCGCATCGGCCAGGCCGCAGGATTCGAGGACGCGTAGGCTCAATCCGCGCGCCGCACGCAGTTTGGCCAACTCCAGAAAAGTGTCGCGCGCAATGCCAAAACGCATAACCAATGGTGGTATTACGTCGGCCAAATCGCGGTTTTGCTCTTCCTCAGTCCGTAACAATTCGACCAACATCGCCAGGGCGATCGCCAATTCCTGCGACTCAGTTGCGCCTGCCATGTGATGGCGCAAAGTATCCAAGCAATCCTGCGGCTCATGCATGCCGACGTCGGCTGCGTCCACGCCCTGTTCCGCCAACCAGGCTGAAAATGCGGTGCTTAAACGCCCGCCCAATTCGCCACCCCTATCGCCAGGAGCGGTCAACAGCCAACTACACGCCTGCGGCTGTACCCCTTTTAACGCCCGTGGCAAAGCCGCCAAATCAGCTTCTTGTTTTGCCCATAGCCAAATGCCATCAGCGCCTCCAGCGAGATCATCATGCAGTTTCGCATTGGCGTCGGCGTCGGCCAAATCCACCGCCACCATGATGGTCCAAGCGCGTTTGCCCGATGCTTTCTTTCGACCGCGGATGTACGGCTGTTGGCCGGGAAGACTGTCCAGCCCTTTCTCCACGCAACCCGCGAAGTCGGAATCACATTCCTCTTCAATGCAGTTGGCATAAACCGGCTGCAGCGGCAATTCGTCGATAGTTTGGCGCACCAAAGTGCGTTCGAAATCGGCGCCCTTGAGCTCCTGCTCGACTTTGACGCGCCATTTCACAGCGGATCGAGCCAGAGCCTCAGCTGCTGGATCAACGGACTTGGGAGGGTTCGTATTCACGTTCGTCGACGTCACGATTCTTGCCATGGAGACGGCAAAATGAAGCCACTATTCTAGGTCTGCGGGTGAAGGCGGTCGATTGGCGGCCTAGTCATTTGCGCCGACCACGGTCACATCCGCCCGCCGCGATTCAGGAGTGACGGACCATTCCAATAACTTGCCATCTCGGTAGCGCCCCTCGACTGTAGTCTGCTGCGGCGCGTGTAATTTAAAGTCCAAATCCCAAGTTTTTGGCCATGCCGGTAGCAGCAAAATTTTGTCACCGACGGTGTGCATAACCATTTCTTGCAAACCGATCATGCCACTGCCGCCCCAATTGTGATCCGGCACCCAATCGTGACCCGGACCCCAAAAAGTAGGGAAGCGTCGCGGACTGTCGTCGAGCTTTCGACGGTTATAGCTCGCTGCTTCCTCGACTAACCCCATGCGAGCGAAAAAGATGCCGTCTTGATGCCAACTTTGCACCATACCCTTAGCGAAGGTGCCATGCTTCCAAGTATCGCGGAAGGTTTGCAAATGCTCGCCGTCGTCCCCCATCAAATCAAAACGATTGAATGGGAACAGCGGATAAAACTGCGGGCATTCCATGTTTTGGGAGCTCTTCCAACTTGCGGCGGGATGGAGAATTCTTACGCCATTGGATTCGGCGAAGGTTAGCGCTGGGATGGAATTCAAAAATGCGCGGTAGTAATCCTTATCGCGTGAACTAAACACATCGTCGTCGAGTTCCAACATAGCGAGCAAACATGCTTGCAAACCGGATACGACGTCAGCCGGGTTGGTTGCGCCGCGGTAGGTCTCGCACGAAGTGGAAGGAAATATGACCAATTTGCCGTCTTTGTCGAGCTCCACGCCGTTGCGCATTTTTTGGCGCAATCGGTAATGCTCGTCGAAGAAGATCAGCGCGTTTTCAATAAACGGCATATAGCGACTGATGTCGGCACCAGTGAATCGGCTGTACTCGAGCATCATGTACGCATGTTCCAGCTGCGAAGTCCAGTGATAAGAAATCACCGGGTTGGCCATGATCCCCTTCTCGACCAGATTGTTGTAGCCACGGTTGGCATCGGCTCGCGCATCACCAAATGGAATTTCCGTACCCCGCAGGCGACCACCACTTTTCCAACCATAACCGGCACCAAGTGCCAAACCCGGCACGCTGATGTATTCGCTGAAAACGGCCCCATCATGTCCAAAATTGGCTTTCACCCGCGTCAGGGCACCCGGCAATGCTTTGCGGTAAAGCTCGAGTTGCGGCAAGATCGCGTCGACGTCGCCACTCTTTAACAGCGGCCAATAGAGTAGGCGTTGATTTTGGGCGGTAAAGACGCCGCCGCCCCAATCGCGCCAGTCAGGTCCAAGGCCGCGCCCTCTTGCACCAACTAAGTTGGCGTCAAAGGTAAAGTTGCCACCATTAAACTTAGAGGGGTATTTACCAAAGGCATTGCAGCCGAGTTGGTAGCGGAACAGGTTGTAATTCCGTCCTACTCGCCAAGCGGCATTTTGGTCATCCGGATTTTCGGGATTAATTTGAATCCAACTGCGGTCCCAAAATTCCGCCCACCAAGCCAAAGCCTTGATTCGAGCCGCCTCGTAATCTCGCGCCGATGCAATCACGGCCTGACGCAATTCACTCTTCCATTGATCCAGAGTTTGGGCTTGGTCAATGTGGGTCACAACACGCAGGTGGTGGTTTTTTGCCTTAACTTTTGACTGCATTACCCAACCACGATATTCCAGATCCTGGTATTGACCCTCAGTCACCCCGGCGGCAACAAATCCTTCGCCGGTCATCATGCCACCGAAGGTGCGGTTACTGAGGTCATCGCGAATTTGGTCACGATATTCACCTAGCCCTTGCTGCTCGACTAATAAATCCACGGTAGTGCCGTCAACGGGATTACGGTGAAAGAACATCACGCCATCCTCTACGTGCTCGATTGCATCTTTGGAAAGTGTTACCTCGCCAGGATATTGGTCGAGAGTAAAAAACGAACGGCGGCGATCGCCGTGGGGCATCGGCTGGTCCTCAATGCGCCAGTTTTCATAAATGGCGCGAACTTGCACCTCATCCGACGCAATCACTTCGGCATGGATAATCGGCCTTTCGATTTCCGCCCAAATCCGGATCCCCACCACAAATACTGAGCCATCTGGACGGACCTGAGCCCCGTGGATTTCCACATGTCCCTCGCGCAACATTAACGATTGCGAGAAGTAGATTCCTCCCTCTGCGAAAGGGTTGGGTTCTAGGTTCAACCGAACTCGCCCCAATTTCAAATACTCATTCGTCTCCGCCAAGCTGCCACTGCGCTGCATATAAAACAACAAGTCGCCGTTCTCGACCCAAACATTCAGGCCGATGTCGCCGCCACCGCACGGCATTGATTCTGATGCATCCTTGCTCGGCTGTTTCCAAACGACGTTGTATTCACTCGGAATGCCACCAGGGTCAACCTCTTGGGCCGCAGCCGGCAACGCTGCACCCACTAGCAGGCCAGCAATTAATGGTTGGAGCAAGCGTCGAGTCAACGGAAGAAACGGGGATTGAGTGGAGAACATCACGAAAAAAGCCCGCACCCCAAATGAGGTGCGGACTTAGTGTGCGATCAAACCCGTAATTAGTCCAGATCGAAAGTGATGCCTTGGGCCAGCGGCAGTTCCGCGCTCCAGTTCACCGTATTGGTTTGACGTCGGCAGTATGCCTTCCATGAATCTGAACCGGATTCACGGCCACCGCCAGTTTCTTTTTCGCCACCGAAAGCGCCACCGATTTCAGCGCCGGAAGTGCCGATGTTGACGTTCGCAATGCCACAGTCGGAACCGGTCGCAGCCAAGAAACGCTCGGCGGTGCGCATGTTCATGGTGAAGATGGAAGAGCTCAAGCCCTGCGGCACATCGTTGTGAACGCGAATCGCGTCTTCCAGGTCGTCGACCTCGATGATGTAAAGCAGCGGGCCGAAAGTTTCGTCTTGGACGACTTGCCAGTGATTTTCGGCAGTTGCAATACATGGAGTCATGTAAGAACCACCTTCACAACCTTCTGGCTGATATTTTTCACCACCGCACAGGATTTCGCCGCCCATTTCTTTGACCTTGGCGATGGAATCCAGCACGTCCTGAACTGCGCCATCGTCGATCATTGGGCCCATCAAGTGGTCGCCCAGCGGGTTGCCGATGGACACCTTGCCGTATAGCTCGAGCAAGCGCTTGACCAACTTGTCGCGCACACCCTTCTGCACCAAAACGCGTCGAGTAGAAGTACAACGCTGACCGGCGGTACCCACGGCGCCAAACATGATCGCGCGCGAAGCCATTTCCAGATCGGCGTCTTCCATGACGACGACGGCGTTGTTGCCACCCAGCTCCAATATCGTGCGGCCATAACGCGACGCCATCTTTTCGGCGACGTGTTTGCCCATGCTGCAGGAACCGGTCGCGGAAACCAGTGGTACGCGCTTGTCCCCAAGCACCAACTCACCGACTTCGGATCCACGGCCAATTACCAAACTCAGTACCGCGCCCAAGCCCAATGGCTCCAGCACCTGCACCGCAACCTTGGTCATCGCAATCGCAGTCAAAGGCGTCTTCGAACTCGGCTTCCACAGCGTGCTATCGCCGCAGATCATCGCCAACATCGAGTTCCAAGCCCAAACAGCCGACGGGAAGTTAAAGGCCGAAATTACACCGACCACTCCCAACGGATGCCACTGCTCACGCATCGCGTGCTGCGGCCGCTCGGAGTGCATCGACAAACCGTAAAGCATGCGCGATTGGCCGACCGCAAAGTCAGCAATATCGATGGCTTCCTGCACCTCGCCGAGACCTTCCTGATAGATTTTGCCCATCTCCCAGGTCACCAACTTGCCTAGCTGGTCCTTGAACTCACGCATTTTTTCGCCGATTTGGCGCACGTATTCACCGCGTAACGGCGCTGGCAGCTCGCGCCATTTCAAAAATGCCGCGTGGGCGGCGGCGGCGACTTTTTCATAGTCGGCGGCATTGGCTTGCTTGACCGACGCAATTTTTTCGCCGGTAGCAGGGCTGGTCACATCAAGGACCGAGCCGCTGCACTCAAGCCATTCCCCGCAGTAGGCACCCGAGTTCATCTCGGCAATACCCAACTCCTTGAGGAAGGACAAATCAATGGAAGAAGCGGTCATGCTCATGGACCGCGTATTGTAGCGCCGCAGCCCTAACCGGAAGATGTCAAATCCGCTCCAGCTCGGCCCAAAATTGGCCCTGTTTAGCGGATTTCGGCGACGTCAGGTTGCTCGGCAAAGCGCCAACGGTGGTCGAAGCAACCGGAGGCTTGAGGCGTGGAAAAATGCTCCGATCGCGGGTATTTCACGGCATAGTCCTGGCGCTTCATCGCAGAGGGATCGATGCCGTAAGAACGCTGCGAACCAGGTATTCCGGTATCGCCGAGGAATAGGATTAGGCGGTATGGGTCGTTTGGGTGGGGTTGAAGTAGCGTGCCACAGCCATCGTCAGCTTTGACGTTGCGGCTGCCGACGCCGATTTCGCCGCGCTTGAATCTCAGCGGCATATCTTCCGCCGCCAAATCACCCCATGCAAGATTGGTATCAGCATTGCCGATGAGCACCAAATTGCGGTCGCTGAAATCTTGGGGGCGGTCTTTGCGCAGGAATTCGCGGTCGGAAATCATTGCCAACTTGCTGTTTGCGTCGGCGCGCATCCAGCGGCCACTATCAAGTCTTAGCTTGCGCAAAATCTGCTCGTTCTCATCAGCGCTACCAGCGGTGCCGTAGACCCATACAGCATCTAGGAGTGCGGAGCTAACTGGGCCGCTGCGATGCACGCCTTTATGAATGGCGGGCACACCGTTGTTATGCAAAGACCATTGTTTGCCATCCCATTCGGCCCAAAACAAATCGCCTAAATCCGCGCGTGACCAAGTTTGTTGTTCCTGTTCATGCGCCAGAAAAATTTGATCGATGACCGAGATTGGATCCAATCGGATATTCATCAACCTGACCTTTGGATTTAATTTCAGCTGCAATTTTTCGGCGTCATTTCGCCCTGCCCATTCAAGCACCGCATTGATTGGCTTGTCAGCGCTGCTGTAGCTAACTCCAGGTTGCAATTGCTCCACGTTGGCAAAAAATGGCGGAGCCGGAACAAGCCCCCGAGAGATAATCGTGCCTTCCGCCCTTAATTCACTTAAAAACCGTTGAGGCCGGTCAGCAGGATCGTAAGGATCTTCCCGATCGGATGGCCTCGGGTCGCGGCTGGGAATGCGAATAAATTGAACCAGCGGTTCGGCGTCCGCTAGTCCAGCAATGGACAATAAGAGCGGATAAGTTTCTGGTCTGACGTCGTCTGGATTTTCGCTTTTGGCCACCAGTGGCAAAGAAACTCTGGTCACCGACAAAGGCGGCATTCCTTGCAAAGTCGGCACCCGTTTGCGCTGAAACGGCCCCACACCACCGCAAATCAAATAAAGCAAAGGCACTGTTTGCAACGACGCATTCACCACCAAAATTTCTTGGGTGCCGCCCTCCAACTTTGGATTCCAAGCGACGGCTTGAATGTCGGCGACGTCAAAAAACAGTGGGGCTATCGGATGCTCCCATTTCAACTGATCCTTCGCCGGCAGCTTTGATTTCACCATCAAAGTGTTTTTGCCCTTACGTACCATAACAGGATTCACCGAATTGGCGACGGGGACACCGTTGACCAAGGCCATCTGCGCCGCGCCCAAGCGTAAAATTTGCACTTGTTTTTTGTCACTAAAAAATTCAATGACATGCCAATTATCGCTATGTGGAATGGGCGAGTCTTCGAAATCAATCGCGGCCCAATCTTTGCCCATTTGCACCTGAGCAAATAAAGAATGCTGTCCGCCGAGCGCAAAAAACCCCACAGCGGACAGCAGAAAAAATCGACCGAGCATTTACTTAAGGCGCGATGGTCATCACTTCGATCAGCGAAAATAGGATTTCACCCGAAGCACCACTGCTGTCGTCGCAAATCGATTGGGTGTACACCTTGGTGCCTACCAAACCGGCGTTGTTAGGAATGAATGCAGAAGCGGTATCAAAACCAGCTGCACCCAAATTGCCCTGCTTCACTAGCTTGGCGTTTTGAATGCCCAAGGTGCCGTATCCAGGAATGACGGTAGAACCCAGGCTCAAACCATAGAACAAACCGTATGGTTGATCAGCAGGACCAGTCATGCCCACTTGCGCATTGCTGTTAATGCTCGGCGTACTATCTTGAGCGGTCACCAAGTGCATCAAACGCAACGCGGCGTCTTTGACTTGCACTTTACCGGCGCCAAACAAATTGTCCTTACCTGGTGCACCTAAGTCTTCGGCGGTGATTTGCAATGCTTCACAAATCTGGCGCGGCAGGGCCTCAGGGTTGGCAGAAACCATCAATGCCAATGCACCGCCTAGGTGTGGAGTCGCAGCTGACGTTCCACCAAAGCTGCCGAGGTAGCCGCCACCGTTATCGGTGGTCACCACATTGGTGTAAGTCACGACGTCGGGCTTCAACAAGCCTTGGCCAGAACCACTCCAGCCACCCACCGGGTAATCCCAGTTGGCAGGGTCTTGACTGTGAGCGTAGCCCCCTTGGTAAGTAGTCAAGTCTTCCCAGGCAGATGGACCCTCCGACGAATAACCGTAGTGAGAGTCATCCAATTCAATGCCTCCACACGCCATCACGCCGGAAACGCCGCCGTCGGCTTGCACCTGATCAGGGTGACGCCATGGGGACGGCACCAATCCAGGAGCGGAGATATTGAACGGTATCGGCGCACTAGGATCACCGAAGCTATTGCCAATGGAGTTGGCGTGAATCACACCAGCTGCCAAAACCATGTCTTCTACCAAACGATGATGGTGGTAATCCGGCTTCGGATTAAAGTACCACTTATAGGAGTGCGAAGACGAGGAACAATCCATGCCCACGGTTAGCGCCCATTGTTGCGCGGCCCAATGGTCCCCTTCTCCACTGATGCGCGCGATTGCTAGGCTTGCACCCGGAGCCATGCCGGTCAGATAAACGCCAGCCGAACCGTCGCCGACCATGATGCCAGCAGTAGCAGTTCCGTGATTGGCACTTGGGTAAGGATCGTTGTCGTTCAGTTCCCAGTCCCATCCCATGACATCGTCGACGTAGCCGTTGCCGTCGTTATCGACGCCGTCGGCAGGGTCAGCAGGGTTTTGCCAAATGCGGTTGATTAGGTCTGGGTGGGTGTAGTCGACGCCCGAGTCAATGTTCAGCAGATTCGCTCCGGCACCGGTGACTCCGATGGCCCATAAATCTGGTGCCTGAAGTTGAATCAGGTTTTGCTCAGGCGATGGTGGCGGTGGCGGAGGGAAGGCGTCGGCAATTTGAATCGCATCGAGTCCAAATCCGTCGGTGGCAATGCTGTAGTTGTCGTACCAACTCCAGCGAATTTTGAAGTTCGGGCCGTAAGTTAAACCGAGACCATCCAAACTATGAATCTTCAGCGTGTAGGCGCCATCGGTGCCGGTCAGATCGGCAACCTTAACCCAGTTTGCGCCGCCATCATCAGATGCCTGCAAGATGTCCGAGCCGATGTTCAATTCATCGTAATAATCGTTCAGTGCATAGCGCACTTCAGCCGTCGTGGCAGCGCTTAAATCTACAGTCAAGGTGGCAGTCACGGTGCCGTAGCAACCATCAGTATGGCTATCCATCGTCAAGTGCTGACTACCATGGTATGGCCCATTGGCCGCCGTCAGCTGGACACGCCCACAACCGGTTACGGCAGTCGCCCACTCGGCGCCTAGCCCAGCTTCAAAACTCGTTCCGTAGTAATAAGTAATGGAATTGTTGCCGCCTTTCTGAGAACTGGACGCTTGTTGCTGCGGAGCTGCCAACGGTACATCGTGCAATTCTGCCGGGTCACGAATAGGGTCGTATCGAACTTCAGCGACGCCGTCCATATCGGCCAACTGCTCAATCGCGGTGGCGTCGGCATGCAATTGAATCGAGTTGCAAATCCAAAGTTGGCGCACTCCTGAAACATGCGCCTGCGTTTGTAGATTGCTTAACCGTTGCAGGATTTGCTGCTGAGACTGGTCGGCGAATGCCTTGAGTTCATTGACTACAAACTCCCGCCGTTCCGATTTGCGCATCCCCTCGGTCTTGGATTGAAAGTATGCAAAATCCAAGTGGGAGTCCATTTTGATGTAAACCCGGTGGTGCTCGGTCGGAGCCATCTCCATAACCGTTTGCAGTTGGTCCGAGATGGACGGCACCGAAGTTTGTTGAGCGCCTAGGGCGAGGAGTAAGAGGGCACAAATCATGAGGGATTACGATGGATGAAATCGAGGAGAACCTATCCTATCAAGTCAATCGCGACCCGCCCGCAATCGCTATTGGGAAGCTCTGATTCATTATCATGAAGATCATTACCTGGAATGTGAACTCCATCCGCACCCGCCTTGAACGGGTGCTTGGAGTCTTGGAACGCCACCAACCGGACCTGCTTTGCCTGCAGGAAACCAAGGTAGTGGACGAGGATTTCCCCCACGAAGCATTGCGCGAAGTCGGATATCGAGCCGACGTCCACGGTCAGAAAACCTATAACGGCGTCGCCCTGCTCAGCCGCGAGCCCCTAGACGACGTCGTCAATGGCTTCGCTGGCAATCCGGCGCCGGAACAGGCCAGAGTGATTTCATGCACTTACCAAGGAGTGCGTTTCATCAACGCTTATGTGGTCAATGGCAAAGACATCGGCACGCCGCATTACGAACTCAAGCTCAAGTGGCTGGACGCTTTAGCCACCTGGATCGATAGGCTACACAGCGCCGACCAGCCGTTGGTGCTGCTTGGTGACTTCAATATCATCCCAGAGGACCGAGATTGCTGGGATGCCGAATATTGGCAGGACCGCATCCTCAACAGCAAACCCGAAAAACGGGCGCTGCAAACCTTGATGGACTGGGGTTTGAATGACCTCTACCGCAAACACAATCAGGAAGACGGCAAATATTCGTGGTGGGACTACCGCGCCGGTAGATTCCCCCGTGGCCACGGTTTGCGCATTGATTTGGCCCTAGGAACCGCACCTGCGCTGCAAATGTGCAACAGTTCCGAGATCGATCGTGACGAACGCAAGAAGGGCAAATGGGAAGCGAAACCCAGCGATCATGCCCCCGTAATCGTAACCTTAGAACCATGAGTCTGCGCTCCAACCTAGCCCCCTTCAGTTTGATCCTAACCGTTGTGACATTAATGCCTTGCGCTGCAAATGCTCAAGCAGGTTACCACCTGATCGAGACCGAAGGCGAGCATCAGTTGCTTTGGGGGGAACACGTCATCCTGCGTGAATTGGCCTTAAAGCACAACGACCAGCCGATGGATTTTGATCCCGATTTGGTGCGCATCCAGGCCGATGGCAAACGCTGCCAACTATCTGTAGCACAAGCAGATCCTGCAGATTCTTACATCCTCAACGGCACTTTTGCACTCAGTTACACGCCGTTAGTCCGCCGCTCCGAAGCCCTAGCAGGCGGCATCTTGCAGTTCGTGAATGGCAGTTCCGCCGCCCGCAATTGCAACGTTTTGCTCGCCCCTGAGGTTGGCCTGGGCTTAACTTTTTCCGCTGCCGGGCTAGATTTGGCCGCTTATCAGAATGGCGCGCCGGTGGGAATACGCCTGCACCTGCATCTATTGCCACAGTTAGAGCTGATTGATTTACCCGAAATGGCTGAATCTAGCGCCGCCCTTTCCGGGCTTCGAGATGAGTTAATGCGCCGTTTCGCCGACGCCGACGGTGCCCTGCCGCACACTTTGATGCAACTGACGGCTCAAACCAAAGCCCAGGTACAACATTTCCATGCGCTTGAGTTGAGCAACCCCGGAGCAGACAGTCTCACCCAATTGGTGAATTTCCGCATCGGCGATGGCGACGCTTATCCTTCTCAAGATGTGCTGCTATTCCTGAATTCGTCGGCCGAACGGCGCAAGATGTCGGTGAATTTCAAGGATTTAGGCTGGGATAAGGTCAAAATGCGCCGTCTCGCGGTGCAATATCCCGATGGCGATTGCCTAGGAGAAATCAGAGATTCGCTTTCCATCGACGTAGAAGGCAATGGTTGGTCGGCGGTTCTGGTGCGCAAATTGATGCCCCGCGGCGTCGTCGCGACCTCGTTGGGCCCCTTCGCCGTATTGACAACGCCATGGACGTGGGCAGGCTCAGGCACAGCAAAGAGCGGCGTCGCAAGCTTTTTTGCCTCATTTACTGGCCCTGGGAACGCCAACCCTTTTGGTTGGATGATCCTGAGTTCCGCAGATTCATCGAAAACTCCCTTCCTCATCGAAGCGCTGAACGACGCGGAACAAAAGCCGATTCCTTTCACACAGGAAAAGGGGCAATCATGGGCCAAAGCCCCACTTCCCCAGAATTCCGCCAAAACTCAGTCAATATTTATCACATTCCAGCGGATCAATCCCAACGCCGGTAAAACCAAGCAGGAATAGCCCCATTTCCAGCTCGGAGACTATTTTCTCTAAGGATTAGCGCTGCTCATTCCGATATTCGAGTGTGACCACCCACTGTGGTCACCAAGAATACTTTAAGAAGGAGCACGAAAAATGAAACGACGTCAAGCTGGTTTCACAATCATCGAGATGCTGATTGTGGTCACAATCCTAGCCATGTTGGCTGGGGTATTGGTACCTATCCTGCAAGAAGGCCAATCCACCGCTAGAGATAGCCGCCGGATGGCTGACCTGCGTTCGGTACAGTCTGCACTGGCGGATTACTACCACGAAAATGGCGGTTACCCAAACACCAGTGGTGAATGGTTCGGCGACGCAACTGACGTCGGAGGAAAAGGTTACGCTGCCGATGGTTACATTCCTGGCCTCGTCCCGAACTTCCTGACCGCGCTTCCTAGCGATCCGGATTCTCAGTACCCGAACGCCACCGATGGCTACATGTTCAAGTCCGACGGAACCGATTACAAGTTTGTTCTGGACGCTACCCCAGAAGACGAAGATTCCTTCGCTGAAGGCTTCCCTTTCTATGATCCACAACGCGCTGACGGTTGGATGATCTGCACACCTGGCGGATACGGTTGGTAAGTAACCGCTATTGAGTGACTCCTTTTCGGGTCTAGGCCCGGCAGATGCCGCCTCCAACAGACCGACCGGGTTGATCCCCGGTCGGCTCTTTGTTTAGTTATGCTATTTGTATGCTGGCTACATTGCTCACTTTTGCCTGCCTAGTTGTAGGCGGCGGCGAAGATCCGCCACCCGATACGATCCAGCTCACCAAAGGTAAACCGTTACAGGGCATCATTCTTCGCAATGATGAAAGTGGCGTTTGGCTGGCCCAGAAATCTCGCATTAAACACTTCGATCTTACTGAGGTCGTTTCCATGTCCGGCCCGCGGGTAATTTACCCTGAGTACCTGGACAAAATGCGAGCAGAATTCCGCGAGCCCCCAGACGCCGAGCGCAGCACGGAAATGGGTAATTGGTGTCGCGAGAACGGCTTATTACGCGACGCGGACATTTACTTTTGGCGCGCACTATTAGATGACACCAACTACGGCCCCGCCCACGAGGCCCTTGGCCATCGCAAGAGTCGGGGCATCTACCAGATCCCGGTGAAAGGCAAAGGCAAGATGGATTTCCAAGAGCTGCGCGAATACCACCGCGGCCACTTCCAAGACGGTTGGGAAATCACCACTGCCCACTTTGACATTCAAGCATCCTGCGATCTTGCCGATATCTTGAACGCCTGCGCCGACCTCGAGCAGATGTACCAAGCCTATTTCAAGGCATTTCAATCCATCGTCGGTTTTTGGGAAATCCGTGCCCCGATGCGCGTGCAAATTTACCCCAATCGCGACGAAATGCCGCCACTTAGCGGCACTATCGGCGCCTACTTTAAGAACGATACTCGGACTCTTTATTGCTACTTCAAAGACGGCGTCGCGGAAGGATTGATGCACGAAAGTGTGCACGCAATCACCCATGGCTCGATTCGCGAATTCGCCAGAAATGATCCGGCAGTTCCTGGCTGGTTTTGGGAAGGAACTGCCAATTATTTTTCCAAAGGCATGTCCGGTAATCCTGGTGACCGTACCTTTATCCCCGATCGGCCGCATATGGAGTTTTTTGAAACCCATCGCGAGCATGACAGCCCTGACGGCATTCAACGGGTCATGAATTACCAATCCAGTGACTTCATGGCCTCGACCGGGCAAAAATTGAAATACGCCGAGTCGTACACCCTGATGTACTACTTACTCAATTCAAACGACCCAGAAATGCTTGAAAAGTGCCACACGTTCATTGCATCGGTCTACGAGCGTAAAGGTTCTTCCACCCACTTCAAAAAAATCATGGACATCCGCAATTGGGATGACTTTCAGGATGAATGGTGGGAATACATTCAAACAGTTAAGATCGAAGACGAAAAATAGGTCAGATCGTCGCTAGGTAGCGAGGTCGATTAAGGTACCACTGTTGGAATCTTGGTGCCATCCTGCCAAATGCGCAGCAATTCATCGCGGTTGAGGTAGAGGCTCGCAACAACTGCGATCAACAGCAAAGTCACGATGATCCAATTGCGCCGCAGCCAATCCCATTGACTCGGCTCAGGGACCGCGCACCAAGCACTTTCTCGGCCGACGGATTGGATGCCTTCGCTAGTCAAACCGATCAGCACCTCCCTTTTTTGACTCTGTTCATATTCGATCACCCGCAACGTGGACACCCATTCCTCACTACCTTTGTTAAGCCGTAATTCGTGAAGTTGCTGAAGTACTTGAGCGAGTAATTGGGCCGGGGCGGCGTCGGAAAAAAGTTCAGCGGCGACGAATTCCTGGCCAGGTTCAACCGTCAGCCAACCGCCATCGACATGCAGTCTTAAAGCACTTTCCGGCGCGCCAAAATCACGTAAAGCTTGACGTAAATTTTCGGGCTGCAAAGGCCATTCTGCCCATGGACCGGACATGCTGCCAGCCAGCTCCACCTGCCCTGGCTTGGCGCTCATGTCAGATACTCCTTGAGCGGAGTATCCTTCACCGGCAACCATTCCGGGTCGTGATCGGCATTCCATACCAGGGTACGTTTAGAAACCTCACCGGAGTTCATTAGGTCAACCAAGTTCTTAATGCTGTGCGGTCCTTCGGCGTCCCGCCCCGGCATTGCCGTGAACCATCCCTCAGCAGGTAGCTCGCTGGGATTGCCTTCAACGATGGGAATTTCGGGTGTCGGCGGTGGCGCTGGCAATTCCACCGGCGTCGGACTCGCTTGCTCGCGAGTATCCACCCCCAATGCCGCATCGTGTATGTCCATACGAGCTTTGGCATGGCCACGGAAGGCTTGGTTTTTCATCCGCTCCTGGCGCAGTTCTTCCTGTAGGCGACGGTGCCGCTGATGATGGCGTACGTCTTTCTGCTCTTCCAGCTCCAAATTGGGCAGGACAAGCAGGATAATCAGGGCAAAACAAGTAAAAATAAAACCTACGAAAAACCAGATTAGACCGCTTCGGCCTCGGCCATTTGCAATCATGCTGCAAACAGCGCCAAAGGCGATCAAAATCAAAAATTGTAGAGCGCTTTCCATCGGATTTAGGTCAAAACTACAGGTAGAACAGCAAGGGTAAGCACACCGAGTGCCAGCAAATTCCTACCGATCCGAACTCGACGTCGGCCAATGCTTGGAGCGAATGCCTCAAACAAAAAGACCAGCGGAAGTAAGAATACAAAGGGCTTAGCTGACCATGCAGTGGTGAATTCACCGTGGAGTAGGTGCAAGGTGGCGCGCGTAGTGCCGCAACCCAAACATTGCTCGCCAGCATGGGCAGCAGGGCATAGGTGTGGCAACTCGCGACCGAAAACCTCCACATTTGATCCCGCTGGCTCCATGGCTTGAGCGAACAAGACCAGAAGCGCAAACAGGATTAGGGGAGAGAGTCGCACCGGCAGTGAATTGGGAAGCAAAGCCTTGGGATTTCAGTACCTAGACAATTATGCGAGTTTGCAAGGGCTAGGGCAAAAAATGAGCCGGACGCCCTAATGGAGCGCCCGGCTGAGTCCAATGACTAGGGAAACTCTGATCAATTCGGATCGGCAAGCCTGCGCCGTAAACCGCCAGCATCTGCGTTGCTTCATCTCGGCTGTAGCGAGGCTACAGCCCACGATTCGCGCCTTGAATCTGACGATTTCCACTCGCAGTCTCACTCGCCCGAATGAATCAGAGCTTCCCTAGGCAATTAGGCGATGGTAACGTCCGGACAAAGGTAAACGTCTTGGATGGCGTTCAGCAATTCGACGCCTTCTGCCATTGGCTTCTGGAAGGCTTTGCGGCCAGAAATCAGGCCGGTGCCACCGGCACGCTTGTTGACCACCGCCGTTTGCACGGCCTGCTGCAGGTCGTTATCGCCGGAGGCTCCACCAGAATTGATCAGGCCAGCGCGGCCCATATAGCCACAAGCCACTTGGTAACGGGTCATGTCGATTGGGTGGTCACTGGAGAGGTGGCTGTAGACGCGGTCGTGGGTTTTGCCGAAGCCGATCGCCTTGAAGCCGTTGCCGTTGTGCTCAGGCAACTTTTGCTTGACGATGTCCGCCTCAATGGTGACGCCCAAGTGGTTCGCCTGACCGGTCAAGTCGGCGGCCGCGTGATAATCCACTCCGTCAGCCTTGAAGTCGCTGTTGCGCAGGTAGCACCACAGGATTGTGGCCATGCCCAATTGGTGAGCTTGTTGGAAAGCATCGGCAATCTCCATGATTTGGCGACGCGATTCCGGGCTGCCGTAATAAATCGTGGCTCCAACCGCTTGCGCACCCATGTCAAACGACTGCTCGACGGTGGCGAACATGGTTTGATCGTAAAAGTTGGGATAGGACAGGATTTCGTTGTGGTTCAGCTTGACCACAAACGGAATCTTGTGCGCGTACTGGCGAGCGACAGAACCTAAAACACCCAGCGTGGAAGCTACAGCATTGCAGCCGCCTTCCATCGCCAATTCGACGATTTTAGCCGGGTCAAAGTAGTCCGGGTTTGGTGCGAAAGATGCACCACCGGTGTGTTCGATTCCCTGGTCAACAGGAAGGATGGACACGTAACCGGTGCCTGCCAAGCGGCCGTGCGAAAACAGCGAGTTCAATCCACCCAAAACGCGGGTCGGGCGGTCGCTGTGCATGTGCACCCGCTCCAGAAAATCTGGACCCGGCAAGTACAGGCGGTCTTTGGTGATGGTGTTGCACGAGTGGTCCAACAGGGATTCAGCTTGATCGCCGAGTATGCTTTGAATGTCTGAGAATTCGATCATGGCGTGAAGGGGGGAATTTCCAGACCAGATCTTAACCTCGCGATCGGTCGCTTACTTACCCGCTTTTGCAAACACTACTTTGCCTTTAAAGATGGTGTAAAGCACTTCAGTGGTGCGTAAATCAGCAAGTTCGGCGCTCATCAAATTTTTGTCCAGCACCGTGAAATCGGCGTGCATACCGACCCGCAGAGCGCCCAAACTTTCCTCCCAGAAAGCTCCATATGCAGGCCAGGATGTCAGCGTATTTAGGGCATGCTGACGGCTCATCGCTTGGTCGGGAAACCAGCCCCCTGCTGGGTTGCCGTCGGCGTCGGCGCGGGTCACGGCGGCTAAAAAGCTACCCACCGGATCCAGGCGCCCGACCGGGGCATCGCTACCGCCGATGACGATGCCGCCACCGTCGATCATGGATTTCCACGCATAAGCGCCGCGTGCCCGTTGTCGGCCAACACGAGCTTCCACCCAAGGCATGTCGCTGGTCTGGTGCTGCGGTTGCATGGCGGGCAAGATGCCCCATTTCCCGAATAATGCCAAGTCCTCGACTGCGACCACTTGGGCGTGTTCGACGCGGAAGCGAGCCGCCGCCAATTGGGCCGCGTCATCACCGGCAGCTTGGCGGTATGCATGCAGGGTCAATCGATTGGCGCGGTCGCCGATCGCGTGGGTACAAACCTGGAAACCGCGCTGCAAACCACGCCTGGCCAGCTCCTGAATTTCATCCGCCGAGGTAATCAGCAGGCCTTGGTTGCCAGCATCGTCGCTGTAGTCTTCGAGCATGGCAGCGCCGCGCGAGCCCAAGGCGCCGTCGGCGTAAACCTTGATGGCGCGCACCTGCACGTCGGAATCAATCAGGGGGCCGCGCTTTAGCCAATATTCCAGCTCTTCCTTTTTGGATGCCGAAACCATCACGTGCACACGCAATCCGAGCTGCCCCGCCGCGGCTAATTTTTGGAACAGCGCGATTTGGCGCCGACTAGCACCGGCATCGTGAATCGAGGTGATGCCCTGCTCATGCAAAGCCTGCGCCGCCATACGCAATGACCGTTCCAACTCGGCATCCGAAGTCATTGGAGCATACTCACTTACCAAATCAATAGCTTCATCGATAAAAACGCCGGTCGGGTTGCCGTCGGCGTCGTGCACAATTTTCCCGCCGATGGGATCGGGAGTTTGGGCGCTGATACCGGCGGCTCGCATCGCCGCGAGATTGGCGAGCGCGGCATGACCGTCAATGCGTTGCAGCAGAACTGGCTGCACAGGGAATGCGGCACTAAGGGTATGATGAGTTGGAAACTCCTTGATCTGCCAATCGTTTTGATCCCAGCCGCGCCCATGCAACCAATCGTTGGCAAGCTTGGGCAAGGATTTTGCGCCAGCATCGCGATCGCGGAGGTTGAGGAATTCATCACAGCGATCCAACACCTCACGCATGCTGCGGGTGCCAACCAAATCGACCCGGTTCAAAGCCAAGCCGATACCTATAAGGTGAGCGTGGCCGTCGGCAAAACCTGGATACAATACGCCGCCTTTAAGGTCCATACGGGTGGCATTTTCAGCTAGCGCAAGTGCACCGACATCCTGGGCGCTGCCTAGAGCGGCGATGCGCCCTTGATAAACCAATATCGCCTCGACCTCGGGCTGCTCTGGACGATTGGTGATCATGGTGCCGCCATGAATGTACAGCGCTTGATCGTTTGAAATGTTGGAAGGGGTTTGCACGCCAATCACCGCAGCCACGGCGCAAATCAGGGAAGGTAACATGTGGCCAGATTAGCGCCATGGCAGGGTTTTGGGTTAGGCTAGGGCATGACTTCCTTATTTCACAGTCTGCCACCCATCCTGTTGCTTGCTGCCGCGCTTCCCATAGGGTGGATGAACACTCCAGTTGCCGACATCGATTCTCCTGCTGCAGTTGTGGCAGCCGAAAATTCGACTAGCGCTCGCGGCACGTCGCTTTATCGCATCCGTAGCAACGGTATGAACCGCTGGTATCGCGTGCACTATCCACCGAACTTCGACCAGCAAACTGCAACAGAAGTAATCGTGGCGTATCACGGTGGCGGCGGCAATGCGTCGGAATTTATGTCCACCTCTGGCCTCAACTTAGCCTCCGACCTGCACGGCTTCGTAGTGGTTTATCCCGAGGGCACCGGCGCTTTAGGTGGCTGGCCATTTTTCACATTAGAGACTTGGAATGCCGGCGAGTGCTGCGGTTGGGCCGCGGACAATAACATCGACGACGTCAAATTCACGCGCGATATGTTGCAGGATTTGAGCAAGCGCATGAACATCGACAGCGACGCCCTCTTTGCGACCGGGCACAGCAATGGCGCCATGATGTGCTACCGCTTGGCAATTGAAGCACCGTCTCTATTTGCCGCCATTGCGCCTAACGCCGGGTCGCGCGACGTTTTCACTAAGCCGACCCAACCGATTCCGTTAATCGCCTTTCATGGTGCCTTGGATTGCAATGTTCCCTTCGAAGGTGGCTTCGGCTGCGGCATTTCCGGTACTTACAAGCTAAGTCAGGAAGACACATTGAAACCGTTCATTATTAAGAACAAAGCGATTGTGCCAGCGCTCGATCAACCGAGCGAAACCCGCGGCAAAGCCCATCGCTTTGAAGCTAACGCCCCCACCACCGGGGCCGACATTCATTACTGGTGGATGACAGACCACGGTCACGCCTGGCCGGGTCACGGCTCCTCATTAGGAGACGCTTGCAACTATGACATCGACATCAACGAGGAAATGTGGGTATTCTTCGATCAACATCGACGTTGATCGACCCTCCCATGCTGCGATTCCCTGTCCTCGTTTGTTTACTCCTCTGTTCCTGCGCGCTAGGCTCGCCTGCGGTGGAAATCGAATTCCCGACTGGCGGTGCGCCCATGAACCAACACTTCAGCTTCATCGCTGACCTAGGCGACGTCGAGCTGTTGCATGCCAATGCGGATATGCCGTCACATGGGCACGGCATCAATACCCAACCAGAATGGCACCGCCTAGATGACGGTCGTTGGCAAATTGATGGCATGTTGCTGCACATGCCAGGTTATTGGGAGCTGGAATTCGATGTGCGTTTGACTGATGGCAGCACCCAACAGTTAATCTACCCGTTAACTCTGGGCCACTAAAAATGAAAATCTCGACCATTTTTTTCAACGGCTTGGTTTTCACCCTAGTCGCGGCGGCGGCGCCAGCTCAGGCTGAATTGACCGCCAAGGAAAAAGGCTTAGCCCTCACCTTGTCGCCGCTGCCGCCTCTACCGGCTTCGCCAAGTAATCGCTACGCCGACAACGCCGACGCCGCCCGCTTCGGCCAACGCCTATTTTTTGATCCGCGCCTATCCAAAAATGGCGAAATTGCATGTTTCACTTGCCACCAGCCTGACCTCGGTTGGTCCGACGGCAAGACCACGGCTATCGGCTTGGAAACTTTGAACAAGCACTCACCGTCGGTGTTACATAGTGGTTATCAGCGCTGGTTTTTCTGGGATGGCCGTGCCGATTCTTTGTGGGCACAGGTGCAGTACCCATTAGAAAACCCGGCGGAAATGGGCTACACGCGCAGTAGTTTGGTGCGTTTATTGGCGTCCGACTATAA
>JACNIZ010000272.1 GCA_014382805.1 Planctomycetota bacterium
AAGAGCACCCCCAGTCACCTACAGGCATCACTACGACCTGGACCACCCCACCCAGGCCCTGTGTCGGACTGCCGCTCTTGTCACTTCCCATTGGATCACATTGATAACGGCCAAGATTGCAATTCCTGCCATCGTTAATGGAACCAATAAATTCACAAACACCCTCCGGGTCTCCCCGGAAAACTACCTCGAAAAAATGAGGCTTCCTAGAACTAACACCTTTCTGCTCACGCTCACTGCTTGTGTGCTTGGTGCGGGCTGCTTCTCGAACTCAAAATCGAATACCGAAACTGAACCTGAGAGCTCAGCCTTTGCTGGCACGGTAGTGGATGGCGCAGACAACCTAGTTGCTGGCGCCACCGTTTACCTGATTCCAAACACAGCGATTGACACCACTGAAATCACATCGGAAGACATCCGTTCTGGCTCAGCTGAAGATCGTGACGAGCCTTTGGAAGATGCAGTAGCCGCTGGTGGCACCACCTTCACCCAAGCTGTCACCGACTCAGCGGGAGCCTTCGAATTTGACGAAGTTCCTGACGGCGAGTTCTTCGTTTACGTTGAGCCTGCTGGTACTGAGTACATTCCTGGTGGCAGCTGGTGCCGCGACTCGGTCGACGCATCCGGACTACGTACCAACTTGGATGCAACCATCTTGATTTCTTCGTCGCCCAGCACAGCAGCAACATACGTCGGTATGACGAGCTGCTTGGTCTGTCACCCTGACGAAGATACTGAAAAAGGCGCTGCCCACCGCCTCGGATTCACGGTTCCGAATAAGCTGAGCTCACTGCAAGACGACAACGAGCACCCAGACGTCTTTGAAGGCAACGGCTACTTCAAGCTCGGCACCTCCTACTTGGATGGTTTCAAGGTTTACTTGCACGATCCAGACTTCTCTCGCGGTTTCGATGATTTCCAAACGAGCATCACCGATCCAGCCTTAACTGGTGGCGTGGTTTACGCGATCCTCTGGTTATGGAAGGACGCATCAGAGAAGTACTACATCACCATTGAGAACATCATTAACACTGGTGACACGATGAGCCCAGCGACTCGTGAAGTGAAGCTGAACTACGGTGGCCCCGTTTATAAGCAGCGCTACATGATTGAATGGCCTGGCTTGAATGGTCTCTACCCAATCCTGCAGTTCCAACCAGCAGGCGACGAAGACAAGTTTGACCGGACTCGTAAGCAGTTCCGCGACTACCACTTCGACTTCTTCTGGGACAAGACCCTGAATGAAATCAAGACTCCGGACGTCACCAAGAACATTAACCGCAACTGCTTGGGATGCCACGCAACTGGCTACACCCAGTTCGTTGACAGTGGCACCGGTGAAGTCCTGTGTGACTCGCTCGAAGATCCTGGCGGTGAATACGACATCGACGGCGACGGCACCATTAACGACCTGAACATTGGTTGTGAAACCTGCCACGGCCCAGGTTCTGAACACGTTGCAGCCAACAAGGCTCGCTTCATTCTGGCTCCTGAAAACATCACTCCATCGCGTGAAGTCATGCTGTGTGATCGCTGCCACGACCGCTTAATCGGTAATGGCCCGAACACCCACAACGACGTCCCGATGAACCCTGATGGTCTTTTCCCACCAGCAGGTATCAGCCGTGCAGAATACCTGGCTTCATTTGTTGAAACCAAAGGCCCAACTGCTTCGCAGAACTGGCCGGACGACATTCACGCTAAGAGCCACCACCAGCACGTGCCGGATTACCTCAAAGCCGGGCACTACCGCAACTCTTCTCACTTGATGAGCTGCAGCCAGTGTCACAACACCCACGCCGGAACTGGCAACGAGCACTACCTGAGGGAAGATCCAAACGATCCAGATCAGCCTATGTGCTTGACTTGCCACCAAGACTACATCGGAACTTCCGCTGATCACACTACGGAAATCCTTGGTGTAGCCCACGCGAAAGGCATTGCAACCTGCGTAGATTGTCACATGATCAAGACTGCGAAAACTGGCTCTGGTGACTATGGGTTCCTACTGGACAACCCAACGGGTACCAGCACTGATCCATTCATCACTTACTTCGAGAACGACATCACCTCGCACGTTTTCGACGTACCAAGAAAAACCAATGTTGGCGTCAAAGGGGTAACCCCAGGTTCGGCCATGCCGATTCCTTACACCAACTCCTGTGGCACCTGCCACGATCCGAGTAAACTACAGTTCTAGATTACTCTGACCCTTGGCCTGGTCGCCTTTTTCCGGGCGACCAGGCTTTTTCTTTGCCCCTAAAACTCGTAGCTGCCTCAAAAACATGCGCTTTGTCGGACCACTCATTGTTTTGGTGCTCGCGATTACTGTTTACTACGTCATCAATGAGCCTGAGCCGTTGGATGCTCTAGATACTGCTACACCCCCAGCAGCCGTCCCCGATACCACTGCCACTACGGCCAAAGTTGAAAAACAATCTGGCGATGCAGGCCCTTTCCTTCGAGCTGGAGTGAAACCCAATCAGCTCTCCAAGGAGGATGCTAAGGAAATCGAGACCGATCCAGTAGAGACGGGCAATTGCACCTTAGAAATTAAGTTCTTCGATGCCGAAGATTTCAGCCCCGTTTCCGGGCAAGCTCAACTTTGGCGGTTGGGTTCACCCGGCAACGATTATTGGTCCAATGGCGATCAACTGCAGGTCGATGCATTGGCTAAGCAGGGCCTGTTGACCATCGAAAATCTGCCTGCTGGCAAATATCGATTGCATCCACTGTTTGCTCGTAATGGCTCGCCTGCCAACCCAGAGTTTGAAGTCAGCGGAGATTTCACTCAGTTCGATTGTGCGGTGGAGATGCCCGGTAAGGACGACGTCGGCGTGAAAATTTACCGGCCAGACAAAACCCTGTTGTTTGTGACAAACGAGCAAGTACAAACCAAGCGCCTAGGATGGAGACTTAGCGGTCGCCCAGTCGACCCAAGCTGGATAAAGGGTCGGGTCGAAAAGAGTACCGGACAGGAAAGTCCACCCAGGATTTCTGAGAAGAAAGGCTCTGGCAGCAAGCGCCCTTGGAGTCAACAAACGGTTAGTGATCTTGGCGTTAGATTTGGCGACCTAGTCGAGGGCAATCGCCAAAGCATGCGAATTTACCGCTTCCAAATCCGCAAGGGCACCCAATCTTCAATGAGGCTTAACTTGCCTCATTCTGGTCGTTCAACGGAATACGTTGCACTCTACATTGAACCGGCCGACTTGCAGGCAAGCCTAATTTTTCCAGAAGGGCAAGAAGTTCAAGAGCTAAGTAAAAACTTCATCATTGAGTCAACCGCTTTGCCATTGGACGTGGAAAACGGAGCAACCTTGGATACGGTGCTTCCTCAGGTTGAGGTCGAAATCAACTTCTTGGCGGTAGGCTTCGACGCGGTGAACTTTAAATGGCGACCCGCAGATGGCCCACTACCGAAGATCCCATTAAAATTGATCGGCAGCGACGGCTAGAACTTTTTACCTTCCGACCAGCTGGAATCCTGCAGTTGGGTGAGTAGTTTTAAAACGGATTCGCGTTGGGAGTGGGAGATCAGGAGGAGTAAATCCCCTTGTTTTGCCCACTTCAGCGCGTGGCGGACGGCGTCGATTTCGTGTTCGACGTATTCGATTTGTGCTTCGGGGTAGCCGTGCTTGATCAGAGAGGATTGGATCAACCCTGAGACGGCTCCTTTTTCACGGCCGCGCAGGTATTTGGTGAGTTCTTTGACGACGATGCGATCCGGTTTGGCGGCGGCGGTGATGCGCACCAGTTCCTGAATGGCATGGTCGTCGCGATCGCCGGCTTGGCCGAGCAGCACCAACAAACGTTTATGCGGCATCGCCGAGGCAGCGTCTATCAACGCTTGCATGCCATGGGGATTGTGCGCGAAGTCCACCATCGCGGTGATCCCGTTGAGGTCGAATACGTTGAGTCGTCCGGGATTGGACTCGGAATCGCTACTGAAGTTTTGCAGCCCCTGCTGAATTGCGGCCAACGGCAAAGCCATTTTCATGGCCGCTCCCACCGCGGCCATCGCATTGCCGATGTTGTAACGCACCGCGCCGTTCAAAGTCATGGGAATCTCGGCGACGTCGGCAATGAAGGTGGCGGATTCATCTTCGGTGGGAATATTGGCGCCGCAATGATGAACTACGGAGGTGCCTTGCAAAACGATGGCGTCGCCACCTGCGGCAAGATGAGTTTGAATCAACGGATCATCGGCATTCAAGGTATACCACAGCACCGGCTTGGTGCACAACTGCCCGCGCCGACGCACCTCCGGGTTATCCGCATTCAAAACCAAACTATCGCCAGCACGCTCAACGATGAACTTGACCTCGGTAAGCGCCGGCAAATCATGCACCCCCATTTCGCCGAGATGATCTTCTGCCACGTTGGTGATTACCGCCACATCCACTCGCGGCAAACCCAAACCCCGCCGCAGCATTCCGCCGCGTGCCGTTTCCAAAATTGCGACGTCCACTCGCGGATCTTTTAACACCGCGCGCGCTCCGCCAGGGCCGGACCAATCGTCTTTATCCAATGTGTCTTCCCCGACCTGAATCCAATCGGTACTTGAAGCACCCGGCACCAAACCCGCCGCTTTCACCATTTCAAAAAGGGCGCGTACTGTGGTCGACTTGCCGTTGGTGCCAGTCACCATCACACTAGGGATATCATGCAAACGATCCCACGCTACCTCGCCTACAGTCGGCAATTTTGGTGTATCCCAGGTCTGGCTACGGCGGCCCATGCCGATGGTGGTCCATTCATCATCGCCGCAAAAATTCAAGCCGCGTTGACGGGCTGCATCGTGCAACGGTGCCAGCATTGGGTTTTGCTCTTCGGCAATAGCTAGGCGTAGCTTGGTGAAGTCGTCGGATTGCAAATTCGACGGCTCGCGTCCGGCCAAAACTTCGGTGGTGGAATTCCAAATCCATTCACCGACGTCTATGCCAGCGTAAAGCGCATCGATTGGCGCGCTGAAGGCCAAACTCAAACCACTGGGATGTACCCGCCAAATTAACTTTTCGCCATCCCAGCCCAACGCGGCCAGGACTCGTCGCGCTTGTTCTTGCCATGCATCGATCGCCGCTTCCGCACCGGCTGCGGACGGGCCCATCAGTTCGCCATTGGCAAATTTGCCGAAAGCGACGTCAACCACTATGCCTTGCTGATCCCACAATAAATTGGGACCGGTCAATCTACGCGAGGACAGGAATTCCATGATGCGATCTTGTGACGTCTGCAAATTCGGTTTAGTAGCGAGCCATGGAACGGACTAGTCCGACGTCTCCACTTCGCGCGCCAAACGCACACCGCGCTCGTCGCGAATCAACACTTGATCGCCCAAGTCGGAAGCGAATGAGGACTCAGTAAAACCCAAAGTCATGCTTACCGGTGCCGGCGACGCCGCTTTGGCCGGTTTTGAATGTTCTTCGCCCGACTGGAAATCACTGATTTGTTTCCAGCAGCGCTCAATCGCATCGCCAAAAATCAGCAGCAAATCGCCGTTTTCAGCCATGGTCAGCCCGGCGTCAATGGCTTCGACCTCGCTCGTAATCACTTGAATTTGATCCTGGGTCACACCGCACTCCAGCAGCGTCTTTTGCAACATCAGCGGCACTTCGCGCTCACCGCGGCCGCGCGCATGATCGTCTCGTTTAAGAATGTAATGATCAAACTTCCCGGCGCATACCTTCGCCGTTTCAACAATATCCTCATCGCGGCGGTCACCAGGTGCAGCCAGCACAACCAAACGTCGACCGCTTGGCTCCAGGCGTTGTGCCAACGTCGCCATGGCGCTGATGGCCGCCGGGTTGTGGCCATAATCCAATATCACTTTGAATGGATGATCGTCAAATACGTTCATGCGGCCCGGCGCTTGAAAGTAGGTGGTGTCAAAAGTGCGCAGGCCGTGACGAATTTCTTCGAGCTGCACGCCCATGCTGAACGTAATTCCGGCTGCAAACATTGCATTTTGCACATTGTGTACTGCGCGGCCGTCGAGCGTGGCCGGAATCAAATGTGTCCACAGCAGCGGAATGTGCGCGCCGTTGTCGTACAAGGTAATCATCTGCCCGCCCATTCCGGCTTCAATCACGATCGCGCGACCACCGTGTTGAATGTGCTCACGCACCAACGCGTGCTCCGAATTCATCGTCACGTAGCAGACATTTTTGGCCGGCGTATGGTCGGCCATGCTCAAGCAACGTTCGTCGTCGGCGTTGAGCACGGCAGTGTCTTGGGCGATTTCAATCACCGTGCGCTTAACCTTGGCAAGTTCATCCAAAGTATTGATGCCGAGCAACCCAAGGTGGTCGGCGGCGACGTTTAGGACCGCACCTACCGTGCACTTGCGGTAACCCATACCACGTTTGAGCAAGCCACCACGCGCCGTTTCTAATACCGCAGTATCGACCTTCGGATCACGCAATACCATGCGCGCGGCAACCGGGCCAGTCATGTCACCTTCCACGGTTTTATGACCGTCGATGTATACGCCATCAGTACTGGTCAAGCCGATATGTCGACCAGCCATCTTCAAAATGTGCGCAGTCATGCGCGCGGTTGTCGTCTTACCATTGGTTCCAGTAATCGATGCCACTGGAATGCGCGTCGGCGTGCCTTGCGGAAACAACATGTCGATCACCGGCCCGGCGACGTCACGCGGCGTGCCTTCACTCGGCGCCACGTGCATGCGGAAACCTGGTGCAGCGTTGACTTCGCAAATTGCGCCGCCAGTCACTTTGAATGACATGGAAATGTCGGTGGTCAAATAATCCACCCCGCAAACATCTAGGTCAATGGATTCCGCAGCGCGAATCGCCATGGCGCGAATATCTGGGTGCACTACGTCCAACACGTCGATCGCAGTACCGCCGGTCGAAAGGTTTGCGGTCGAACGCAAGAACACTATTTCCCCCGACGTCGGCACGCTCTCGGCGGTGTAACCCTTTTTGGCCATCAACTCATTGGCCTGACGATCCAGCTCCAAACGGGTCAGGACTTTCTCGTGACCAATGCCACGACGTGGATCTTCATTGACCACATCCACCAATTCAGAAATGGTGCTTTTGCCATCCCCCACCACGTGACCCGGCACACGTTTGGCGGCGCCGATGAGTTTGCCGTCAACCACTAACAATCGGTGGTCCAATCCATGAATAAAGCTCTCCACCAGAACGGTGCGGCCATGTTCGCGGGCGTGGCGGAAAGCGGTGCGAACTTCTTCGCCGGTAGTGAGGTGAATCGAAGCGCCGCGACCGTGGTTTGCATTCAGCGGCTTAACCACAACTGGATAGCCCATGCGTTCGGCGGCGCGTACCGCCTGCTCCGGTCGGTAAACCAATTCCTGCCTTGCAACTGGCAAACCCAAGTCGCCCAACAACTTATTGGTTTCTTCTTTGTCCGATGCCAACTCAACCGCAATGTGCCGAGTTTCGCTAGTAATCGTCGCCTGGATGCGTTTTTGATACTTACCGTGCCCAAACTGCACCAAGCTGTATTCGTTCAAACGCAACCACGGGATGTCGCGCTCCTCGGCCGCCGTCACTAGTGATTGCGTACTCGGACCAAACGCGCGCCGCTGCGCAAAACGAATAAATCCCTCTAGTTCTTCCTGCCAGTCAAACTCATCGGCCTTCAAATTTTTATTGCGCAATTCCACCGGCAACAAAGACTGCAGCAAATCGAAAGCAAGTCGCCCCGCCTCCACGCCGACGTCTTGCTGTGAGTACTCGTAAACCACCGTGTACTCGCCTGGATTTTCAGTCGAACGCGTTTTGCCAAAAGTGACATCGCCGCCAGCAACGTTCTGCAATTCAATTGCGACGTGCTCCAAAACGTGGCCCATCCAAGTACCTTCGTCCTCAACCAGGCGACGCACAAAACCGCCTTCCTCGCCATGGGAGCAACCGTGTTTATTCAACCCCGGCAAACATTCAATCAAGCGATCTGTGAATTCACTGCCCAGTTTTCCAGTCGGCCATTTTTCCAGTTCGCCCAGATCAAGAACTAGCTTGATGACCCGAAACAGCGCGTAGTGGTTCGGACCGATGTAAACGTTGCGGGAGAGAATTTTCATGAATCAGGTGCGGGAAAGTCGGATCGAGGGGGTGGCTTTGTGTTTGTGAATGTCGTAGACGTCGCCGTCGGTCAAAATATGAACGCGCGCACCAATAATCGTGACTGGGTAATCAGCGCGTGAAGAATCCATTGAGGTGTATTCAATCTCCGATGGATCGATCACCGTGATTCCACCACTGCCGACCACTTCAAAAGTATCGTCAGGGAAAATCACTGCGGCGGTGTCTTCGTCCAGACCAATTCCACACGGCCGCGGGTTGTACGCCAGCGCCGCAAGCAGTCGTCCCATGCGGTCGCGCTGACGGAAATGCTGGTCAATAATCGCCCACGGCGTTAGCCCCAGCCCAGGGGCCAATGTCACTTTGTCGGCACGGGGAATTCCACCCTCGGCGCCACCAGCAATCATGTGTTCGGGTAAAAACGCCGCGCCAGCCGAAGTTCCGGCGACGTGCAGGCGATCGTTGAAATAACGGCGGCGTAATAATTCAGCGACTGGAGTTCCGCCTAAGGTGGTAGACAATCGCAGCTGATTTCCGCCCGTCAGGAACACACCTTCGGCACGTTCCAATACGGCTAGATGCTCTTCGTCAGAGCAATCTTTACGTTCGACAAAGTTTATCGACGTAGCCTCTGCTACACCAAGCTCCTTAAACAGCTCACAGTAACGGTCGCCGGTATCTTCCAATCGCGATGCGGTCGGAATGATAACTATGTGTGCATCGTCGCCGCAGATTTCGACAAAGCGGCGCAAGATCGCGGCATCGCTGACTTTTTCTTCAGCGCCGCCGATGGGAATGATGGTACCCCGAGCCATGATGGATCAGTTATTTTTGCTTGGTTGTGTTTTTGGCTCAGGCGCGGCGTGGTCGCGGGCGCCTGAGGTTTGAGTTTGGGTGAACGCGCCGCCCAACATGACGCGCTCGGGTCGACCGCTGCTATTCAGCGTGACCAGGTCGGCATCCGCGCCGACGCAAATTTGTCCTTTCCCTTGCAAACGCCAAGTCTGGGCGACGTTGCTGGTGAAAAAAGGCAGTACCGTCTCCAGCGCCAAACCGCGATTTAGCAAGTTTTGCAGACAGTCGGTTATGGAACTCGGTCGACCGACCTCCATCGCGGTCATGCGACCGTTTTCGTCGAATTCAGGCAGGCAGCCGCCACCGTCGGAACTAATGGTAAGGCGCTCGCGCGGCAGATCGGTTTCGAGGAACAGCTCCAGCGCGGCCTCGGCTGACCATGCGTCTTCGTCTTCAGCCACCGGAAATGCGGTTACGTCGATCGGGCAGCCGTCGGCGGCTAGGTCTAGGGCCTCTTCAAAAAGCACGCGGCGGCGATTGATGTGAGTTGGCTGGAACATGGCCGCCGGAAGTTCGCTTTGTTCAAGCGCTGCGCGCACCATTTCCAACCCGCGCGCACCGTCGCCCATGTGCAAATGCAAAATGCAAGCCTTATTGGTCGCCAACGCACCAAAATGCGCCTCGCTCGCCAGCCGCAGGAACTCGGCCAGGGTTGGCTGCGAGGATCGGTGGTCGCTCAATGCAAATTCGCCGACGCCGATCACCCGATCCAAATGCACCAAGTCCTCGCGCACCGACCCAATCAAAGTCGTCAGTGGCAGGTGATAGCCGCCCGTCATGCACCAAGCTCCAAATCCGTGTTCGCACAAACCGCGCGTTGTCGCCAGCAGCTCAGCCGTCGAACGGGTGCAATCATCAAAGCCCAACACCCCTATCGCCGACGTTATCCCGTTGTCCAGAAACTGATTCAGCGCCAGGGGTGGCACACGAGTGGCAAAACCAGCCTCGCCGCCGCCGCCTGTGAAGTGAACATGGCTGTCGATCAAACCGGGGATCAGGCGCCGCCCTTGCAAGTCCGTCTCCCGCCCAAGTATCGACTTATTTCCGGTCAGCCCCTGCGCCAACTCGGCGATTTTTGGCGCGGCCGCCCCCATCCAAAGAATCTTGCCACCACCTACAATCAGGTCCTGGATTCCAAGCGCAGTAGGCGCATAGACATCAGCATTTCGGAGGATTTGCAGCACGGGCGTAGGGGGAGCAGCGGGACGCGGGGACGGCGGCAAAGTTTAGCACCGCCTGGGGATATTCCCCGGCCAGCATTGGCGCCGAGTTGACATCCAAGCGACTGGCGATTGGCTGGCGATTGCCTGGCGATTGCTCGATAAAATGAGCCTGCTTCGGGTAGAATTTGACGAAAGGAGAGTATAGGTGAATATCCGAAAGCTATTTGACGACAAGTCGGAGATTTATGCTCAGGCAAGGCCGCGCAAATCGAGCACGCGCCGAGCTGCTATGGAGTGACATTTTCGGTCCAACCAGCCGAAGCAACCTATTTTGCCGACGCCTCGTTCGATGCGGTGTGTGTGGCGCAGGCGTTGCATTGGTTTGACCATGAGCAGTTTTGGCCTGAGGTTCAACGTGTTCTTAGGCCGGGAGGAATATTCGCGGCTTGGGGTTATAGTTGGCCCCACATTGATCCGGTGATTGACAAGGTTCTTGCTGAGAGTTTCCTTGCGGTAATTCAGAAATACTGGGCTCCTGAAAACAAGTTGCTTTGGGATGGCTAAAGAGACATCCCGTTTCCCTTTGAACGTCTTGAAGCACCAAAATTTGAGCTGACTATAAAATGGTCGGCGCAACAGTTTTTTGCCTATTTGCATAGCTGGTCGGCCACCCGGCGCTGCATTGAAACCGAGGGAGATGCGTTTTTTGAGGCCTGTGCCCAAAAAGTAAATGGTTTGTAGGGTCTAAATTTGAGCGGTTGGTCTGCATGGATTTCGTGACGATCGCCGGATCTAGAACATGAATTGGCGGGATTAAATCAGCACGCAGCACCGAGCCCATTTAAACTGTCGCCAATGCTTTCAGGTCATAAATCGCAATTGCCTTTACAAAAGGAAACAACGTGAGCAAACTAACATTTGGGGTCATCGGTACTTCCAAAAAGGAAGATGAGCGACGCGTTCCAATCCACCCGGATCATTTGTCGCGCATTCCTGATGCCGTTTGTCGGCAGTTAATATTTGAGGAAGGATACGGAGTACCTTTTGGAATTTCAGACTCGGTAATTGCTGCTCAAACCGGAGGCATTGCTACACGCCAGGAATTATTGGCCGATATTGGCAACGTCATTATTCCTAAGCCCGTGATATCTGATTTGGAAGAACTACGTGAAGGCGGAATCCTTTGGGGTTGGCCACACTGTGTACAACAAACTGCCATTACCCAGACCGCGATCGATCGCAAGCAAACTCTCATTGCCTTTGAGGAGATGTTTGTTTGGGGACCGAACGGGGAAATTGGCCGCCATACCTTCTATAAGAACAACGAATTGGCGGGCTACTGCGCGGCATTACATGCTTTACGGCTGAAAGGCATCGACGGGCACTATGGCAACCAACGAAAAGTGATCATTTTCGGTTTTGGTGCCGTCAGCCGTGGCGCCATCTACGCCCTCAAGGGGCGCGGCTTTAAGGATATAACAATCTGTATTCAGCGGCCCGACCACATGGTTCGTGAGGAGGTCCTTGATTGCCACTATGCCCGTATTCGTGCTGGAAATGAGGGCGAAGCGCGCATGTTGGTCGTTGAGCACGATGGCACTGAGCGCCCCTTGAATGAAATGATCAGCGAAACAGACATTATCATTAATGGAACCTATCAAGTTCCTGATAGTCCTATGCATTTTGTGACTGAAGAGGAGCAAGCATCTCTCAAGCCAGGCTGCCTGATTATTGATGTCAGTTGCGACGAGGGGATGGGCTTCTATTTTGCCAAACCAACCACTTTTAAAGACCCACTAATCAAAATTGGAACCACCGATTATTATGCCGTGGATCATACACCGAGCTATCTCTGGGAAAGTGCGTCGCGATCCGTCTCTGGAGCTCTCATTGTCCACCTACCAACGGTAGTGGCGGGGCGTGATGATTGGCAGAAAAATGAAACCATTCGAAGGGCGATTGAGATTGATGCGGGAGTAATTCAGCAGCCCAACATTTTGTCTTTCCAAAAGCGCCATCCGAGCTATCCCCACGCGCTCATCGAAAGCTAGCGAGTTGCCCAGCCGCTGTAAACTGTGGATTCCTTGGGAGCTCTGATAAAAGGACCGATGAAAGTCGACAGCAAGCACTACCGAACTATTTGGGAAAAGCCCGGTGATCGGCTCACCGTGCAAATCATTGATCAACGCCAGCTCCCGTTTAAGTTCGTGGTTGAGGATATACAAACGGTTGAGCAAATGTGCGTTGCGATAAAGGAAATGCATTTGCGCGGAGCCGGCTTGATAGGCGCGGCTGGTGGCTACGGGATGTACATGGCGGTGCTGGAGGCGGCGCAATCGGCTGACTTTGCGGGCGAGCTGAATGGGCTGGCCGAGCAACTGAATCGGACGCGGCCGACCGCGATCAACTTGTCGTGGGCGATTGAACGACAACTGGTGGCTATTCAGGCTGGATCGTCGGTGGCTGAAAAGGTGGAAATCGCTCTGCAAACCGCGCGCGCTATCGCCGATGAGGACGCCCAGGCTTGCTGGAAAATTGGCGAGCATGGGCTGGACATCATCCGCGCCATTTCTGAAAACAAAGGCGGCGAAGCGGTCAATATTCTGACCCACTGCAACGCGGGTTGGCTGGCATTTGTAGACAACGGCTCAGCGACCGCGCCGATTTATGCCGCGCATAATCATGCCATCAAAGTCCACGTTTGGGTGGATGAAACGCGGCCGCGAAATCAAGGGGCTCGGCTGACGGCGTGGGAATTGGGGCAGGAAGGTGTGCCACATACGGTGATTGCCGATAACGTCGGCGGGCACTTGATGCAGCATGGTTTGGTTGACATGGTGATCGTCGGCTCGGATCGAACCACATACACCGGCGACGTCGGTAATAAGATTGGTACCTATCTCAAAGCGCTGGCCGCCAAAGATAATGACGTGCCTTTTTACGCGGCGATGCCTAGTTCGACCATCGATTGGAGGACCAAAGATGGCGTACAAAGCGTGCCGATTGAACAGCGTGGCGCCGAGGAAGTGGAATTTGCCGAAGGTTGGTTGGACGGTGCAATCCAACAAGTAAGGCTGACTCCCGAAAGCAGCGCGGCGGCGAATTTTGCATTTGATATCACGCCGGCTCGGTTGGTGACCGGCATGATCACCGAACGTGGCATTTGCCAGGCCAAAAAGGAGAGTGTTTTTGAGTTGTTTCCCGAGCGCAGAGATGGAGTGAACGCATGAAAAGCAAGTGGAATACCGACGTCGCGCGACGCCTCAAGCCGCTGTCTTTGGAGATGCGGGTTTACACCTCGCAGTTGTTGGGTCAGGATGAAAATTTGGTGATGCATGGCGGCGGCAATACGTCGGTCAAGCTGACCGAAAGGGGCAAGCTAGGCGTTGATGATCTGCTTTACATCAAAGGTAGCGGCTGGGATTTGGCAACCATTGAAGAGCAAGGGTTTGCACCGGTGAAGATGGATGCGCTTTTGAAAATGGTGCAGCTCGAACAGCTTTCCGATGCGGAAATGGTTTATCTGCAACGCGCATCTATGAAAAATCCGTTTGCGCCGAATCCGTCGGTGGAAGCCTTGTTGCACGCGTTGATTCCGTTGAATTACGTCGACCACACTCACGCCGACGCCGTTGTGACGATCACTAATACTGCGGCTGGCGCGAAGCACTTGCAGCAAATTTACGGCGATCGAGTTTTGGTAATTCCGTACGTCATGCCAGGGTTTTTGTTGGCGAAGGAGATTGACAAGCGAACCCGGAATGTGGATTGGACCAAGTTGCACGGCATGATCTTGATGAATCACGGCGTGTTCACTTTCGACAACGACGCCGAGGCGAGTTATTCGAAAATGATCAAAGTGGTGGATAAGGCTGAGAGGTTTTTGCGCAAGCAAGGAGCGAAAGCTATCACCACCGGGAAAAAAGGCGCGCTGGATTTATTGCAACTTGCGGAAATGCGCCAGGCAGTTTCGCAAATGCGTGGCGCAGCCGTGCTCGCAGCAGCCGACCTCTCCCCCGCCTCGGCAGAGTTTGCGCGATTGGAAAATATGCAGCGCATGGTGAATCGCGGCCCGATTACGCCGGATCATGTCATTCGCAGCAAACGCGTACCAGTGGTTTTTAAGGGCAAATTGGCCAAAGAACTGGCTGCGTTTGCCCACCAATACCAACGCTATTTCGAAAAGTACAATCCTGGCCACTGCACCATGTTGGACCCAGCGCCGCGTTGGGGAGTTTGGCAAAATTGTGGCGTGCTGAGTTTCGGCAGAACCGCCAAAGAGGTGCAAATAATCGGCGACATTGCACGCCACACTATCCAGGCGATTCAACTAGCGGAGCAGATTGGCGGCTGGAAGCCGTTGGCGCAAAAGCACATTTTTGAGATGGAATATTGGGAATTGGAGCAAGCCAAGCTCAACAAGTCTGGCTCGTCTCCCACCTTTCAAGGCAAGATTGCACTGGTCACTGGCGCAGCCAACGGCATCGGCAAAGCATGTGTGGATGAATTGGTTAAGCAAGGCGCAATAGTTGCGGCTTTGGATATCAACGCCGAAATCAATTCCATCTTTAGTTCTCCAAGCGTGCTCGCATTGCAATGCGACGTCACTGACGCCAAAGCACTGCAAAAAGCCGTCGAAAAAACGGTGGCTGCATTCGGAGGGCTGGATTTATTGCTCAGCAATGCTGGGATTTTCCCGCCCAGTATGGAGATCGCCAAAATGGACGCGAAGGTTTGGCAGCGAAGCTTGGACCTTAACCTGAACAGCCATCAATCGCTGCTGCAAATCTGCTCGCCTTACCTCAAGTTGGGGTTAGATCCGGCAATCGTATTGATCGCATCCAAAAATGTGCCTGCGCCGGGTCCGGCGGCGGCGGCTTATTCGGTCGCGAAGGCTGGCCTAACCCAACTCGGCCGGGTCGCGGCTTTGGAGCTGGGCAAAGACGGGATACGGGTCAACATGATCCACCCAAATGCCGTTTACGACACCGCAGTCTGGACCGCCGACGTCCTCAAGTACCGCGCCCAGAGTTACGGCCTCAGCGTGGAAGCATATAAAACCAACAACGTGCTTGGCGTCGAGGTAACATCCAAGGAAGTCGCCACTCTCGCAGCCGAACTCCTAGGTCCAACCTTCGCTAAAACCACCGGCGCACAGATCCCCATCGACGGTGGCAATGACCGGGTGATTTGATTGCGCTGAACCTCTGCTCGGCGCATGCATGCCACTATTGAATGAGCACGGCACGCAAATCGTCGGCAGAAACGCCGTCGAAATCGGCCATTTGAGCGGGCGTGTGCTGCAAGATTTCTTGCGGCATGACTTCGATGAGGCGTTGCCATTCATCCTCGGACATGGCGTCGATGAATTTGGCGAAGGCGTCGGCGGTTTCGGTGGGCGCTAGGTAGTGGCGGTAAAAACCGACCATGGCCTGCAGCATGGATAGATAGGGCTGCACGTCGGTGGTGGTCGATAGGGCTTCGCTGTCGATCCAAGCTAGAGGAACGCGCGCGATAGAACCCGGTTTACGCAGTTGCGCCCGAACCAGTAGCTCGAGGTCGAAGGCGAATTTTTTCTCAAGCGTTTTGCTGACCAGGTCCGGAACTACTGAGGCACGAAATGCTTTGAAACCACATTGGGTATCGGTGATTTCACCAAGCAGCGGCAGCAGGCGCTTCCAAAGATAAATGAACAGCAAGCCGCGCTGATTGCGTACCCCCTGCTTCACCACAACCGAAAATGGATCGCGACGATTGGCAATGCTGACGTCCTTCCCTGCCGACAAAATCGGAGCCGCCAATCGCGCGCACTGGCCGAGATGGGTCGATAAATCTGCATCAGTGAAAATGATGATGTGGTGATCATCAGGGCCATCCGTCGCAGCACGCTCCATTCCTAATAGAACCGACCCACCTTTGCGACTGTCCTCGGTTGTAGTCAGCGGCCGCGAAACCGGATGATTTGCTTTGATGGCGTCGGCTAGGTGCATTACCTGGACGCAATCCTGCAGCCCTGAATTTTGTGCGATCACCTGGACCTTTTGGCCGCTTTGCTCAGGGCAGCCATCATCTACCACGACCATTTACCAACGATGGCTGGCCTTAGGATCGCCTGTCGGTAATCCAGCATGAGTGCTGAACAACCAATCCAACTGCGCCGCTTTTTGACGCAGGAAATCCTCGCCCAGCGGATCTTCCAGTCGCGTCTTCAGGCGTCGCCCTTCCTTATAAACGGCAAAAACCACGCTGACGTGGAAGTCGTCGGGCAACTTGGCCATCAAAGCCTTGGACTGCGCCAACTTGCAAACCACTTGGGCGCCTAGGGGGAAATCTGCGGCATTTTTCTCAAACGCATCGTTCGCGACCAAACCACCGGCGATCACTCTATCCGCCAATTGCTGCATTTGGTCCTGCAAATCAGGATCAGCTAGATCTACTTCAGTGGGAGCGGCTTCCACAAGCCAAGCTAGCGACGACTTCAGTTTTTCCATTCCAATTCCTCCACCAATTGCGGTAGCGTCGAGTCATTGTATCCCTTCAAAGGTGACCGTTAATCGCGGAATTGATCGTATTCCGGGTTTACCTCTGCGTTGTTGAAAATGGGGCGATTCTTCCAGAGATCAAAAGTGGCTTTCAATTGCACAGTAGCTTCAGGGCTTTCACCTTGATCACCGCTTTCTTGAATCCACTTATCCAAAATCTGCCGATGCCGACGCAACTGCTTTTGCCAGGTGGGATCCTTCGCCAAATTTTGTATTTGATGAGGGTCGTTTGCCAAATCGTAAAGCTCTTCCTGCGGCCGAACACCGAACCAATGAGCGTCTTGATAGAGTGTTAACTTACCTGCAGAATGCAACAGCTTCAGATCCTTTACTGTTGCCCAATCGTCTCGATACTGCGCTTGCATCATGGCGCGATTGGGGTAGTAATTACGGATATAGCGCAGGTTTTCAGTGCGCACGGTACGGATTCGGTCGATGGTGTAATCGCATCGATCACGAGCCGAAATGACGAATTTGCGCGGCTGGTGGTCATCGCCGAACAGGTTTTGGCCGTGCAAATATTCGGGCAGCCGCACCCCGCCCAAAGCTAGAGTGGTAGCAGAAATATCCAAACCGCTGACCAAATCATTGCGCACCGTGCCAGCCTGAATTGCAGCATGTTTGCCATGGATTACCAATGGCACATGGACACCGCCTTCGTAACAAAACTGCTTGTGCCGTAACGACAAGTTATTGCCATGATCCGAAAAGAAAAAAACGATGGTGTTTTCGAGTTCGCCGTCGGCTTCCAGCAAATCAAGAATCTGTTCCACCTGATGATCCGCACCCCGCGCCGAATTGTAATGCGTGGTCCAAGCCTTTTGATGCGCGGTCGTACTTGGGAAATACGGCGGCAACGGCACCGCGTCGTCCGCCAACAGCTCGCCCTCGCGCACATGCTTGTTTTTCGCCTTGCCACCCCAAATCAAAATCTGCCCAAACCACGGCTGACCTTGATCCGGCCGCGCCCGCCAAGTATCTTGCTCAAAAGAACCAGAATGCGTCGCAAAATTGCCCTGCCAACCATTCATACCCGCAACATAATCCTGCCGCGTGCCGACGTCATAAAGTGCGCGCCGGTCGTAATGAAAATTGTAGTCATCCTTACCGCTATTAAAGGTGAAGTAACCCGCCTCCCGCATCAACTCAGGAATGGTTTTCATCCCTTCCGGCAGATAAATCCGCACCTCCTTTGCAACTGGCCCCTTCGGTCCGCGCGACGACCGATGTTGATGGGTGCCAGTTGACGTTTGCATCACGCCCGTGATCATTGCTGACCGTGTAGCCGAGCAAACTGGGGCTGGCATATAGGCGCGCTTGAAAATCACGCCGTCGGCGGCCATCCGATCAATGCGAGGGGTATGCCCCGAATTTATGGGGTCGTTGTAACACCCCATGAGCGGCGACAAGTCCTCCGCAAAAATCCACAGTATGTTGGGCTTCTTTTCGGATAGTTCCGATTCAGGAGACTGCCAGCTACTAAGCACGAACAAAAGGCACGCAAGTCCACTCATTATGGTTAGACCATAACAACCAGACTGACTAGGCCGGACAGAATCTACTAGACATGCGGCCGATTGCGGTAAGAATGACGCCATGGCCCTCCATACTCGTCGCATTTTTTACGCCTTGCTCGGCGTGACCGCTCTTTGCCTGCCTAGCGCGGGAATGGCGCAAGATTCCGGTTCAAAAGCCACTCCGGCCACCCCTGCAATTCCGGCCACTCCCCTCATTCGGCCAGGACAAGCCGCCGCCCAAGAAGCGGCGCAAGGTCCATTTGATGAGCTGAAGAGGGAATATGAGGACGCCTATGCCAAATGGGTTGAGCAAATTTATGCGCAGGAGGACGTCGAACCTGAAAAGCGGGTTTATCCAAAATCGCCAGCGCGCGAGTTTTTCACACGCTTCCACAAGCTAGCCCAAACTAAGGATTTGCAAGCAACTGCATGGGTTTTGTCCAACAGTGGCGACAGCCCGTTGCCAGCCGAGGAAACCAAAAAAATCAAGATGCAGTGCCTGCAGGAGCTGTCGCGCCATCCGCAGGATTCCGATTGCATTCGCTCCCTTTCCCAAGCCTTGATGTACGACTGGAATCCCAAAACGGCCATCAAATGGCAAGTTGCCGACGAATTGGTGGCGACGGTTTTGCCCAAGGTGAAAAACCGCGAAGACAAGGCCCGCTTAATTTTCGCTCGGTCAAGCGTTCACGAACGCCGCGGTGAGGCCGGGGTGAAAGTTCGCTTGGAAGCTTTGAAGATTTTGCAGAAAGATTACGCGGACACTCCAATAGGCAAACGCGCTGCTGGAGTATGGTTCGACATCAACAACCTGCAGATCGGTATGACCCCACCTGGATTCACCGGCGCTAACGTCGACGGCCATATGATTCAGCTGGCTGACTATCGCGGCAAGGTGACGTTTTTGGTTTTTTGGGGTTTCTGGTGAGGCCCTTGTGTGGGCGAAATCCCACACGAAAAAGCGCTCGTTGAGCGTTTCCAAGATCAGCCTTTTGCGATGTTGGGCGTAAACACTGACGAAAGCAAAGATGATTTCCGCAGTAAAATCAAAGAGCACCAGATCACCTGGGACAATATCTTTGAAGGTTCCACCGATGGCAAAATCCCCATGTCTTGGGGCATTTCTGGCTACCCAACGACCTTCCTACTAGATGCCAAGGGCACCATTCGTTATCGCGATTTGCGCGGTGACCGGGTAGCTCCGGCAGTAGCAAAACTTCTAGCTGAACTCGTCCAAGGATGAGATTAGCGTTTCTCCTGGTCCTTTGCCTGGTAGTTTTTTCGGGTTGTGGTATTCATCCGCAGCCCGAAGCGGGCATGCAAGACTCCCCTCTACCCCTGTTCCGATTTGGCTTGCTCGCCGATGTGCAATATGCCGACAAAAATACCGTCGGCGCGCGACGTTATCGCGATGCAATGGATTATTTAGAAACTTGTGTCGACAGTTTCCTTGAGCAAGACTTGGAGTTCGTCGTGCATTGCGGCGACATTATTGATGGTCGAAATACGGTTGCCGAATCCAATCAGGACTTGGATCGGGTGCTGCATCAATTTTCACGCTTGCAGGTACCGGTTCGGCATGTGATAGGCAATCATTGTTTGGAAGTGCCGCGCGATCAATTGATGTCGCGACTGAAACTACCCACAGGATACTATTCGTTTGTGCACGAAAACTGGCGCTTCGTGGTCGTCGACTCGATGGAAATGGGTATTTGTGGCGTGCCGCCGGAAGATCCTAGGCATCAACAAGCCACGGCTTGGTTGGCGAGTCACCCAATTGCTGAATTCCCCCACGCCCAAACTTGGAATGGTGGACTCGGCGTGGAGCAGCGCAAGTGGTTGCAGCGTGAATTGCAGCGGGCGGAGCAGAATGCGCAAAGCGTAGTTATCTTTAGCCATCATCCGGTAGCTGAAGCAGCTAGCACCAAACATCATTTGCTTTGGGATTACCAGGAGGTACTGCAAATACTTGACCGCTCCCCTGCATTCACAGCTTGGATTAATGGCCATGACCATGCCGGTGGTTTTGCGGTTCGCAACGGACGCGCCCACCTAACTTTGCCCGGCATGGTGGAAGCTAAAGCCGACGAAGCCGCTTTCACCACGGTTCATGTATACGCCAATTTCCTGAGCGTCGGCGATTTGGGCACCGGCGAACGCATCATTGCGCGATAGCGGTTTACTTTTGACGTCGAGTTATGGATTCCATCGCTGGCTTCAAAAAGAACGCCGCAATGATAAAAATGCCCGCAAACGCCAAACTCCAGGCGTCGGCTTTTTCGCCGAAGACAAAAAGTGAAACTGCGACTGCAGTTGGAATTTTCAAATTATTAGCAACTGCCAAAACGGTGGGTGAAACTCGATGGGTGCCAGAATTCCACAGGAAAAAGCCGAAGCCGGATGCAACTATGCCCAAATACAAATAGGCGAGCCAGGCATCATTACTCACCTCTGGCCACGCTGGGCCCACCAGCAGCCAGGCAAAAAGGCTGACTGAAAATCCGCCCAAATACAGCCAAGCGAAACCGTGGAGGTCAGAACTCCCTTCGCCTGATGTGGTTTTCTTTTTAGTGGCGATCACCTGGCGGTATTGAATTTGGCCAGATGCAAAACACAAATTACTAAGCTGGACCAGCACAAACCCCATATCAAATTCGTCGGGCGTAGCACTGGACATGCGCAGAATAGAGGCTCCGGAAATGGCTAAGATGACCGCCAAAAGGCTAACTTTTTGTTGGTAGAATTTTGCCCACACTAGAACCCAAAACGGCGTAAAAATGGTAAATAAAGCCACTTCATAGGCATTTAGATATTCGAATGACCAAAACAAAAACAGGTACATCAAGCCATATTGCACCGCGCCGATTTGCATTAACGTGACGGCATGACGGTCAAACTTTTGGCGCAAAAACGGCAAAAAAACCAAAAATGCCAAGCCCAAGCGCACCATCGTATTGAACGATGATGCTTGATCGGCAATCTGCTCCTTGATGATTCCAAATGAAAAAGACCAGATCAGCGAAGCAAGAATCAGTTGTATCAAGCTAACTTCCCAACAGCGGATTCAGCCGCGTTCAAAATCGCACCCGATGCAACCAGATCGTGCAAACAATCCAACTCGGTGCCGATGTAGCGATCTTCATTCAACGGCGGTATGTTCTTGCGGATGCATTTATAAACCGCTTGGGCACCCTTGCCAGCCTTGATATCGGAACGGAATTCACGCGCCTGAGCAGCTGTGTACAACTCAATCGCCAATACACGTTCCGTATTCCAAACCGCTTGACGCAATTTGCGCGCGGCATGATTAGCCATCGAAACGTGGTCTTCTTGGTCGGCACTAGTCGTCACTGAATCGGCGCTAGCCGGGTGCGCCAAAATCTTGTTTTCGCTAATCAGCGCTGCGGCGACCACCTGCGGAATCATCAAGCCAGAATTCAAGCCCGGCTTAGGCGTCAAAAACGCCGGCAATCCCGACATCGCCGGATGGATTAACTCACTGGTCCGGCGTTCCGAAATATTGCCCCATGCACAGCACGCATTCGCCGCATAATCCAGTGGCATCGCAATTGGATGGCCATGAAAGTTGCCGGCTGAAATCGAATCGCCTTTGGTTGGAAAGACCAATGGGTTGTCCGTTGCTGATTGTGCCTCACGTACCAATACCTCGCCTAAATGCGCCACTGCATCTTTCGCCGCACCATGCACCTGCGGCATACAGCGGAAGCTGTACGGATCTTGCACCCGCTCACAATTCAAATGTGCGTGCTTGACCTTGGATGCGGCCAATAGCTTGCGCAAGTTTTTCGACGTCGCCACTGCACCGGGGTGAGGTCGGACCAAAACTACGCGCGAGTCAAACGGCCGATGACTACCCATCAAAGCTTCCACCGAAAGTGCGCCGGCGGCGTCGGCAACTCCGGAGATATTGCGCAAGCCAGCCAGTGCAGCCAACCCAATAGCATTTGAAATTTGCACACCATTGATCAAAGCCAATCCTTCTTTGGCGGCTAATTCAATGGGCTGCAAACCAATTTTTTTCAACGCCCGCGACGTCGCCATCGTCTTGCCGTCGGGCGAGATCATTTCGCCTACACCCGTAAGCGGAAGCGCCAAATGAGCAAGCGGCGCCAAGTCACCGCACGCGCCGACTGAACCTTTTTCCGGAACGCGCGGCAGCCATCCAGATTCAAACAACTGAATCAACCACCGCACCACCAGCGGTCGCACTCCGCTGACGCCTTGACACATGGAATGAATACGCAACAACAAAGCCAAGCGCTTGACGGCGGCTGGCAGGTCATCACCGCATCCCACCGCATGCGACAACAGTAGGTTGCGCTGCAAAGTTCCAGTGTCTTTTGCGTCAATACTCACCGACGCCAAGGCGCCGAAGCCGGTGTTTACGCCATATACCGGTTTGCCCAAAGCGACAATGTCTTCCACCGCCTGACGCGCGGCTTTAATTTTGGTATGCGCCGCTCGACTAATCCGCAATTTGACCAATTCGCCGTTGGCTATCGCCAGCAGCAACTCTTCGGACAGGTTTTCACCCAGTGGGATGGTGCGCATGGCGCGAATTCTACCAGTAGCGCTGATGGCGGACCTACTTGAGTTGCAAACGCTCTAGCCCGCGTACTTTCAGCTCGGATCTGTGCAAAATCACCTGATCCCCGGCACGAACAATCAATTCATACTGGCCAACGGGCAAGCCCAACAACTGCGCGCCTGCAACGGAATATCCTTCCTGATCCTCGGCCATTTTGCCGTCCAAATACCAATTCACCTGAGGCATTTCTAAGCCAACCGTGCCCGCGGTAATGAGTTCGTCCAGCTCCAACGCCACCACCCCGCTGTGATCCTCAGGCGACAAACGCACCTTCAAATTTTCATGGCTGCGCGTGATTGAAACTCGCCGCGGCTGAAATCCGGGTGCCGACGCCGTCAGCACCAGCGATCCGGTTCCTTGCGGATGGTCACCCACCGCCAAATCAAATCTGCCGCGTGTATCCGCCTTTAACTCACGACGCATAGCAGCCGGTACTGGCAGCATGGTTGTCGACGGCGCCTCTGCCAATCCTGGATAAAGATGCGCTAGCATCGCGGCGGGATCGGCACTTTCCAAAACTAGGGTAGCCTTTGGGATCGCATTGCCGTCGGCGTCAAGCACTTGGCCTTGAACTCGACCTTGACCGCGCTTGATGACAAAACTCAGCGTGGTCGGCGAAGCAGTATTGGGGCGCACCGCACGCTGCGCCGGTTCGCTCACCCCCTTGGGATGAAACACGCGAAAATCAAGCAGGTGACTGGTCGGCACATTTTCCAACTTAAAGCGACCATCTACTCCAACCTCCACCCCCTGCCAAGTCTCCCAAGCTATGCGATGGGTGCCAATGCGATTGCTGCGCGGCACCAAACTGATTTGCGGCAGCGGGTTGCCAGGCCATGACCGCACTGTGCCCTGAATAATTCCGCCCTTAGGCAACGCCGGTACTTTAATCGGCGCCGCATTCGACGGCTGGGTACGCATATTCAACTCGACTCGAATCGGCACATGATTTTCAGCCTTGACCGTGACCAATACACGATCACCGCCGACAATTCCAAACAACCGGCCGATGCCCATTTCGTCGGTCAAGGCTTCAGTGCCGTTGATGTCGGCGACTAACTTGGCGCCTTGCAGAGGTTTGTTTTCAAAATCGCTGATCTCCAGTTCCACCCCCATCTTTGGTGCCACCAAAAAATCACGGTTGGTGATTCCATTTCTCTGCACCCGCTGGCTGCGCACCGCCCGCCCAAAGCTTGGAATATCTAATTCAAAATAGTGAGTGCCGGGCAATAGCTCCGGGAAAAAATAGCGACCATCCTTCTTGCTGATCGTGCTCCAGCCATGCTGAGGACCGCCAAAAATTTGCATGCGTACACCACTGATGCCGTCACGATTGTGGTCTAGCACTTGACCTTGCAGCGAACCTGCGCGCTGCGGACGGATTTTTTCTTGCTCAAATCCGCCCAAAAAACGTAACTCTGCGACCAGCGGACCGTCTATCCAAGTGGGGGGCGGCGATGTTTCCATCAGCGCCGGATCCAAGTCTTTTTGCGGCTCAACACCCGCCCCTGGATCCACATAGGCAGGATCCGGAAATTCAGGTATATCCGGATCGCTGCTCAAAACCAGCCACATCAGCCCGGCCAGCAGCAACGCCAGCACCACCCCCACCCAAGTAGGCATGAGCTGGCCCGCCGCCGATCCGGGGTTTGAAGCGCTGGACATCGCCCTAAAGTATCCTTGCCGTTGGCTTCAGGTTCAGGCCCCTCTGTCAATCGATTTGACAGACCCGCCGAAACCCTGCCCACTAAACCATGAGCGCCCCGCAAACCCTGCAAACACGAACCGCCCGCACCACCGTGCAGGTGGCTGGCGGCCTGTTTGTCTTCAAACTGATCACGTTTTTCCTGACCGGATCTTCGGGTGTACTCGGCTCCACCCTAGATTCTGGCCTCGACATGCTGGCCTCGCTGGTAGTGCTGTGGGCCGTATCCGCTGCCGCCCGCCCCGCCGACGCCGACCATCCCTATGGTCATGGCAAAGCCGAATCCGTCGCCAGTTTGTTGCAGTCGGTACTGATTTTGGTGTCGGGCTTGGGCTTGGCCTACCACACCATTCGACGCGCGGTGCTGGACGAAGCCAGAATCGAAATGCCCCTAGTTGGCATCGTGGTCATGGTGGTGAGTTCGTTTGTGACGGTGTGGCTGATCAAACGCTTGCGCCACGTTGCGCGCGAAACAGGTTCACCAGCACTGGACGCGGATAGTGCACATTATTCCAGCGATCTGTGGATGAACATCGGCGTGGTGCTGGGTTTGTCCGTGCATTATTTGCTCGACGGCGCGGTGTGGCCGGACCTTTTGATTGGAGTCGCCATTTCGTTGCTGATTCTGAATACGGCGCGTGAGGTGTTTGCCAGCGCGACGGATCATTTGATGGATAAAGGTTTGGAGCCGTCCGAAGAAGCGGCGATTCTGAAATCGGTATTACAGTTTTCACCGAAGGTCAAAGGTTTCCATGACCTGCGCACGCGTAGATCGGGCGTCGAAACTTTTGTCGACCTGCATTTGGAAATCCAACGCGACCTCACTTTTTTGGAAGCACACGATTTAGCAGAAGAGGTAAGTGCAGTGATTCAAAGCAACTTGCCGCGCTGCCAAGTCATCGTTCACGCCGACCCGATTTAGGCTCAATCGTCAACAAGCTTGCGGGTGTGATCCATTTCACCCGCGCCGAGCATCCGCGGCTACAATCCCCCGCGATGACTGCCCAAGACACCCTTGATATGGCCGAATTCTTAGGCGACGGCATTTCTGCGGAACTGTCCGAGGCCGTGCATCGGATCGCGGATGCGCTGCCATTAGAAGTGCGTTTTCACCCGGTCGATTTGTCCTTGGAGCGCCGTCGCACGGATGCCGAAGGCAGCTATCAAGACGCCGAAAAAGCAATTCGCCAGTACACGATGGCGTTGAAATATCCAACCATCACCGAGGCCGAAAGTCCGAACAAAGTCCTGCGCGAACGCTTTGATTTTTCAGTGATTCACCGCCCGGTGGCTAGTATTCCAGGCGTCGCCACCAAACACACTGGAAAAGTCGATTTGCACATCGTGCGCATCGCCGTCGGCGGTACTTACGAAGACGCAGGCCGGCGCATTGGAACCGAAGCCGCCGTCTCGGTGCGGGTGATTGAACGCCGACCTAGCTTCGAAGCCAGTCGTTTTGCTTTTGATTACGCGCAAAAACGCGGCCTGTCCGTAGTCAGCGCCTCCAAGTACACCATTCAACGTGCTACCGACGGTCTGTTTGAAGAAGTCGCCGAAGGAGTCGCAGCCGGCTACCCCGACGTCCCGCACCGCGCCGAATTGTTCGACGCCCTGCTCGCCAAACTGATCATGGAGCCTGAGGGATACCAAGTAGTCGTCACGCCTAACGAATACGGCGACTTCCTTTCCGACGCCGCCTGCGGCATGATTGGCTCCATCGGCCTAGGGGCAAGTGCTAGTTACTCTTTTGATAGCGATGGCAACGTCACTCTGGCCATGTTCGACCCCGCTGGTGGGACCGCGCCGGACATTGCCGGCATGGGAATCTGCAATCCAACCGCGGCATTTTTCGCTTTCGCAATGGCGTTAGAACATGGCGGTTTCCGCGGTTTAGGGCGCGCCCTGGATCAAGGCGTGCGCGACACCATCGCCTGCGGTCAAACCACCGGCGATCTTGGTGGATGCCTGACCACTACCGAATTCACAAACGCGGTGCTTGAGTCAACCAAAAGACGCCTCACCGGCGAAGAGCCCAAGGTAAGCTAGCCTTAGGCCGTCCTCCCCATTCGAGGCCAAGCTGCTTCACAAGTTGCCACGACCATGCTGAAAGTAGGTTTTGATATCCGCCCGGCGCTATTCGATTACGCCGGAATCCACCGCTACGTGCGTGAGCTTGGCGTGGCCCTGACGCAGTTGGACGACGGTCCATTCCTGGAAATGTTTGCCCCGGCTTGGCGCGGTGAGCGCAAGATTCCGGCCGCCTTAGTGGCCAATCGGCATCGCATGAATAAAGGTTTTTTGCCGGTCCGAGCGATGAAACTTTTCAATCGCCTGCCAGGGCTCGACTCTGGACGGTACCCGGCCACGCGCTACGTCTTCCATTCGACCGACTTCACTTTCTCGGCTCTGCGCTCCCTCCCCACGCTGCTGACCATGCACGATGCCCCGCTGTCTGTCCCTTCCCCTCTC
>JACNIZ010000160.1 GCA_014382805.1 Planctomycetota bacterium
TTCTTGATCCTGACTGCGATGCTTGCCAGTAAAGCAAAGTTTGCCGATAGGAAACCTCATTAAAGCCACCGCCAAATAAGTAGATGCAAAACTGGGAAGATCCATTCGCTCCGCTGCCTGAAACTTCAGCCCCGGAACCCAAAGTAATTGTGCCGCCAGTTGCAGCCGCTGCTCCAATGACGCAGCCGTTGATTGACGTCAAACCGGTCAACCCCGACGACAAACGGGTGGTGAATGGCATGACGGACATCAATCAGTTGGCGCCGTTCAAGTACCCGTGGGCATGGGAGTATTTCCTAAACGCGAATAAGAATCACTGGACGCCGTTGGACATCAACATGGCGCAAGATGTTTCGGATTACCATCACAAACTGACGATGGAAGAACGCCATGTTTATGAAAACGTGTTGAGCTACCTCACCACGTCCGACGTGTTGGCGATGCGCAATATAGGTTTGGCTGTGATGGAGAAAATGTCGGCACCAGAGCTGCAGATTTACCAAGCGCGTCAGGTTTATGAGGAAGCATTGCATACTTGGACTTACCAGCATTGCATTGAAACGCTGAATTTGGACCAAGGTGAGATCTACAACCGTTATCGGGTAGTGCCGGAGATCAACGGTAAAATTCAGATTGCAAACCGACGTTTGGATTCGATTATGAGGTCGGATATTGATCTGACGGATCGCGATGAGTTGCATAACTTCGTCATGGCGTATATCTTTTTCGCCGGGGTGTTTGAAGGATGCTGGTTCTATAACGGATTCAGCCCGATTTTTGCGCTGCAACGGCGTGGCTTGATGAAGGGTACCGCCGAGCAACTGCAATACATCATGCGTGATGAAGTGATGCACGCATCTTTCGGTATCCGCGTCGTTCGTCAGATCATACAGGAGGAAAATGTCACTCTGGATGTCAATGAAATGCGCCAAATGTGGGACGAAGCCGAAGCTGCGGAGTCAGCATATGCGGGTTACATCATGCGCGACCCAATCCTGGGTTATTCCAAGGAAGACCACGTTCAGCAATTCCGCTACATCGCGAATCGTCGTGCCAAGCAGCTAAAGGTTGCTCAGCCATTTCCGGGTGTTGAAAGCGCGTTGCCGTGGTTGGACGAGCAAGCGAATTTAAGGAAGGAGAAGAACTTCTTCGAAACGCGGGTTACTGAATATCAAACCGGTGGTGCGTTGAGTTGGGATTAGGCCGATAAGTTGAAATTTGTGTGGTCCGAGCCATTCTTGCTAAACTTAAATCATGCTTTTTGCCGCACTTTGTCTATCCGTAGCTCTCCCCCAAAGCACAGATCGCATCAGCCATGACTCCTCGGCCGGCCAAGCCAACAGCCATAGCTACGGGGCACAAATTTCCGCCAATGGTCGGTTTGTTGCCTTTCAGAGCGAAGCGAGCGACCTAGTTCCAGCCGACACCAACGCCGCTTGGGATATATTTCTACGCGATACGGTTTCCGGCATGACGACCCGCGTGAGCGTCAGTAGCTTCGGTACCCAAGGCAACCATGACAGTACCAGCCCAGCAATTTCTGCAGATGGCCGTTTCATCACCTTTCAAAGCAAAGCCTCGAACTTGGTCGCCGTAGACAGCAACAATCGTGACGACATCTTTGTTCACGATATGAAGACTGGCCTGACGGAGAACGTCAGCGTTTCCTCTGCAGGTGTGCAATCCAACGGCGTAAGCTACGCTCCCCGCATTTCCGCCGATGGCAGGTTCGTGGTGTTTCCCTGTGAAGGAAATAACTTGGTTGCTGGCGATACCAACGGATTCACCGACGTCTTCCGCTACGACTGAATCATCGGCGTGCAAACCCTGGTCAGCAAAAGTTCATTCGGCGCTATCGGAAATGATTATTCCACTTACTGCGATATCAGTGCCGATGGCCGCTTGGTAACTTTTAGATCGGGAGCCTCCAATTTAGTGATCGCCGATGCAAACGGCGTTTACGACCAATTTGTTCATGACTTGCAAACCGGGATTACCACGCGGGTAAGCCTTAGCTCAACCGGAATCGAAGCGAATGGAAGTGTGCATAATGAATGTGCAATCAGTGCTGATGGCCAAATTGTGGCGTTCGCGAGCTTTGCCGACAACCTAGTCTCTGGGGATAGCAACGGCAAGTGGGATGTGTTCACCCATAATCGAAGCAATGGCGCGACAACGCGAGTCAGCGTGCATACTTTGGGAACGCAAGGGAATTGGGATAGCTTTTTCCCGCGGTTAAGCGCCGACGGTAGGTACGTGGTTTACCAAAGCTCTGCTGATAATTTGGTTGCCGGCGACAGCAATGGCGCAATCGACTGTTTCCTGCATGACCGAGTTCCCGACCAAACTTTTCGGGTCAGTTTAAATCAAAGCAACGGCCAAATTGCCCAACATTGTTCACGCCCTTCGATCTCTGCGAATGCACGGTATATTACCTTCAGTTCTTTGGATGGCTCTATAGTCAGCGGAGACACAAACGGCGCGATTGATGTCTTCTTGCGCGACCGAGCTTCTGCTTCAGCCATCAATACGATACTGCTGCTCGGACCATCTCAAGCGGCAGTTGGTGAAATCGTGCGGTTCGAATGGTTCGCTGCGCCGCCAAACTCTACTTACTATTTTGCCTATTCGTTTGTCGCGACAGGCTCGATCATCTCAGGCCATACTTTCGATTTAGTTTCGCCTACAATGCTTGGCAGCGGCTTGAACAGCAACTTCGGCGGTGGCTTTTATCTTTCGAATCCACTGCCGCCAGCAGCAGCTGGCTTGACCGTGTACTTGGAAGTAGCAGCATCTACTGGGATAGGCTTAGAAGACAGCTACCCAAGATCCTTGACGATTTACTGATTTGATGCCGCAAGAAGGTCATCTCTTTGATGAAAGAAAGCGCACTGCCGTCCCCATGATCTCCGTTAGATGGAAAAATCACTTGGAATCCGCGTCTAAAAACATCACTTTGACCTTGTCGGCATGGGATCGTCATTTGATCCGTTGCCATGGCTTCCCCTTTCCGGAAATCAAGGCGGCCATTGACGCAGTACCCGATTCCGTCGACCTGGCGGAGGTGTCCTGTAACCGATACTACGTTGAACTTTTGCTCGGCGACCTTGCCCGATCTATTAACCAATGCAAAGATGGAATGCTGATAGATAGGCTCAATGATCTTTTTGAATGCATCGAAATGGATGCCGCCGAGCAATAACTTGGTGACCCTATTGAATCAGGACCAGATTTGATTTAGCACTCCTTTGCGGACGCCATGCCAGAGGGAGGCGTGTGAAAGAGAATCAAAACACCGAATGGAAGTCATCCTGGCGGGATGAGTACCTGAAATGGCTATGTGGTTTTGCCAACGCCCAGGGTGGTGTGCTAGACCTCGGCCGTAACGACCATGGGCAGGTGGTGGGACTTGAGGACGACCAAGGCATGCTAGAAAAGCTGCGGCTAATTGAGGGCCCGTAGCTCAAGCGGTCGGCGGTCTTGCTGTTCCATCCCGATCCTGAGGCCTACATCACCGGCGCTGCAATAAAGGTCGGCTACTTCGCCACCGAGTCTGATCTGCGCTTTCACGACAAGGTCCAAAGCGACTTATTTACTCAGGTTGATAAGACGATGGACCTGCTGCTGACAAAATACTTGAAGGCCACTATTTGTTACGAGGGAATCCAACGGGTGGAAAGTTTCCCGATGCCCTTGAGTGCCCTGCGCGAGGCGCTGCTGAATGCCGTTGTCCATCGTGACTATGCCGTTCCTGCGCCGATTCAGATTCGCGTTTACGCCCATAGTTTGGTGATTTGGAACTCTGGTGAGCTGCCGGAAAACTGGACGAATGAGAAGCGGAAGGGCAGGCATTCTTCGGAGCCTTACAACCCAGATATTGCGAACACCTTTTTCAGAGCTGGTGTAATCGAGGCTTGGAGCCGGGGCATCCAACGAGTGCTTGAGGCTTGTCGGGAGGCTGGCGCTCCGGAGCCTGAAATTCTGGCGGAACTTAGGGACTTGCGCATTGAGTTCCCATTCTCAGAGACTTATCTGGCAAGCGTTGTAGCCGAGATTCCTGAGGGGGCTACCCCAAAACCTTCGGAGAAAACTAGGGAGAAAACTAGGGAGAAAATCCTTCGTTTGATCAATCAGCAACCATCAATCACCGCGAAGGAGCTCGCAGAGGAAATCGGCATTACTGCAAAGGGCGTTGAGTGGCGGAAGTGTTTGAAATCGACCAATAGTGAAGATTATCGTGACAATTGGGCTTTGAGGGGGCGCTACATCCATGGTGCGGGCCTATTGGCACTCCGCCCACCAGCAAGTTGAATCTTAAACGGGAATTGATGTGCCAAGTACTGTTCGGGTTTAAGCCGCCAATGGAAATCGCAATTGCGTTTAAGATCCTCAGAGATTCTTCTGTAGGGAAAAGCAATACCAATCCGTTTTGTTAGAAAGCGCCTTCGCACCATCCGCAATGCCGGAGCCAGATCAGAGTCCCCTGAAACTAAGACCTGGGTATTCATATCAGGATCCATACATGCTTCAATGATCCCGGTGGCGATGGCAACGTCTGTTTCTTTTTCTTCGTAGCGGTCAAAGCTTCTGCGGCAAATCTTACAAGTTTGCTTGCAGGCTTTGAAACGGCCAAGGTGGACCTTACTCCCTGTTGAGCCCAATGCATCCAGGTAAGTTTGATGGCGCCGAGTGACGTCTGGATCCGTCGGAATCCTATGGTTGGCAAATGCGGAGAAGTAGTCCAGATTGGAAAATACGGGCCGTCCTCCAATGACCTGCGGATAGGAAGAAATCAAAGATTGGATGTCCAGCCATTTCACGCATTGCTGCAGCTTCCACTCGGCATCGACAAGAGAATGATAGAGATTGAACCCATCAACGAGAATGGAGACTTGATTCATGGCATGAAAAGAAAAAACCCCCCGGGTCGCAACCCGGAGGGGGCCGCCCAGCTCGAAAGGTGGAACGGCGGGGAGTAAGATTCTGCTCCCAGTTGTTGGTTTGTTATTTTATCCACGTATCGGCTTTATGGCAATAAAACTTGCCTCATACAGGAGACGGGTTGAAGCCCCCTGGGTTACATGAATCTTTGGCTGGAAAAGAGCGGGGGATCAACGGCGTTCTGGTGGAATGCCGATTTCCACCGACGCCGCGCTGCTAAAGTCCTTCTGGTCAGGAATCTATGACCAGCCATCCCCCGAATT
>JACNIZ010000062.1 GCA_014382805.1 Planctomycetota bacterium
GGTCACCCAGCGTGGTTGGTCGAAACCAAAGAATCGCGTCAACCCGCCAACCCATTTAGCGGCAACGTCCTGATTCAAGGCGGCACGCTATACACGCTGGACGGCCGCGAGCCTTTCGTCGGCGATGTGTTGATCGTCGACGGCAAAATCAGCGCCATCAGCGAAGGGGCGGGTTCCATTTCCGCTCCTGGCGATACGCCTGTGTATGACGCCAGCGGAATGCACGTCGTGCCGGCGATGATGGACGCGCACAGTCACCTAGCGTTGGCCAGTGTCAACGAAGGTAGCGTTTCGATTACCGCTGAATGTCGCATTGCCGACATGCTGATGGCCGGTAGTCATGGCATTTATCGCGCCGCCGCCGGTGGTACCGCCATGGCGCAATCACTGCACGGTTCGGCCAACCCAATTGGCGGTCAGGCTGCCGTTTGGGAAATGGACTACTACGCCGACAGCATTGACGAGCTGATTTACGAGCGCGCCAAGCAGGGGATTAAGTTCGCGCTTGGTGAGAACGTCAAGCAGTCTAATTATGGCAGTGGTGGGGGGCGCTTCCCGAACACGCGCATGGGTGTGCAAGCGACTTACCGGCGCGCATTCACTGCAGCGTTGGATTACAAGTTCCGCCGCGAAATGCATGCGGAAGGTTCGCTGCCTAGTTTCCGTCGCGATGTGCGCTTGGAGGTATTGGCCGACATCATCGACAACGTCATTCACATTCAATGTCACAGCTACCGCGCCGACGAGCTGCTGATGTTCATCGGCGTATGCGAAGAGTTCGGCATTGAACGGCCAACTTTCCAACATGTGCTTGAGGGCTACAAGGTTGCACCCGAACTTGCTGCTTACGGTGCCATGGGTTCTTCCTTCGCCGATTGGTGGGCTTACAAAATTGAAGCTTACGACGCGATCCCGTGGAATCCGGGCCTAATGCACGATGCCGGCATGGTGGCGTCGATCAACTCCGATTCCGACGACCTGATCCGGCGCCTGAATACTGAAGCGGGCAAATCGATCCGTTACGGCGAATACCCGTGGCAAGTTGCATTGAGTTTTGCGACTTTGAACGTCGCCAAACAACTGCGCATTGATGAATTTGTAGGCTCTTTGGAAGTGGGCAAGGACGGCACCATCGCGGTTTACGACGCACCGCCGCTATCGACTTATGCACGTTGCCATCTCACCCTTGCGCGCGGTCGCACTGTGTTTGAGTGGAAGACGGATAACGATCAAACCTGGCAAGGTTACCGCGATGCGGTTGCGGCTTTTGCGATTTCCACCCGCGAGCGCCAGGAGGAAATGGATGAGGCTGCGCTGAAAGCAAGCGGCATGGAAAACCTGATTATTGACATGATTGTCGTCGCTGAAGACACCACCGCCGAGCTGGCCGAATGGACCAAGCTGGGTCAGGGCGAGTCGTACTTAATCAGTAACGCGCGCATTCACTCCATGGTGGGTGAGGCTTACAAGGGTTGGGTGCTGGTTGAAAATGGCTTGATCGTCAAGACTGACGAAGGCGAATTTCGCGGTCGCAAGCCGCTAGGCGCCGTCGATATTGATGCACGTGGAATGGACCTTTACCCAGGTTTCATCAACGGTTCCGACGTCACTGGCCTGTACGAAATTGGCTCGGTACGCGGCACCATCGATACACGTGAATCCGGTCAGGATCACCCCGACCTAAGCGTGGCTAGTTCCATCCACGCCGATTCGGCGCACCACCGGGTGACGCGGCTGAATGGCATCACACACGTTTTGGTGCGACCCAACCGCGGGCGTATTCGTGGTCAAGCGGCGCTGATTCAGTTGGAAGGGGATACTACCGAAGAAATGATCGTCAAGGCTGACTTGGCGTTGGTCATTGCCTTTCCGCGTGCGTCGGCACCGGAGTTAGGCCAGCTAGGCCGGGCATTTGAGCTTTCGGACCATGACTGCGACACCGCTGGTGTGATTGTTTACGCCGAAGCCGAGCCCGAGCAAGGTTTGAAGCCGCGCGAAGGCGTCGAAATGCCGGAGTCGGTCGACGAACTCGACGATTGGTTTGACGACGCGTTGGAGTACGGCGACATGTTGACTCAGATGGACGCCAACAATCAATTGTTAGAGCGTGATTTGAAGTTGGAAGCGCTGCTGCCCTACGCGCGAGGCGATAAACCAGTAATGATTGAAGCCAACGACGCGATCACCATCATGGCGGCACGGGCTTGGGCTAAGGATCGTGGTTTGGAAATCATTTACTTGGGAGCCAAGGAAGCGTGGAAGGTTGCGGGTTATTTGGGTGCCGATCAAGCCAAAGTGATTTTGGGTTCGGTGCACGATTTGCCACCGCGCATTCGCGATCCGTACGACTCGGTATTTCGCGGCGCGTCGGTTTTGAAGGCCGCTGGCTGTGAGGTCACACTGCGGACCGATAACCCAGAAGTGACACGCAATTTGCCGTTCCAAGCTGCTACTGCCGCCGCATGGGGTTTGGGTCGCGAGGAAGCTTTGCGCGCGCTCACCTTGGGCGCGGCCGAGATCCTGGGTGTGGATGCATATACTGGCAGTATTGAAGCTGGCAAAGCAGCCAACTTCTTTTTGTGCAGCGGCGACCCGCTCGATTTCACCGGGCAGATTCGGCGCATGTGGATTGGTGGGTGCGAGGTTGAAATGACCAGTCGCCAAACCGATCTGCGGGATCGTTTTGCGGAAAGAATTGAGAAGTCGAAAGACTGATTCGAAATGAAAAGAATTTTGCATAAAGCCACTGCAGTTTTGGCTGTAGTGGCGTTCATGGCTGGGGGTGCGTTTGCACAGTCCAAGACGGATGAAGTTGACGAATTGCTGAAATATATTCGGCTGAAAACTGATTACGTCGACGTTGGAACTTTTGATCGTTTGGCGAGTGTCGGTAGTGAAGAGGCTTTCGAGGCTTTGCAGAAATCGTTTAGCGTTTTGCGCACGCCGTCGGGGCAGAGTCGAGCGTTTTTTGCGTTTCGATTGTTCCGCGGCACCGAGCAGCAGCAGGCGGCCATCGATTTGTTATTGGAGGCGGTTCTGAAAGATAAAAAGGACGTCGGCGGTTATGCCATGCGGGCGTTGCAAGGATTTGAATTGGACGCCAAAAAGGAGCTGATGATTGTTTTGGATAAAAGCAAGTCGTCGGAGTATCGGGCGCGGGCTTTGAAGCCGTTATTGATCGATTGGTTGGATCGTCCGACCGGTGCTGCTTTGCGCAAGTTTTTGGCCAACTACCGCACCGGCATGAGTGGGTCGCGGGCCGATAGCATTGCGTTTTTAGTGCGTGTCGACCCGGATCGATCGAAGCCGATTTTCAAGGAAGTGCTCATAGATAAACGCGCCCACGCCGACGCCAAGTCTTTGATTTTACAGGCGATCACTGAGGTGCCCGATCCGAGTTGGGAGCCAACCTTGTTGAGCGCTTTGGATAGCAACGAAGAACGTGTGCAGTTGGAAGCACTGCGGGCGCTAGAGAGTTTTAAGTCCAAACGGCATGGCGAGCTGGTGCTTAAGCTATGTAAATCCAAGTTGCCGGATTTGAAGTTTGCGGCTTATGCCGCACGCACACGTTTGGTTGGCCAGGACGAAGAATGGTTGGGTGAAATCCGAAAATTGGTCAAAGCCAAGGCGTCGGTGGATCGTCAGATTGCGGCAATGTTGGCCGGAGTTTTGCCGCGCGAGCAGGCGATGGAATATTTAACTCTGCTGTTGCAAGATCCAAACCTGGCGGTGAAATCTGAAGCGCTGATGGCAATCGGGCAGCTACGTCGGCGTGACACGGTGCCGATTTTGATCAAACGATTGGAAGCCGAAACTGGCGCCATGAAATGGCGCGTGCAGAAAATGTTGGAAGGATTAACAGCCCAGCCGTTTGGCCCGTCGGTGGTTGCTTGGGATCGTTGGTGGCGTCACGAAGGCAAGGACTTTGTACTGCCGACTCCGGATGAGGTCGAAGAAATCTTGTACGAGCGCGACGTTTGGGGCGAAGGCAGTGGAGATACGTCGGCATTTTATGGATTGCCGATTATGTCCGATCGGGTGGCGTTTATTTTGGATACCAGCGGCTCGATGGATGCGGTTTACAACGGTTCACCCTTCGGGGATTTGACCGAAACCGGCGTTGCCGACAAGGACGCCGAAAAAACCACACGCCTTAAAGTGGCTCAAAAGCAGTTGATCCGCAGTTTGGAAAAACTGCCGGACAACGTGCATTTCAACATCTGGTTTTTTGATTCCGCGGTGCGGCGGTGGGAGAAAAAATTGACCAAGATGGCGACGAAAAATCGCATTGAGTCGATCGCATTTGTACGCAAACAAAAGCCTGAAGGCGCAACAGCCATTTACGACGCTCTTAAATCTGCGTTTGATGATCCGCAGGTAGACACGATTTACCTACTCAGTGATGGTCAGCCACAAGGCGGTAGCTTAAACGACCCTGAAGTGATTCGGCAGCGAGTGCACGATTGGAACCGGACTCGCCACATCACTATCCACACCATCTCGGTCGGCGGCGAAGTTTCGTTGTTGATTTGGTTGGCCAAGGATTCTGGCGGCGAATACATCTTGGCGGATTAAATCAGATTTTTAAGAGAGTTTGCTTAACCGATTTCCCGATTGGCCGGCAGCAAAATAATGCATTTGCTGGGGGTCAATTTTTAGTTGTAGATCGCTGCCTACTTGCCAGGCACGACGTAGCGCGGTACGGCTTACGATGCGGGTGCCGTCGGCGCATTCGAGAATTAGGTCGGTGCGGTCGCCTAAGTTTTCGGCGGTGACTAATTTGGCGGTAATGACGCCATTCTTATGGCTGTTGGTGTTGTCACTCGAGTTGGCGGTTGCGTCGCCAGCGCCAGGAGTATCCAACAGCGGTTGAATTGCGTCAGGGCGGATACCTAAAACGGCATCTGCGGGTGCATTCGCGTCGGCCTGTGAGACTAGATCGCCCTCAAAAAAGTTCATCGGCGGCGTGCCAACAAAGCTGGCGACGAAGCGGTTGGTTGGTTTTTCATATACCTCGGTGGGGGAGCCAATCTGCTGAATGACTCCATCTTTCATCACCACCAGTCGATCGCCGAGAGTCATTGCTTCCTCTTGATCGTGGGTGACGTAGATGGTCGTCGCGCCCATTTCGCGATGCAGGCGGCGGATTTCGGTGGCAAGCGAACGGGTTAAGCCGAGAACCCCGCCTTTTGCCGAAACATAC
>JACNIZ010000187.1 GCA_014382805.1 Planctomycetota bacterium
CTAGGGAAACTCTGATCAATTCGGATCGGCAAGCCTGCGCCGTAAACCGCCAGCATCTGCGTTGCTTCATCTCGGCTGTAGCGAGGCTACAGCCCACGATTCGCGCCTTGAATCTGACGATTTCCACTCGCAGTCTCACTCGCCCGAATGAATCAGAGCTTCCCTAGCAAATAGATTTAAGCGATTTTTCACAGAGTGAGATGACCGTATTGGGCCTCTGAGCATCCGACTACCAGCCAATCAACATCCTGCGGCGCTGGGCTGGCAATGAGCTCGCCACATCCCCCAAACCGACCAATGACGGTGGCCAGGGTCACAAAAATTAGGCGCAGAAAGCTAGCTATGAACCCATATTAACGGACGACTAAACTGTGCGGCATGACTGCAAGCACCACGCCCCCTGAAAAGGTGAACGACGGATTTCAGCCTATGCCGGGCTCGGCGTTGCGCGGTTATTTGATGGTGATTCCTGCCATACTTTACGTCGCTATTTATTTGCTATTGCTGCTGCTTTTTGCGCTACTGATACCACCGTTTGTGCGCAAGTTTGAAATTCCGTTGATTCGCGGCTGGGGTCGCGGTCCGTTGATTCTGTTCGGTATCAAAATCGAAGTGCATGGAGAAGAAATTCGCGATACCCCTGGGGCAAAATTGCTGCTATTCAATCACGTCAACATTTTTGATTTGCTAGTTTTGGCCGCTACCTGGACAAAAGGATCAACGATTATTTACAAACAAGAATTTCATAAGATTCCGGTCATGGGGCGCTTGATGAGGTTTTTTAGAATGATTTCCGTCGACCGATCGAATCATGAAAAGGCGGTTCAAAGTTTGAATCTTGCAGCTCAACTCATCACCGAAAAGGGCTATATTGTGGTTATGGCACCAGAAGGAACTAGAAGCACAACTGGAAAATTGGCTGCCTTCAAAAAGGGGCCTTTTCACCTCGCAATTCAAACTGGTGTTCCCATCGTCCCCATGGTTCAGCGCGGGTCGGAGAAACTTTCCCCGGGCGGGACTTTAATTGCCCGCAGCGGCCGCGTCCGCATTGATTATTTGCCCGCGATCCCCACCGTCGATTGGAACCGAAAGCAGCTAAGCACTCATACTCACCAAGTACGCGAACAGTTTTTAAAATATTTAGAGGACGGTTCGAACTAAGCTCGAAGCAGTCCCAGCAAAAGTTTGGTCAATTCAATTTAATTTCGCAAACGGGTAAAAAACTGCGGTCAAAGTGTTCAACAAAATAGCTGAGCAAGACTTTGCGATCCCGTTTTGGCTTTTTACTTTGAGTTTTCCCTTGGTATTGAATTTCGATCCTACCCTTTTCATCCAACATTTCCGACGGCAACAATAAGCGCATTTTTCGCACCAACTTGCTTTTTAATTGAATGTGCCCTGGCGAGGTCATGATGGCGTCAGCTTCCCCGGTGCGCTTATCCGCTTCAATTTGAATGAACTCAGCCTTTTGCTGATGGCCCCAGTTATTCCACAAATTTGGGTCTACACGGGGTTGAAATTCGACGACGGCTTTTTTATCTAGCTTGTCAATTTGCAGGCTATACATTTGGCCATGCTCGGGTGAAAGAGTGCGCAAAGTAAATCGATCCAACAAGGGATTGCGCTTCGCCTTACCAAAAAACTCAACAAAGTTAACCGCCGCCAAATCATAACTATGGCCTAGTGTTTCAAATGCAACAAATTCCGCATCCACCGCGCCGACCTCTTCCAAACGCGTAAATAACAACCTTTGATTTACGATCATTTTGGCGTCGTCTTGCATGCCTTGTAACAAACGCAGCGGAATGTGAGCAATATTTGCCGCAAAGCGAATCGTATTGCGTCCGCCGACGATTGCCAAAGCTGGGCCTCCAATGCGCGGCGCCAAACTTGCCCAATGTTGCGGATGACGCAAAGCCAACTCCCAACATAAATGGCCACCGCGACTGACACCCGTCAAGTGAATTCGATTTTCGTCGACGTTGAACTTGCGCCGAAGCCAGCGCAAGGTGGCCAACGCTGCCAGTTGTTCGCGCTCATCAAAACTGTAGCCCTGATTTGCGCCGGCATCGGTCGGCGCCACGATCAACATATTCAAATCCGAGGCAACGTTTTGCCAAGTTTGCACCTCGCTCAAACCAATTCCACCAGCACCGTGCAAAGCCAGCAAAGTAGGTGTCGGCTTTTTCGGGTCGTAGGACTCCGGCACCCAATAGTGAATTTGAGTGTGCTCAATTTTGTCCCCAACTTGCAGGTCAACCGCCGCCACATGGATACCTGCTTCATGCTCCACAAATTCACCGAAAGTCCGGGCCGCTTGCAGCCAGTCGTCCAGACTGACATCCGCACGCTTAGATAAAGCCAGCGCAGCCTGCTGACGTTCTTTGCTCGTCGGTAAATCCACCGCAGCAGCTAAATCGGCACCAATTCCTTGGTCAGACGGACCGACCAACAAGCAAGCAGCAATGAGATGGTTCAACAGCATCAACCCTCCAGGCTAGGATGAACCCATGCGCCTGGCAACGTTACTTCTGCCCACCATTTTGCTGGCACACCTGTGCGCCTGCTCCGGCCCGCAGGTCATGGTTTGCGAGCAATCCGAACACCGCTTGGCATTAATGAGCGCGGACGCTGACTGGAACCAGCCCGACGCCCTGATTTGGCAATGGCAGGCAACTGATTCTGCGGCCATTGAATCCGCACATCGCTCCTGGTTCAACCATCCAACCGACGCCAAACCGGTGCTTGGCGGCGATTTTGTCCTGACCACGGCCAGCGGCGGTGGCGTCGCGCTGATTCGCTTGGAGGACAAGGCGACCGTTTTTTATGCCTACGCTGGGGGCAACCCACACTCCGCCGAACTGCTTCCCGATGGCGCAATCGTGACCGTGTCCAGCAGTGGTAACTCTTTGCAATTATGGCGTTTAGATTATCGTAACAGCCCGATTCAAAAAGTCGAAGTGGCCGATGCTCACGGCGTTTGCTGGGATCCGGCCAATGAACTGCTGTGGGTAATCGGCGGCGAGCAGCTGCACAGCTTCCGCTACGTCGGGTTGGAGGGAATCCCACCGCTGCAATGGACCGCCAGCCATGACCTGCCAGGAAAAGGCGGCCACGATTTACAGCGCCGCGCCCTAAGCGACGACTTGGTGTTGAGCACCGTAGATGGGGTGTGGTTATTTCATCCGCAAACTCTGCAATTCCTGCCCCATCCACTGATTTCGAATTGGACCGACGTCAAATCGATCAGCGAAGCTCCACTAAGTGCGCCCGCAGGATCGCCTACTTTGCTCATGCAGGCCAAAAATTTCGCCTCGGCAGACCCGTCGGCTGACGCATGGTGGTCGGATCAGGTGCTCAGCGCGGATCACAATTGGACGCGTAATTGGGTCGGCAGCAAGTTTTACAAAGCCAGATGGTGGTATGAGCGCAGTTCAAGCAAGAAATTTAAACCTCGGCTAACTATCGGCGTCGGCTTTGCGGGCTGGTTGGGCGTGGATCCGGACTAATGCAGGAAATTGGCTACTCTAATTGAGAAGAAGCTAACAACTAGCCGATTTTGAGGTAGCATAAATTCCCCCAGCAAAAGCCCTCAATGTTCACCCTCAGTGCCCTTTTACTTGCGGCTACCCTTGTAGCCACTCCCGATTTCCAGCAACAGCCTGCCAAGGCACCGCAAGGTGGCGGCCTGCCCGATTCCTGGGTCGAGCAGTTCACTTGGCGGAGCGTAGGCCCAGCCAATATGGGCGGTCGAATTTCGTCGATTGCTGTGAATCCGTCGGATTCTGCAAATTATTGGATCGGCACCGCCACTGGCGGTTTATTGCGCACCGATAACCGCGGGACCACTTACCGCCATCAGTTCCAACACGAAGCGGTTTCCAGTATTGGCGACGTCGCGGTTTCCGCCTCCAATCCAGAAATCGTTTGGGTCGGCACCGGCGAATCCAATCCACGCAACAGCGTTTCCTGGGGCAACGGCGTTTATAAGTCACTAGACGGCGGCGAAACTTGGAAACACATGGGTTTGGAAACCAGCTTCCAGATTGGCGCTGTTGAAATTCACCCAGAAAACCCTGACATCGTTTACGTCGGTGCATTGGGTCAACTTTGGGGACCGAACGAGGATCGTGGTCTTTATCGCACCACTGACGGCGGCAAAAATTGGGAGCGGGTGCTATTTGTAAACGAGGAAACTGGGGTCATCGATATGCGCCTCAATCCCAAACAACCGGATATGTTGATCGTGGCAACTTATGAGCGCGAGCGCGATGAGTTTGACACCAATGATCCGGCCAAAAAATGGGGCGAAGGCAGTGGCTTGTGGAAAACCGTCGATGGTGGCGACAACTGGACCGAGCTGAACCAAGGCTTGCCGACGGGCATGTTGGGCCGCATAGGCTTGGATTGGTCGGTGTCCGAGGAAAATACGCTTTACGCGATTATTGAATCTGAAAAGATCACTCAGATTCCTGAAAACTCGGCCTGGATGGGCGTGTCCGGCGAGGACGCTGAGGTCGGCGCGCGCTTGACCCAAATCACTGAAGAAAGCCCTGCAGCGGAAGCTGGATTGCAGGAAGGCGACATCATCATTTTGATGGCTGGCAAAGCTATTCATAGTTGGGATGACCTGACCGCTGAAATCCATAAGCACCTCGAAGGCGAAACCGTCGCAGTGTTGGCATCACGCGCCCGTGAAACGGTGGAAATAGAAATGACCTTCAAGCGGGCGCCGTCGGAATCGGAAGATTCGGAAGAGGAAGGCGAAGGTGAAGGTGAAGCGAAACCTGAAGGCAAAGCGGCCGATAAGAAGGACGCTGAAAAAACGGATGCGGCCGACAAGGAAAAGGACGCCGATGCAGATGCGGATGCAGATGCCGATGAGGAAAAAGAAGAAACGCCGCCCCCACCAGGCCCCTTCCACATCGGCTTGGGTGGGCAATCTGCCAACATCCAGGACCAACAAGGTCCGGATGGATTTGAGTACGGCGGTTTGTATCGCTCCGAAGACGCTGGCGATACTTTGACACGCGTGAACTCACTTAACCCCCGGCCGATGTACTACAACCGCGTTTACGTCGACCCATCCCACGGCAAACCAATTTACATTTTAGGCACCCGGGTGCACCCCTCTCAGGACCCCGGCGGAAACCTTTCCCACCCCCGCCCCGGGTTG
>JACNIZ010000324.1 GCA_014382805.1 Planctomycetota bacterium
GGCCCAGGCAAAAGCCAAGTCACTGAATAAAACCAACCAGGCAAATACCAGCAACGCGCCTAAGTTAAAGAACACCCCGAAACGTTGCGTGAGTTGCATCAACAGCCAGCGCTGGCTGTTCGAATACAGTGAATGGCGAGCGCTAAAGTTCGGCGGTAAATGTTTGCCGGCGTAGTTTTGCAATAGGCGTTGAGCCGCGCTCATCCAAGCACGTTTGCGCAACCAAGAAGTGCCGACAGCGATCAGGGTGAACAGCAACAACACCACTTGCAGCAATACAAATACGGCAAGGAATTGCCATAGGTTGACCGGCGCCCGACCGTCATAAGCCAAGCTAGTCGCGGCTGCTCCGGCGCCCAAAATGAAACCGGCGGCGCTCAACAAGCGGCCACCCAAGCGCAAGCTATTTTCAACTTGCAGGCCGGGCATCGCCAATTGATGGCCGCGCAATCGCATTAACCAAGCTTGCATCAATCGCCAGCGCAGCGAGCGATCGGTTTGAATGTTATGGCGCAAATTTACCACGCCCCTGGCGCCGTCGGCTAGATGCACTTGGCCGACGGCTTTTGCTGCCTCTACATGTTGCTCTGTCTCACCGCCTAAGTGAAATTCTAGGTCGATGAGGTCGCCTAATCTGGGCTCGGTAGGCAAGCTCGCCATCAATGCACTCGCTTAATGAGCAGCGGCCGAAATCTTGGCGGTGGGCAACAGGTCATATGCTTGATTGCGCTGGCGCGGTTCAAACCCCACCGAGCGTATGCAGCGTTCGATATCGTCGACGGCTACCAATTCAAAGCAACCCGCCGAACTGACCACGTTTTCTTCCAACATGGCGGAGCCAAAATCATTGCACCCAGCGCGCAAAGCCATGGTTGCAGCTTCTGCACCCTGGGTAACAAAGCTAGCCTGCAAGTTGTCGAAATTGTCGAGGAATATGCGCGCAACTGCGGTGGTGCGGAAGTACTCAGCGTAGGTTTTTTTCTGCCAGCCGGTTGCCAGTAGTTGTTCGCCTAACGGGTTTGCCAGCGGCTGAAAAGTCCAGCCAATAAACGCTGTGAAACCACCGGTACGATCTTGAACTTGGCGCAGTCGATCCAAATGTTCAATCCGATCCGCCAGCGTTTCAACGTGACCAAACATCATCGTCGCGGTGGTGCGCATGCCCAAAGCGTGGGCTTCTTCCATGATGCGCAGCCAAGTATCAGTATCGGTTTTACGCGGCGCAATTTTCTGACGCACGCCCTCGGTCAAAATTTCTGCGCCGCCGCCAGGCATGGATCGCATGCCAGCTTTTTGCAACCGTTGCAAAACTTCCACCGTGCTGATTTTTGAAACTTTGGACAAGTGTTCAATTTCAGGCGGTGACATAGCATGCATATGCAAATCGGGCCAGCGCTCGGCTATGTCGCGCAGCAGGTCCTCGAACCATTCCACGCCCATACGCGGGTGGTGGCCGCCCTGCATCAAGATTTGCACCCCGCCGACGTCGACGGTTTCTTGAATCTTTTGATAAATCACCTCGCGTTCAAGCACATAACCCTTTTCCTTATCCTTCGGGGTCGCGTAAAAAGAGCAAAAGCCGCAATCGGTCACGCAGACGTTGGTCGGATTTAGATTGCGATCGATGATGTAACTCACAATCCCCTCCGGATGCTTACGCCGACGAACGTCATCGGCCAAATAGGCCAAGGTGGTGACGTCGGCTTTTTCAAGCAGGACTAGCGCTTCGTCGGCGCCCAGGCGGTCACCGGCCAACACTTTTTCGCACAGTACTGAAAGATTCATTTTGCAATCACACTCGCGAAGTTACCGCTAGTTCAAGCTGGGGTCTTCGGGGATTCGACTCATCCAAGCTAGTGACGGGTCGGTTTTGGCCATTAACTTAGGCCACAGCTTGCCGCATTCTTCGGAAAAGACCTGTTCGCTTTGCGCGCCCACCACGCGCCAGGCACCATCCTGTAATTCGCCATCCAATTGGCCAGGCTCCCAGCCGGCATAACCGAAGAAAAAGCGCACCGCATTGCCGCCGTCTCGAGCCGCGATCAAATCTTCCATACGGCCGCCGAAATAAAGACCGGGCAGGACCTCGGTTGCAGCTTCCATCTCCAAGCCAGCTTCGCCGCTGTGTAGGGCGTGCAAGGTTTCTTGGCAAACCGGACCACCCCAGTAAACCTGTAATTCCTCGTTCCAGCCTTGCTCTTCGAACAACAACTCGGCGGCGCACTCAATCGGTCGATTGACGATCAACCCCAAAGTGCATTCGTCGTTGTGCTCGCAAATCAGCACGACGCTGGACTCGAAATTTGGATCGGTCAAGCGCGGATCGGCGACCAAAAAATCGCCCGGGCGGGGTCCTTGTTCCACTCTTACAGCCTATCAGCGCGGGCTAATTGCCGGTGCCAGTGGGCATAGACTGCATCAGGTTGCGCAAGGTTTCGTCCACCTCGGGCATGTAAGGCGAATTTGGGGCGGCGGCTTTGAATTCGAGCAGTACATCCATGACTTTTGGAATGTCCTGGGTCACGACCAGCAGTTCCACCAGGTGGGTTACGTAGGCGTAATAATCTGGCTGCAAGCGCACCGATTCTTCGGCCGGTGGGATGGCTTCGAGCGGCCGACCCAGCATGTACAAAGCCACACTCATGCAGTGATGGGCGTCGGCCAGCGGACGGATGCCCTGAGTGGCTTGGGTGGCGTGGTCCAGCGCGGATTCCCACAGCGGAACCATTTCGTCGTACCTTTTCATCATTGCTTGGCGCTCGGCTTTGAACAGCAAACATTGCGCAAGCCCAAGGTGAGCATAAATCGAGCGCGGGTAGCCCTTCAGTGTTTCGATGTAAATGGCTTCGGCCGTCGGCACGTCGCCAGCAATGAACAAAGCATTGCCCATGCCGACGTTTCCATTTTCACGTTCGTGGGCCACCACTAGCCATTTGCTTGAATCCACCTTCAGCGAATTTTCATATTCGGTGAACGCCTTTTCTGCCCATTCGATGCGTTTTGGGTGTCCCGGTGGAAACTGCTCTGCTTCTTGTAAATAAACTCGCGCAAGGTTCAAGTAGGGCGTCATTGCGTTTGGACTTTGGGTGCGCGTCCATGTGAAAAAGCTAATTTCATCCTTCCAATGAGGAATGGCGCTAGCTGCCGAATAAATGTTGATCCCGGCAATTACCACCACACCGCTAACCAAGGCATTGCGTCCAAATTTGCTCCCCAGGCGCACCAATGCGAATCCGATGAGCAGCGCTGAACCTATGCTCGGCAGGTACAAAAAGCGTTGTTCAAATGGAAAGCGGCCAATGACTTTGGTGTTCAAAACTGGCGCCAAACCAGCGAATAAGACTCCCAATCCTAATAGGATCAACAGCGAACGCGGGCTGCGCCAAAGCCAAGTGGCAGCAGCGGCAACCAAGATGAGCAGACCGGCCATGGCTGGCAGGTAAAGCGCCGCATGGTCCGTAAGGACGTCGACGGCGAGTGGTTGGAAGGGGAAGTTGGGCAACGGCCACAGGAAATAAAGCAGGTACTGCGCGATCAACTTCATCGACAGCATCGCTTCGTGCAATGGCGTCAGCGCGTGATAAGTGGTTTGCACGTCAAAGCCAGCGCCCGGGCCGCCAAAAGCGTTCCAGCGGGCGAGGTAAACAACTACTCCAACCAGCAGCAACATGCCCAGTCTAGGCAGTCGTTTGAATTCGAAATCGTCGGCAAGGCCAGGCACCAGGTTCGGAATGCGTGGGGCGGCCCAAATGGTCATACCAATCATCAGCAACCAAGTGGCGAAGGCCGATTCTTTGGAGGTCATAGCTAGCGCCAGCCAGACAGCTGGCAAAACTAGCTTGCCTTTCAAAAACGAACTTAACGCCAGGAGCGAAAAGAATGCTGCCAAGACGTCGGGCAAAGAAGACGCCCACGCTACAGCTTCCACGTGTCCGCCATAGATCGCAAAATAACCACCGGCCAAAACCGCGCACAAACGACCTAAACCGATCTGCAGGGCGAGCCGAGCGACCAACACTGAAGTTAGCGCGTGGAAGATCCAAGATGCAAAGTGGTAAACAAATGGAGTGCCGCCGCCAATTTTGTAAAGCAGCACAAACATGGCTCCACCGATGGGGCGGTAATAACCAGTATGGATTTCACTAACGGCGGTGATTTGCCAAAACGGCTGAGTGAAAGTGCGCCACATGGTGTTCCAGTCGCGCATTTTGCGGTTGATCTCGAACAGCTCGACGTCGTCGTAGACCCAACCGGCGGACAGAATTTGTACAAACACCAGGCACGCGGCCACGGCTGGAATGGCGTACACCCACCAAATCGGTGGCTTGTGTGTATCTAATGCTGAAGTGGTCACTTGGAATCAGAAGGCTCGGCGGGCACCCATGGCAATTTCTGCTCTGGGTCGAAGGAGGAGCGGGCAGGCAGGAAGTTGGCGTGGCCGGAAACGGTGATTTCTGGCTTATCGAATTTGGCTAGTAAGCGCAGGCGTTGGCCAGGCTCCTTACCCAGCAAATCTAAGGCCGCAGTCATTGGGAAATGCCCGTTGACTTGCTTAAGGGTCACGCTGCAGCGGTAGCCGTCGCCTTCTTTTTCCGTTTGAATCTGCCAGGAGATTTGTGGGATGTCGTTTTGGCGCACCCAGGCATCAAAAAATGGCTTCATATCGATGCCAGATTCCCGGCTCAAAACTCGTTCAAAGTCGACGGTTGCGGCGTTTTTGCCACCAAATTCCAGCAAATATGCCTGCGTGGCTTTGACCAGTCGAGCTCGACCTAGATAGCCATCAAGCAAGCTGATGACCATGCCGCCCTTGTTGTAAACCAAGTTCGGATTAAACAGATTTTTGGGGTCAGGATTGGCCAGAGTGTGCGGATGGGCACGCATGGCCAAGCGGATTGTGCTGCGGCGCCATTCCTTCAGCGTGCGTGAGGTTTGCTCGGGGTAATCATGCTCATACCACAGCAATTCACAGAAGGTGGCCCAGCCCTCATTTAGCCACAAATCGGTCCATTGGCGCGGCCCAACCCAGTTTCCGAACCACTGATGGCCCAGTTCATGCGCCAAAAGCCCGACGTCGCCCGAAAGTGCTTCTTCTCGACCAAGCACGGTCAGGGTTTGGTCTTCCATGCCGCCGATCCAGTGGCGGGTGGTGACGT
>JACNIZ010000061.1 GCA_014382805.1 Planctomycetota bacterium
GCGCACGCCATGGCCGATTTGCGCTTTGATTTGCCCAGCGCGATTGGCCAAAACCGCACGGCGGGCCAGCAGCGCTATCAGATCGGCGTCCAACTCGTCGATGAGGTCGCGGGTTTGACGTAGCTCTGGTGCCTGGTTTCCCAAATCAGGGATTTCCAAGCGCGCTGTGTGCTCGTCCTCTTCGCCGCTAATTCCCAGAGCCACGTCCTCTTCGTCAAGCGCTTCCAGGTCTTGATTGACTTGAGCCAGGGCCTCCAATAACTTCTGGCGCGCTTCGGCGGCATAGGGATTGGCACGTTCGATGGCTAAAAACAGGTGAGCTGCATCGGATCGCACCGCGTCGATGGTACTTTGCATGGCCTGAAATGAGGGTGGTGCAAAAGCAAGTTCCTTTAATTCCCTGATATCCAGCATGCCTTTAGCGACGAAAAAGGCCAGCGCGTGGGAATAGGCCATGCTGTGATCGTGAACGGCTGCTTCTTCGACTTGGACCTCACAACCAAGTTGCAGATACAACCCACGTGCGCGCTCCGTAGCACTGGGGTGCATAGGATTCGGGCAAACCACCGCCCGCAACGGCCGCTGCCCGAGTGCAATGCTGGATGGGCCAAACAACGGGTGGGTTCCAATCCACGGAACCCGTCGGCCCAAAACCTTTTCCATGCTTTGGTTAGGACCATGCTTCACACTGCTGACGTCCATCACCAGCGCCGCCGGCCGCAAATGTTCCACCCATTCCTCCAACGCCGGCTGCAGTTGATGCACCGGCACCGAAAAAACCACGTTTTCCGCGTCCCGTAGCAGTGCACCTCGCGACTCCGCCCGCCATTTCTCCGGTGGCGTATTTACAGGATCCCACGCTTTTACCGCCACGCCTGCATCATTTGCAAGTTGAGCAAAAGCGGCACCAAAGCGCCCGAAACCAATTAAAGCAATCCCTTCCACCGCGGCATTCTAGTGTTTTAAATCACATTTTTGCATATACTGAAGCTCATGCTTATTTCGCTGCTTAAAGTTTCTGCAGCATTGCTGGCTTTTTCTAGTTTGGTAACGCCAGCTGTTGCTGCCCCACAATGATGCCCAGGTCCACCGGCAACGCCCCCACCAAGCGTTAGCCACGGCGACACAGTTCGTGATCGCATGAAGGTAGAATGGGAAAACCCGGTGTTCCGCGACGTCAGCTTTGAGCAAGGCTCGGGCGAAACTGTGGCGGTCAAAAAGGTTGCCCTACCCTTTGAACAGGCCGTTGCCTATATCGCTGGAAAGGACCAGCGCCCGCTGCTAATTTTGCGCGAGTGCTACACCTGCTCCGGCACCGACGACGCCTTGTTAAGCCGCAAAGGCGGCAATGAAAAAACTTTCGTATATACGAAATGGTTTAACTGTGTGCGTGTGCCGGCTACCGTCACCGAAGCAAACCATCCTTTCCATAATTTGTTCGCTGGCGAAAAGCCACCCCACCTATTTGTATGCAGTGCAGACGGCAAAAACGTTCGTCCATTGAAGGGCGATCAATCCATGCTCGAACTTTGGGACGTGCTTACCGAAGCACTCAAACGCGACTACATTCGCGACCCGGCGAAGGTTTACAAAGATCTGGTCAAGCTCTACATGGAGTTCGACATGCTCGACGACGAAGAAGAGATGTTGCTGGGTCAAGCCTATCGCGAGTTGCTGAACAAAGGTGGCGATTCGAAGAAGCTGCCGAAACTGCGCAAGAAACTCGATACGGTGCGCGAGAAACGCGAGGCCGGGTTGAAGAAAGAGAAGGTCATGCTGGATCTTCAGTTGCGCGCCGCGCAGAAGAAGCAAGCCGGCTCAAGCGAAGCTGGCATTTAATGCTGCGCACGACGTGTTTAGCGGCCGGCTTCATTCTGCTGGCCGCACCCACACCGGCGCAAAAAAAGGGCGAAGAGCTTTGGGATCCCTATACCCAAAACAAGCCTGAAGTGATCCAAGCCGCTGGTTATGTGGCTTGGGCGGACTTTATGTTTGGGCAATTTCGCACTGGCATGGTGACGGAAAAGTTGGGTGGCATGACAATCCGCTGGGTTGAGACCGAAAACTTTAAAATCGGCGTCGAATTGCCCGAATGTCCGCCGCCATACTTGAAGGCTGAAAAGCAGCGCTTTGGAATGGAAATTTCTCGGCTGCGGAAGAGGCTCAATAAAGTCCCGAAGAAGGTCAAAAAATTGGACCCGTGGTTGCGCGTTCACTTGACTGCGCAGCGGGCTGAAGATGAGTATGCACGGTTTTTGAAAGATTTCGGCATCGATCCAGATGAATGCGAAAAAGAGATGGCTGGCCGATGGTTAGGGCGTCGGAATAAGTTTTTAATCTTGTTGGTGGACAAGGAAGATACTTTGGCGCGGTTCACTGGCAACTACACCGGTCAATCTGCGCGCATTGCCACTCACCATCTTTTCAAAGAGGAAGATGCTTTCTTCTTCGGTATTTCTTTCGAGGGTTTTTCCGAAGGGGATCGGGTGGATACTGATTTCTATTCAGCCTTCGCCAGCGGGCTCTACGAAACGTTTTTGCATGCGTATCACCAGCCCTATCAACTGCCTTGGTGGTTTACCCAGGGGTTGTCGTCGGCACGGCAACGGTCGATTTCGGAGCGCATGGACTTGTATGGCAATCTCAAAGGCCACGTGACTTTTGAGGGATGGTGGCGATGGCGCGCGCGCGTGCACTCGCATGTGCAATGGAGTTTGTACCGCTCCTTCCCCGAGTGCATGGTGATGAACTTTGATTCCAAAGAGATCGATGTAGTTGACTACATGATGATGTGGTCATGGGGGGAATACTTGCTCGATCAACCCACAAAGCTGCGGCGGGCATTTCTTGATGAGCTGAAGCAGCCGCTTAATTGGATGGGCGATACCTCCTACGAACAACGAATTTGGGAGCAGAGCAAACAAGCTTTGGAAAATGCCCTGAAGGTCACACCGGAACAATTTGAGGCCCAGTGGAAGGCTTGGGTAATGGAAAAAGGGCCTGCCGAGTAGATCTAATTCGCACTTTCAGGGGTTTTTGGGCCTAGTTATTCCTCCTATTTGGTTTATATTAAGTCGCCCTTGTTGAAAGGGTGTCTCAATAAGCCACCATGCTCGCCATCTCCCACCCGTTGACGCTTGCCGACCTGCCCAAAATTGGCTTGGCACGCGTGCGCGCCGTGCCTGGGACTGACAGCTTCGCTATGCGCTTGCGAGAACTGGGGTTTACGCCCGGCACCGAAGTCAATTTTGTGCGCCAAGCGCCGTTTGGCGGACCGATGGTGGTTGATTTGCGCGGCTATCAGTTATGCTTGCGGCCGGCCGAAGCGAGGTTGATCCTGGTGGAAAGTCCGGCTGAACCGTCATGAATCCTCCCCCATCAGGCGCCGGCAGCGGCAAACCAGTACAAATTGCGCTGGTTGGCAGCCCCAATGCTGGGAAAACGACCCTGTTCAATGCGTTGACGGGTCTGCGAGCCAAAACTGGGAATTATCCGGGGGTTACGGTGGATCGCCGATGTGGTCGGCTGGAAGTGGACGGAACCGAAATCGTCCTCACCGATTTGCCCGGAACTTATAGTCTGCACGCGATTTCGGAAGACGAAGCCATCGCGGTCCGGGTATTGAAAGGCGAGCTAAAAGGCGAAGCAGAACCCGATGGCGTGGTGGTGGTTGCAGATGCAACCACTCTGCAGCGTTCGTTGCCGATGATCGCCGAAATCCTGCAACTCGGCCGTCCTACCTTGCTGGTTCTGACGATGGTGGACGAGCTCAAAGCGCGCGGCGGCGACATCGATTTGTTCGCTTTGCAGCGCGAGTTGGGGGTGCAGGTAATAGGGGTAGTTGGAAATCGCGGCGTCGGCGTTGCCGATTTGCGCGACCACTTACCGACCCCGCAAGAATGGCGTAGGGCTAAGAATCTGCCAGCACCGGATCCGGAAGCGCGATTTGCCTGGGCGGATCAACTCCTAGAACAGATTACGCGTCACCCAGTACAAGAGAGCACGCTGACCCGGCGCATGGACAAGGTATTGCTGCACCCGATTTGGGGCGGCTTGGTTTTCCTCGCTTTTATCACCTTCTTTTTCCAGGCCATTTTTAGTTGGGCCGGACCGGCGATGGACTTTTTTGCTGGCTCATTGGACTCTCTAGCTGACTCCATTCTCTCCTCCTCACCCGATAGCTTGTGGGCCAACCTACTAGCCAATGGTGTGGTGCGCGGGGTCGGTGCGGTGGTTGTATTTGTGCCGCAAATTGCGCTGTTATTCGCCCTGATCTTATTTTTCGAGGCTTCCGGCTATATGGCTCGCGCTGCATTTGTGGTCGACCGCATGATGGGCTGGATCGGGCTTGAGGGGCGTTGTTTTATCTCGTTGCTCAGTTCCTATGCCTGCGCGGTTCCGGGCATCATGGCTACGCGCAGCATTCCGTCGCCCAAGGATCGCTTGGCGACGATTTTGGTCGCACCCTTTGCTACCTGCTCTGCACGCCTGCCAGTTTATGCGGTATTGATCACTGCTTTTGTGCCGCCTACGCCGGTCATTGGCCCAATCACCATGCAAGGGCTGACTCTGATGGGTTTGTATTTGCTCGGCGGCGCAACGGCTTTACTTTTCGCCGCCATTTTTAAGCGCGGAATGTTGCGTGGTGCAAGTTTGCCGTTTTACATGGAGCTGCCGCCCTACCGCTTTCCGCGGCCCAGTAGTTTGGCGGTGCAAGTTTGGCGACGCCTGAAATTGTTTTTAGCCAGCGCAGGCAAGATCATTTTTGTCGGCTCACTGGTGATTTGGGTCCTGCTGAATTTCCCGCAGGTGGATGCGCCCGAGGGTTTGGATGCACAGGCCGCGAACCGCTTCCAGGTTGAAAACAGTTACGCCGCCGACATCGGCCGCGCGATTGAACCGCTGACCGCACCGCTAGGTTTTGATTGGCGTCTGAACATCGGCCTCGTGGGCTCTTTCGCCGCACGTGAACTGATGATTTCCACCATGGCACAGGTTTACGCGTTTAATGGCGACAGCGAAAACGTCGACGGCATGGCGGAGCTGATCACCAGGCCGGATCCCGTGACCGGATTGCCGCCAGTTTCCTTTGCCACCGGGATTTCGTTGCTGGTGTTTTTCGTTTTTGC
>JACNIZ010000224.1 GCA_014382805.1 Planctomycetota bacterium
CGGTAGTGACATCGTCGGCACCACACTCTAGCGCCAATTCCATCAATTCTTCTTCGTCAATCCCCTCTTTCGGAAAGACAAATATGGCTTTGCGCTTGAACATCCAAGCTACTGAACCGGAGTTGGCCATAGCGCCGCCGCGTTTCGACAGGATATGGCGCATGTTCGGAGCGGTGCGATTGCGGTTATCAGTAAGAGTCTCGATCATCAAAGCGACGCCGCCGGGAGCATAGGCTTCGTAGGTGACCTCCTCGAGCACATTGCCCTCGAGTTCACCAGCGCCCTTTTTCACCGCCCGCTCAATGGAATCCTTGGGCATGTTGTCCGCCTTGGCCCGCTCAATCGCGTAGCGCAGGGAGAGGTTCATGGTGATATCGCTGCCGCCAGTGCGAGCCGCTGACATGATCAACTTGGCCCATTTGCTGAAGACCTTGCCACGCTTGGCATCAACCTTCGATTTGGTGCGTTGGATGTTGGCCCAGTGAGAGTGTCCAGCCATTGTTCTCAATTCTAACTAGTTTTGCGGTCTACAAAAAGAGAGGACCGCCGACTAATTGCCGACGGCCCGCTGGGACCCAAGAGCCAAGTCCCAAATACAGCGTACACCCGCTTGCAGTTACGCCTGGATTAACGCTTGGATTATCGCTTGGATTATCGCTTGCCCCACTGATGACCGCGACGGGCACCGTGACGACCGTATTTTTTGCGTTCCACCATTCGCGAGTCACGACTGAGGTGACCAGCATCGCGCAGCGATTCGTGTGCGTCAGGGTAGAGAGCGGTCAAAGCACGCCCTAATCCTAGACGGACGGCACCCGCTTGACCCGTGACTCCACCGCCCATGGTAGAAACAAAGACGTCAACCTTTTTGTGCACCTTCAAGGACACCAATGGCCCTTCGATGGTGGTGTGATCGACGATGCGGGTGAAGTATTCACGAGCACCTTTGCCATTGACCATGAATTGACCAGTGCCGGGGCGAACCCGCACCCGTGCTACCGAGTCCTTGCGTCGGCCAGTGCCCCAGTGGTAGCCATTTTTGGCGACCTCGGCCATACGGCCGGTTGGGTCAATCTGAATGACTACTTCGTCGGCGTTTTCGCCATCTTCGCCACTAGCACCATCTACAGATGCGCCCATGGCTTGGGCCAGAGCTTCGGCCATGGTGCCGTCAGCTTCAGGTTGGCTAGGAGCCGTGTTATTTTCTTCCATCGTTCAGTCGCGTTGAGGTTGCGCGCTAAGGTACGCCCTAGCTCAGTTCGGGAATGGGTTGCGGCTTCTGAGCGGTGTGGGGATGCTCACCACCGGCGTATACAAAAAGCTGCTTCAGCATTTTGCGACCCAAGCGATTCTTGGGCAACATGCGCTGAACGGCCTTCACCAGAATTCTTTCTGGATGGGCCTCGAGCAAATCTGCGTACTTCTCTTCAATGTAGCCGCCTGGATAGCCAGTGACCCGGGCGTAGGTTTTTTGAGTCGCCTTGTTACCGGTCACCGCGATTTTCTCGCAGTTAATCACAACGACTGCGTCGCCGCAAAGCGTGTGCTCGGATACAGTTGGCTTGTGCTTGCCCTGCAAAATCATGGCAATGTCACGGGCCAACCGACCAAGAACTTTGTTCTCGGCGTCGGCAACGAACCAACCGGTTTCAATTTCAGTTGGCTTCAGGTGGGATGTTTTCGGTCGCATCGGAATTCGCGGTCCCGCCGCGTAACGGGCCGCATATTCTAGCGAGGGTCTCCAGCATCGGCAAGAGAGGTCTTTGTTTAGAACTTACTTCCTTAACAAGACTCGTGAGTCGAAAGGCAATTCTTGGTAAGCGGCATCTAGCAAAAAGGCCTGATCTGGGTGGTCAAGGCTCACAACTTGCACCCCATTTAAGCCAGGATATTGTCTCATCGCCGCACCTAAACGGGCCATTTTTACCGCCAAATCTGGCGTATTTGGGTCCCTGGAGGCGTCGGAACGGCCCCATTCCAATTCACGGCCGTCGCGTAGGACCAAAGTAAGAGGCGGCGTAACCGAGCGAACCGCATTGGTGTAAGCCGCCTTGCGCTGGATGCGCTTGACCTTTAGTTGAGAAATTTCCTGCACTTGCTGAATTTCTTGCCAAGCGCGCAGGGCTTCCAAGGCCACCGGGCTGGAAATACGCTTGCCCGGAGGTGGAATCAGTTCTCCAGGCTCCAAGAGCACGTGGATTAGTTTGCCCAAAAAATCGGCCGGCAAACCACGCGGCAGCATCGTGCCGTCGGCGGCCAGCACTCCTACTGGGCGGCTATTGACCAGCAATAAATAGCGTGCAGGACGAGGTAAAAACTCCACTTGCAAGCCCTTGGGCAGTTTGAGCTGAACGGCGACGGATTGTGGATCGACCCACGACACGGAACGCAATATTTCGGCGGCCATGGCCGGAGCAGCTGGATCCAGCAATGACACTTCCGGAGCCAATGCGATGGCTTGCTGCAGCTCCTTTTTCCACAGCGGCGGCAATGGCACGCCAAAGGGTTCCCGGTCCAGGGAATAGTCGGAAAGACGACGCTTGACGTCGGCAGCCTCAAGGCTGCCACCATCAAACGCCCACCACAGAACGGCGGCGAACAAAACCAAGCCACCCAGCAGGCCTATGCGCGAACTCATGCCATTGTTCTACCTTGACCCGGGCCGCTATTCCACTCATGCTTGGGCGGATGTCCGCAGCCGGCCCGACCGAATTTAAAGGCTTTCAGCTTGCTCCGTTCCAACGGCGCGCTGCTGCCGCCCTGGATACAGAACGCAATGTGCTCGTGGCGGCCCCCACCGGTGCCGGCAAAACGCTAGTTGCTGAATACGCTATCCATCTTGCGCAAGCGCGTGGCATGCGCAGTATTTACACCGCTCCGATTAAAGCTCTGAGCAATCAAAAATTTCGTGACTTCCGCGCCGACGAGGCGATTGATGACGCCGGATTAATGACTGGCGACATCTCCGTCAATTCGGGCGGACGAGTCATGGTGATGACCACCGAAATTTTGCGAAATACGTTGTTTGAAGATCCTGAGAGATTACAGGACGTCGGGGTAGTGGTTTTTGATGAAGTTCACTATATGGACGATCCTGAACGTGGATCGGTTTGGGAAGAAACGCTGATGTTCCTGCCTCAGGAAATCATCATCGTGGCGCTTTCGGCAACCATCGAGAATTTGGGCCAGTTTGCCGCTTGGCTGGAACGAGTCCGCAATCGACCAGTGGAAGTTGTGCAAGAAACCAAACGGCCGGTACCGCTCAAGAATTTTTTATATCACCCGCAGGCCGGCATCTTTCCGCCTTCGCGCCTCAAGCCCATTCGCAAGCGTTTCAAAACCCAGTCCAAAAATCGGGATTACAAAAAGCGCGACGACGTTCCTTTGCTGGACGAGTTAATCAAGAAAAAGCAATTGCCGGTGCTGTACTTTTGCTTTTCGCGCAAGCTTTGCGAAAGCAAAGCACGCAAGTCCGCCCGGCGCAAACTTTTGAACCCCCAAGAAATGGCGGCGGTGCATCAGGTTTGGGATCAAGCTCGCGAAGAGTTTAATTTCGACGACGAACGCGGCGCCTTATCGGAATTGAAGCAGCAAACCTTAAATGGAGTTGCCTCGCACCATGCCGGCATGATGCCGCTGCATAAGGAAATGGTGGAACGCCTCTTTGCCGGTGCTTTGTTGAAGGTTTTGTATACCACCGAGACTTTTGCTTTGGGCATCAACATGCCAGCGCGCGCAGTGATTTTTGATTCACTAAGCAAGTTTGATGGCATCGACTTCAACTACATGCGCACTCGCGATTTTTTGCAAATGGCCGGACGCGCTGGACGCCAAGGAATGGACGACGTCGGCTTGGTTTATTCCGTGCTTGAATTCGATGACGTTACCGATGCGCCTATACACCGCATCCAAGAAGGCAAAGTAGAGCCGATCATTTCGCGCTTCAATTTGGACTATGCCACTTTGGTGCACTTGCATGGTTCAGCCGGTCAAGAAGCTGCGGCTGATGCATGGGAACGCAGTTTTGCCGCCTTCCAGGCGCGAGAACATTCCAAGCAGCGCGAGCAGCAAAACCGACAACAAGTGCGGGCACTTTTGCAAAAACGATTCCAATTTTTAGAGGCGATGGGTTACATCAAAGGCGAGCGCGAAATCCGTCCGCGCGGGCAAACTAGCCAGTTTTTGCACGGCTTCGAAATTGAATTCACCGAGCTGTTGTACTCCGGTATTTTGGAACAATGCGAAGCGCCAGAATTGTGCGCTATGTTGGCAGCGGTAATTTATGAAAGCCGGCGTCGGGATGAATATTGGAGCGAGGCGCTCCGCCCTATGCGCGGCCTCTTGCGCCAAGCCGAGCAAGTCTTGGAGACGGCCAGGGAGTTGGAAGTTGCGCAAGGCTTGGAACCATCCATCAAGCAATTGGACGAAGCCATGGCACCGGCTATTTTGGAATATGCCGGCGGCCGCCCCTTCAGCGAACTTGGCCGATACACCAATGCAGCACCAGGTGACTTTGTGCGCTGCGCAAGATTAGTTGTGCAGTATTTGCGCCACATGCATCGCCTTGCCGCCGATAAAGCACCGGAATTTCAAAGCTTGTGCATGAAGGCTGTGGACGGCTTGTATCGCGGCCCAGTCGATGTGCGCGCCGAACTTGGCCTAAAGGACGACGCCGCTGAAAAACAGCCCGACGCCAAGGAAGAATAAATGGTTGGCTGGCTGCATCGCTTGGGGTGGATGATCGGCGGGCTAGCATTGACGTCGGCGCTGGCAGCCACTACTCCGCAACAATCTGCACAGGAAGTTTTGGCATTAGTGCAGGATCGATTTCGGGCAGAATTCACGCAAGCGCAAGCCCTACCTTCGCAATGGCGAACTGCAAGTCGTCTACCCTGGACTCCACTTTGGGGCAATGATTGTGCAGCTTGGCCGCTGGTCGAAGAAGTGCGCTGGCTGCCTCACGAGGCGGATGATAGTGCTGCCAAAGCAATTCTTCTGCGCCGAGATCACATCGACTTTGTGCTGGGATTGGGAGTAAAAAATCAACTGTTATATCTGCAAGTTTTAGCCGATCCGGTGCGCCAAATTGGCGCGGCCAAAGTCGTGTTAGACGCCAAGCTCAGCTTGAGTTCCCAGCTACCAGATGGCTTTTTTAGCGAGCCCCCATCGCCTCAATCCAAACCTTCGGATCCTGGGCTTCTGGTGGCGATTCCGGCAGACCTGCCACCGAAGCAACGCTATCACGCGCTTTTGGAGGATTTCCGTATTTTGAATGCGTTGCAATTCGACGCGACGGCGGTCATCAAATTGGTTCAGGAGAATAAGGCGGAAGAATTGGGACGAATTCGCATGCAGCTACGGTTTGCTCGCCCGGCTTTCGGCAGCTTGGATATGAAGGGCTGGGTCGGCGCGCCGCCGCGCCAAGTCCATAGCCAAATACTGGGTACTGCAGATGGCATGGTTTTTATCGATCCCATCAGAAAGCATAGTACCTATGGCGGGGACATAAGCAAGCTAGTGGACGGCATGCTTGGCTTCGCCCCATTAGCCGCTTGGGCTGGGTTGGAAATTGCGCCTCCACTGCAAGTTCAGGCAATGGATGTACTAGGCAAAAGCAGCGGTTGGACTGGCTTGGCCGTGGAGACCCTGCATGTCAACACGGTTTATCGCTTCGACCCCTATAACCGGCTGGTTGGAGCGGCGGTGGTGCGCAAGGACGGCGGACCAAAACAGCAAATTATGGAGTATCGATTTCATAGTTTGGAATTGCGTCAAGTGGAAGAGCCGCAAGAATATCAGGCAACCCTTCCGAAGCAACTCGAGTTAATCCAGCGGTCCACCGTCAAAGAGGTCGGCATGCTGCAAATCGGCGATGCTGTGCCTGAGTGCGATCTGGATTGCCGAAATGCCCTAATATTCTGTTGGCTTGCCGACGGTATCCAAAGCGCCAAAGATTTAGATCAATTGGATCGCCTGTGGCGCCAAGTTCAGCGCAAAAACCCGCAACTCAAGCTGATCAAAGTGCCAGCTTCAAAAAGTGAACTGATGAGCTTACTTCAGGTGCGCTACTACCCGAGTTTTTATGTCGTCGATGGTGCTGGCGACGTCACCGAGCGCTTGGTTGGCTGGAATAACGAACGCATACTACGTGCAGTTCCACGCAGCAAGTAGCTGCGGCTGAAACCTGTAGGGTCAAATGCTGTTTAAGCGACCGCCATCTACGGCAATGCTTTGGCCACGCACAAACGACGCTTCGGGAGAAGCTAAAAAGGCAACCATCGCAGCAACTTCTTCGGGTTGGGCCAAGCGACCTTCCGGCACCGTCGCTAGCCAATCCATTTCTACTTGTTCCGGCTGCACCGCCCGCCGTTCGGCGAGCTGTTCTTTTAGGGCAACTAAGCGTCCAGTTTCAGTGAAGCCTGGCAACACGTTATTGATCGTGATGTTCGGCGGCAGTTCCTTAGCCAAAGTTTTGGCCCACGAGGCCATCGCCCCACGGATCGTATTGCTGACCCCCAATCCGGCAATCGGCTCTTTCACCGACGTCGAAATAATGTTGACGATGCGGCCATAATTCTCCTCTCGCATGGATGGCAATAGCGAAGTGGTCAGCAAATGCGCCGTTAATACATGCATATGAAAGGCCCGCGAAAATTCTTCCAAAGTCGCCTCCAGAATTGGGCCGCCCTTTGGCCCCCCGACGTTGTTGATGAGAATTTGGACCCCGCCCACGTCAACCAGTAATCGATCCAAAGCCGCCTGTAGGGATTGATGCAAACTGAGATCGCATTTCAAAGCACGAGCGGCACTGGCACCCTCAGCCTTAAGTTCGGTGACCAAAGTATCGAGCAAATCACCGGACCGAGCCAGCACGGTCACCGCCGCGCCACGTTGTGCCAAGGCAATGGCAGTAGCTCGTCCGATACCAGCACTGGCGCCGCACACCAAAGCATGGCGACCACTAAGAGAAGAGGAATTTTGCATCATTCGGAGGGAATGGGCCTGCAACTGAGGGCTAGTCAGGCCGACCGGGCTGGCAAGGATACAATCGCCCCGATGAGTCAAAGTCCGGCACCTGTCGAGAATCCGCAGCCTGCCTTCCTCCGGGTGAGCTCTGACGCTTGGGTGGAATTGCAGGATCGGTTGCGCGGACCGCGCGTTTATGACAAACACGTAACTCGGGTCGGGTCCGATGCGCAAAATGGCTGCATGGTGTGGGTAAAAAACCGCCAGGGCGAGCATTTGGGCTGGGCCTTGTGGCACCCCCGCTCCACCATTGCGCTGCGCCTGCTTACCCGGGCCGAAGAGCCGCCGACCTTGGCCACACTGCAAAGCTGGGCCCGTCAAGCCGCCGAACGACGTTTAACTGATCCGGAAATCCCGAATGAAGTTTGTCGCATCATGCACGCTGAGGGCGACGGCTTCCCCGGCCTATTGGTAGACCGATATGGCCCAGTATTGGCCGCGGAATGCCACAGCCGCGGCAGTGCCCATTTGTTTGAAGCCATTCTGCCAACTTTGCATGAAGTTTTAAGCACCCAGCATCACCGCTTGATCTTTGATGCCAAAGCGGCCCGCGCCGAAAGCGATCAAACCTTCGAACACCGCTCGTCCGCTTGCCCGAAATTCCTAAAAATTGAAGAGGGCGGCGTGCGTTATGAATTGGATTTTGTGCATAGCCACAAAACCGGATTTTTCTGCGACCAGCGCGAAAACCGAGCGCTCTTTGCACGCCTAGCAACGGGTAAACGAGTGCTGGATGTCTGCAGTTACACCGGTGGATTTGGAATTTCTGCCGCCGCCGCCGGCGCTGAAGATGTGCTGGCAATCGACCTAGATGAAAACGCGGTCGCTCAGGCCAAACGCAATGCCAACCTTAACGGCAGCGAGGTGGCTAAAAAAACTCGCTTTGTTCACACCGACGCCTTCAGTTATTTGCGCACCCTCGGCCGCAATCAACAGAGCTTTGATTTGGTGGTACTGGATCCGCCGAAGTTTGTGCCCAATCGGCGCTCATGGGATGAGGGCATGGCCCGCTACCACGACCTAAATAAGTTGGCAATTCCGCTAGTTGAACCCGGCGGTCTTTTGGTCAGCTGCTCCTGCTCCGGCCTAGTTGCTGCGATCGATTTACAGGAGATCATCCGCCGTTCGGCGCGATTGCGACCATTAAGTCTGTTGCGTACCACTGGTGCTGGCCAAGATCATCCGGTTCGCCTTGATTTCCCTGAGGGACAATACCTCAAAGCACTTTGGCTGGAAGCTGGCGAGCCTGCGCCGCAATTTACTCAGGGCAATCGGGGGACTCAGGGGCTTGGATCCAAAATCCAGCCGTAGAGCGCTTGACCGAGAAATTCTTCGCCTTCTTCCAGTTCGGGTAAACGGCTATAGACTGCCAGGATTTCATCTTTGCCGTCGCCGTCGAAATCTCGCGCAACCATGGTGTGCGGAGACAGCCAAGGACTCAGCTCCTGACTCCAATCAGCGGGGCGATCTTTGGTTAGCGAAATCAGCGCGGAGGTTCGCCCTAACACCCATTCAGTGAGCGTAGTGATATCCACCTTCAAATCACGACGTTCGGCAAAAGCACTGCGAAGAAATTCATCCGACGCGTCGCCGAATGGGGTGTCGCCGGTGATGACGTTGCGCCAAATGCCCAATTTCCCACCAGCATTTAGCATCGCCAAATCATTGCGTTGACCGTCGCCATCGGCGTCTAAAAGCCGCACTACCGTCTCTCGCATGCGCGACAGCTGCTCGCGATTTTCATCGATCACTTTTAGCAGTTGGCCGCCTTCCACGGTCACGGTTTTGTTGCGGTATGCGCGCGGCTTGAAGCTGCCGTCGCCCTTGCCAAGGAAGACGTAGAAATAAAACTTTAGCCGGAATGATGTAATTAAGGAAAAGGCGAGTTCGGCCAGCCCCAGGTCCTCGACTCCAACCAATACTAAATCAGGAATGCCGTCGTCATTAATTTCGGCGACGTCAGCGAAAAAGATGTTTCCGTCTAGCTTGACGGACCGCACCTTTCGCGACAGATTCACACCGCTTTCATCGCCGAGGAAAATACGTACCTTGCCGTTGGATAGAACTAATAAATCCAACGCGCCATCGCCGTTTAAGTCGGCCCATTCGTCTACCACGATGTAGCGCAAAAGCTTGGTCAAATTACTCAAGTCCAAGCTAGCCTCGTTGAATTCAGTCTTGAATTGATCGAGTTCGATTTCCACGCTCGGAGTGGCGGCAAAGCCATCTTGCGACGCCAAGTATTGGTGTACAAGGTCCTCGTGGCGCACCAGCAGGTCCAATCTTGAATCGCCATTCACGTCGCGGGTGGATGGCTCTGGCACTGTGTAACTGCGCCGATAGGTGGTCAAAAGCCCGGTCTGACCGGATCCGGACTCCAGCATGAGCTTAGCCATGCCGCCGACCTCCGGGCCGAGTTGAAAACCGTGGTCGGTACCGTGCCAAATAAGGATTTTGTCGCCGCGCGGAATCAGCAAATCTGGATGGCCATTTTCGTCCAAATCGCGGACGAATGAACTCGCGTGCAAACCCAAAGGCGCGGTGCCATTCAGGTTTTCGGCCAATGGTTCACTCAATTGCAATTGCCCATCGACCAGATCAACGCGATGCAAGGACTTGCAGTCCTGTAGGACTAGCAACTCATCTTTATGGTCGCCGTCGACGTCGGCAACGGTCCATAAGGTGGCAATGCCCGGCAAAGTCAAGGGGTCACATTGACCACCGAACAGCAGGCAAACTTTGCCCTCATGAACGGACAACAATTCCGCTCTGCCGTCGCCACTCACGTCCACCGCTGCCATGTGCTCCGGCATCGGATAGATGCGTACCGGCGCACCAGGCGGAGGCAGCATGGAAGTCGCATTCTGCGCTTGAGCTTGTTCTTTATGCTGAGCCGTCGTTGTCGACGTTAACACACACGCAAAAATCAATGCGGCAATTCGTGGGTAGGTCTGCATCAATTTCATCCGCGGCTGAGGTAGATTTCCCAATGGGAGTAATGGCGCACCAGCAGGTCGCCAATTTGATCATTGTTGAGGTCTTCCAGCAACACCACTGCGGCTAGAGCATCTACCGGGATGCGTTGCACTGGCTCGCTAATTCGGAATTGCACGCCCTCGACTACGTTGTGGATTTCTAATTCACCTTTGCCTGAATTTTCCAACAGATTCAACTTGCCGTCGCCGGTCAGGTCTGAGGTGAGGGCAGGCACTAAGGAAAAGGTATCCAAGTCCCCAACCGCGTAATCTCGCGTATGAGAAATGGCAGCACGTGTTTCAAAGCCACCATGTTCCTTGCCGCGGAACAAATATAGATTATGCTCAACGCTGGGTTCGTTTAAGGTCAATCCTATATCCAATTGCCAGGCTGAGATCACCAGATCAGTTAGGCCGTCGGCGTTGACGTCGTACAGATAAGGACCTACCCAACTTCCTTCAGCTTTGCGCACGAAAGTAGGCTGGCCAAGTTCTTCCTTTGAGTTTGCGTCAATCCATATTCGAATGGTCCATTCCGAGGATAGACTCCAACTGGATTCGCTGCGCATCATCAACAAATCCGCTTGCGGGCCGCCACCCCACTGCCCCCAACGCAGTTCTTCATTGTCCGCCCCTGAGGCCGGCGGCAGTTTAAATTTCCTTTGTGGCTTGGATTTAAAGGTGTGCTCAGGTGTTTGAAAATGAGTACGTATTTGATTCTCTTCCAAGAAGCTAAAATCCAGCAATCCGTCACCGTTGATATCGTCTAGGGTGGGCCGCGGTAAGCTGATCGCGGTGTAGAGCAAAGGTGGTTTTTCCAAAATCCCAGCACTTTCATCTGGCACAAACAAATCACTCAATTTGCTGCTAGACACCGTAGCCTTGGCTTTGCCGCCAAATAGATCACGAGTTGCGACCGGCATCCTGGCGTCGCGCGGCTGCCAAGGGATGTGCGCCATTGCCTCGCCAATACCGCGGAGTATTAAATAGCCTTCCCGAGTGGGAAGTACAATTTCGTCCAATCCATCACCATCGATATCAAGCACTTCTTCCCAAACGGGTAGCGCGTTTTCGGCAGGCAAGTCAAGCAGAAACTCCTGCTCAAAAATTTTCTGGGGTCGTCCAGTCAACGCTTGAATATATACAGCATTGCGGGTTGTGAATAACAACTCAGGCTGGACAGCGCCTTCCTCCGCAGTGAAATTGCCGATGGCCCAACCCACCACTGCCTTCGGGACAGGGAATTTTTTTGCAGGTTCTGCAGGAAATCCGCCACTAGGCAATTGTTCAAAATAGGAGAGATAGCGTCGGCCTTCCTCATAACTTGCAAGCCAAACCTCTACCTTGCCATCGCGGTTGGCGTCTACACGTTGCGTTTCGATAATCTCTCCTGGGATATCGAGAACGTAGCGCGAAAAGTTGACCTGGGGACAGGCCGCCAACATGATGGCACTAAAAATCATTGAGAATCCTCCAATGTCATGAGCGTGGGGCGGCCGGTTTCCCAGTGGAATAACGAAAGGATGGACCAATGCCTCACTTCGCCTACGCGCTGAACGTTGAAAATGCTGAATAAGATAAGGTCACCAATTTCAAATTCCGATCGATTTTCATCGCGGTCCACTTCCCAGCCGAAAATGGGCCATAGTCCAATACTATTCAAAACCATGTCGGGCTCCCAAGCGCGCACCTTAATTTTGCGGGGCGAATGGTCTCCGGTTTGGACTAGGAAATGAGCGAGGTCTCCAGGTTGCAGTTCCTGTTTGACGCGGCGAATTAGTTCACCGGCGGAACCTGGATCACGCATTTGAAATTCCAAAATGCGATCACCCGGTAAAACTTGAGCTCGTTTTAATGGCGAGTCATCGGAAACGTGGCTTACCAGTGGATACTTGCCGTCGTTGGGGTCATTGGCGACGGCAAATTTCAGAAATGCGCGGTCCACGAAATAGAGGCTTCGCAATTGATGATCCTGCCGCATTTGCACCTGCACCTGGGCAGCCAAAACCTCACTTCCACGCTGGATCTGGATTTGCGCCTGACGCTCTTGTTTTACCCCAAGCAATAGAGAATCTAAGCGGTCCGGGTCATCGGTAAGAGTGCCGTCGAAACTCAGCAGTACATCGCCTACTTGCAAGCCGGCGAGGTTGGCGGGGCCGCCCTCGACTACAGAACTCACCCGAATCCCCGGCATGATATCGAGGGATTCCAAACTGTCGGCATCGTTCATTTCCAAACTGGCGCCAATCCAGCCAGTAGGCTCCTTAGCTTGGTGAGTTGCCGCCTCTAACGCAAAAAACCCCTTGGGCAGCGGTTCCGGTTGGGTACGGAAGGTACAGGACTGCAGACAACACAATGTTGCCACAAGCAAACAAATGGGGATGCGCTTGGAAACGTAATTCATGCTAGTCGGATGGGTCACAGCGAACGACGGCGGAACAGGAGTACAGCGGCAATCATAAATGCCGCAAGTGATGGAAGGGACGCATACCAACCCAGATCCACGATGTCGTTAAAGCTTTCAGGGTAATAATTTCCAAATCCGAGGGAAAATCCCGCCGCCTGCTCAAGAAACGAGTCTGGCCCCATTCCGGCCAAAGTGTCTGCAAAAAACCAAGGCGCCTTTGCCCCGAGGGGTTCTTGCAGAATGCGGGCTGAAAGCAAAAAGCCCAGGCCGACTCCGACTGCTACCACTCCTTTGCGGAAGGCTACCGACAAAGCCACGGCAAAGGCACCTAAGGCAAAAATCGGTGGTAAACCGTGAGCCAAAGCCAACAGGATAGGCTCCTTGACGTCGACCTCATCCAGCAAGATGTCGCCCTCCTCAAGAATTGGGCCTGGGTCAAAAAAGGCGGCGGCGGTGAGCCAAGAGCCAGCGATTGCCACTCCGTAGAGGGTCAGTGGCAAGATCATGGCCGACACCAAGCGGGCAAAGGTCAGCGCAACCCGTGAGATTCGACGGACCATGGGATCTCGCACCACTCCATCGGAGATTTCGGCGGGAAAGGAGCCGGCAATCAGGGCCAGGACCACGACCTCAACGAAGTACATCGCTGCTCTTGCCGATGCTGCTAGCCGAGGCCAAAAATTCCAGCCGGCCATGTCTTCAGGAGTTATATCCTGTACCCCAGCTTGGGCCTGCAGCAAAAAGTAAGAACCGATGACATGGAATACTGCCACCAGTAAAACCAAAATGTGAGCCCGTCGCACGGAACGGCGGCAGCGCAATAAATAGAGTTCGCCCTTGAAAGCACGCCAGAATCCAATCACGCTGCGACCTCCGCCTGATTGCTGTCCATGCCACTACCGACAGCATTTTGAAACACGTCGACCAAGCTCGCGCGCTCACGTACAAATTCTTCGACACCGCAATCGGCTTGCACGAGTTGCTTCAACATGACTTCCAATGAAGTATCAGGATCAAGCTTTGCGCGCAGTTCACCCTCGACTAGGCCGGCTTGAATTTCTCGTATACCGGTCAATTTTTGCAGTAGTTTTTGCGCCTTTTGCGGGTGACGACATTGCACACGCAAAGCATCTCCAGCGCCACGCAATAAGGTCGGCACATCGCCCTCCAAAACGGTGGTTCCGCCTTCGATCATGCCGACGCGATTGCAGACGTGCTCGACTTCGCGCAAATGATGGCTGGACAGCAAAATAGTGACACCCTGGTCGCGGCAAAGATGAATAAACAAGTTGATCAAAATTTCAACACCCTGTGGATCGAGGCCCGACAGCGGTTCATCCAACACCAGCAATTGTGGACTCCCTAATAACGCGCGCGCAACTGCAGCGCGACGCCCTTGACCATGCGAAAGCCGATCTCCATAGTTGCCGGCTCGGTGGCTCAAGCCAACTAGCTCCAAAGCTTCGTCAACGCTGCGCCCGCCGCTGATCCCGCCGCGGATTCGCGCCAAATTCAAGTTTTGTCGAACGGTCAGGCTATCGTCCAACCCGGGAGGATCCAAAGCCACTCCTATAGGCTGAATAACCTGGTGCAGACGCTGCGCTCCGACTCCGAAAACTTCGGCTTTACCTTTCTGAAACTTTTGATAACCCAACAAACTCCGCATAGTAGTTGTCTTGCCCGCGCCATTGCGGCCGAGCAAACCATATAAGTCGCCTGGATTGACCTGCAAATCTACGCCGGTCAACACGTCCGTGCGGCCAAGGCGCACGTGCAGGCCACGAGTGAGAACGGCAGCATGAGTAGGCATGATTGTCTGTTGTACGGTTGCGGCTGCCCTGAATCATAGCTTTCTCGGGTTGAACCTGGATTTCCAACGCGGCTAAACTCTGGCATGGCATTCCCATACCGAGCGGTGACCTTTGATTGCTTTGGCACTTTAATCGATTGGCAGCTAGGCCAAAGGACTGCACTGAGCCTGTTGCCCGCGCTCCAGCCTCATTTGGATCAATTGCACGCCATAATCAAGGCGCGCGGGCCGTTCGAAATCGAATGGGAGCGCGGACCATGGAAGCCCTATGACGAAATTCTATGTCTTTCCTTACAGCAAGCTTGCCTCCAGGTCTGCGGGGTAGAGCTCAGTCAAAGGGAGGGCATGCAATTCGCGCACAGCCAGGCCAGTTGGACGGCGTTTGCGGACACGTCGACTGGCCTTAATAAATTGGCCCAATTTACCGCCATCGGCTTGCTGAGTAATTGCGACCAGGAAACGCTGGAGCGAACCGCCCAAATCCAACTCCAAGCCCCCATCGACCTATTTGTTTCCTCGCAACAGGTTCAAAGTTATAAACCAGCACCTGGTCATTGGCGGCAAGCGTTAAAAGACTTGCAATGCCAACCTAACGAGGTTCTTCACGTCAGCTTTACGTCTCATTACGACCTCAATCCTGCCCATGAACTTGGTTTCGAACTCGGCTTCCTCAGTCGTTACGACGCACCGCAACCCGAGGGCCTGCCATTTTCTTTTGTAGCCCCTGACCTAACGGTGTTAGTCCAGGAGCTACAAAAATTGGTTTAGCCAATATCCAAGCGAGCCCAGATCGGCTCAGTCATGGATCGCTAAGACCGAGGCGGTGGCGGCGGATTAATCGCCCCAGCGCTATCGCCAGCGGCTTGAAACATCTCCTTCATCGTACCTAGGCTGGCCAATAAGCCTGAGGCTTCGTATGGCATGAAGACAGTTTTGTCGCCGCGGTTTTTAGAACTGCCGATTTCTCTCAGCGTTGCCAAATATTTAACCGCAATCAAGTATTGCGAAGGATCCAAGTTTTCCTCACGCAAAGCGTCGGCGACTAATTGCAAAGATTGCGTTTCACCCTCCGCACGCAGGATGTTGGATTGGCGATCACCTTCGCCGCGGGCAATATCCGCATCTCTTTCCCCTTCAGCTTTAAGAATCTGCGATCTCTTAATACCTTCAGCTTCCAAAATAATAGCTCGCCGCTCCCGTTCCGCTTTCATTTGCATTTCCATTGCCTCACGCACTGTGTGCGGCGGATCAATGTCTTGGATCTCAACGCGATTCACTTTCACTCCCCACTTGTCGGTTGCTTCATCCAACACCGCACGCATTTGTCTGTTGATGTCATCGCGCGACGACAGGGTTTGATCCAGGCCCAAATCACCGATGATATTCCTTAGCGTGGTTTGAGCCAGTTTTTCAATCGCGTTTGGCAAATTGGCCACCTCGTAAACCGCACGTTTCGGATCCGTAATTTGATAATAAAGCAAACCATTGATTTCAATGACGACGTTATCCGAGGTGATCACGGACTGCTTCGGGAAATCGAAAACCTGCTCGCGCAAATCTATGCGCCAAGTGTGTGCTTCCTGCAGCACCGTCCCACCTTTCAAAGCAGTTACGACCGAACGCCAAGAAATGGCACGCGGGCGATCAATCATCGGCATGATGAAGTTAATTCCGGGTTGCAAGGTGCGGCTATATCTACCCAGCCGCTCGATCACTACAACCTCCGCCTGTTGAACCACTTTTAAACCAAAAATGGCGATGACTACAGCTAAAACAACGAATGCAATTACGTAACCCATTTCAATTCATCCTAAGGTTTATGAGTGGCAGCGATGGACTTAGCCAATTCGCTCGACTTCCAAAGTATTTCCAACCACCCCAAGAACTCTTACTTGAGTTCCCGCGGGAATGTCTTCGGTTGCGGAGGCGCGCCATTCTTCAGAGCGCATGCGAACTCTCCCAGGGGTCTGGCCAGTTATGGTACCGACCACTTTGCCTTCCAAGCCGACCAAAGCGTCGACATTGGAAGGTTCTCCTTCGACTTCGAGCCGGCGCAAAAAAACCGGACGCAGCAGGAACAAACCGACCAAAGTGCCGCCCACAAAACCCCACAATTGAGCTTGGAAACCCCATCCGAAGGCTGCGAACAAGCCAGCGACGAGGGTGCCTGGAACAAAGGCTCCGAGCAAAAAACCAGCCGTCAGGATTTCACCAATCACCAGGATGACGGTTGCCATTATCCAAAACTCCCATGACATAAACATGTCGGAGTCAAAGGCTTGGCGGACCTGTTCGAAAAAACCGCCCGATTCGGGGCTATCTTGTTGAGGAAGAATCATGCCAAATGCTCTGGGGCGATGAGTTTGGGGCCCCACCTAGGCAGGGCCCCGGGGGATCGCCCTACTCTACGAGAGAAAGGCCGATTTCGATGGCTTTTTCAAGTTGCCGATCACGTTGTATTCCGAAATCTCCGGGCAGGTTTTCAACCGCGTAGTCCGGTGGGCAGCCATTCAACTCCATGTTGGTGCTGTTCTGGTCCTTCACATACCAGCCGCGGAAAGGCATGCGGACGAAAGACCCGTCCAATAGGCCAGCCCCGCCAGTAGAAATTACCGCGCCAAAGGTCTGCTTGCCGACCAGCGGTCCGCGTTCCAGGGTCTTAATTGCCCATGAGAAGATTTCAGCATTCGAGTAGGAATTCTCGTTACACAGCACCACAACCGGTTTGTTCCAGGTACCGAAAATCCGTCGGCCTTGTGGATAGCCGATCCCGCCACCGCGTGGAATCGTGAAGGCGTGATCATTGACCATCAACATGTTGAGGACCATATCGGTAGTCCAGCCGCCGCCATTGTCACGCACGTCAATGATCAAGGCATCGCGGCCGTTGCCGGCAGCGTAAAGTTTGCGTTCAAACTCCAGCAAACTCGGAGTGCCCATTGCTTGGATGTGGATGTAGCCCAGTTTGGCACCGCTGCTTTGCTCTACTTCGTTGCGTAGGTTGTACTCGCGTCGATCGTACAGAGCCGTGCGCATTGCGGAGCCCGCGCTTGGGCGTATCAACACTTGACGTTCCTCCCCGGCGGTGGAAACGGTCAGCATGGTTTCGTTGCCAGAGGTTCCTGCCATCAAGCGATCCCAGTTACCATCGCCGGCCAGGGTGACGCCGTCGACCGCCAGAATGACATCGCCCACTTGCAGGCGGCTCGCTTCGCGCGAGGCAGGCATATCTGGCAGCACTTCCAACACTCTCACCCCAGGCCCGGCGTAGCTGTAATCCCAGACTACTCCCAATTCACCTGTTGACGTTGTATCCGTTTCGGCAGCTTCCAAGCCACCTTGGCCATAGAACCCCATGTGACTGGCGTTGAGTTCGCCGAGCATCCAGTTCATAAGGTCTTCAAAGTCCTCCGGCGTCGAAGCCGCCGTTGCCACTGGCTTCCACTTGGCCAATGCCGCATTCCAATCAATGCCATGGAATCCCTGGTCGTAGAACCAGTCATTCAGCACACCCCAAGCCTGTTCCAGTACAGCTTCGCGAATGGCGAGGCGGTTTTCGCGAATGCGAACCGCAAACGGATAGGTAGTCTCTTTACCTCCTCGTCCCTTCACCTTGCCGCCTTGCACGTAATAGACTTCTTTATCAGCGGAGGTAAACGATGAAACCGTAGTCGGTGAGAGCTGCTCAGGTTCTTTTTTGTAAATATCCACTTCGAAGAAGCCAGTTTCACCACTGCTGCCACTGGTCAAACGAGTTCCTAAGCTGGCGTTGTAATAAACTTTTTCCGATTCATTGTGCCAACCGATTGCACTTTCATTGCCTTCATTTCTGGTCAGGCGGCGAAGGCGATCGCGCAATCCATCAAAATCAATGACGATGGGCTCAACTTCTTCTTTGTCTTCATCGCCCTCCTTTTCAGCGTCATCGGCATTAGCCTCATCCGCTTTTGGCTCTTGCTTTTCAGCTGCAGGCTCTTCAACCTTGGCGCCTTCCTTTGCAGGAGTTGGCTCACCATTCTTGGGCTCTTCTTTTTTCGCCTTTTCCTTTGCTTCTTTTTCCTTCTTGGCCTTTTCTTTCTTAGCTTTGGCGCGCGCTTCTTCAGCCTCTAAGCGCTCTCTCTCCGTCATTTCGACGTCCTCTTTGCGCAAATAGCACACCCAAACGTCAGTTTCGTCCAACATGCGACGGCGCGAAGTAAATACAATTTTGCGACCATCTGGAGACCACCGCGGCGAAGTATCGTCATCAGGGTGCATGGTCAAGTTGTAAGGCTTTACGCCAGGTGCATCGGCGGCAATGCCTTCAACCGAAACCAAGGAAAGATAAACTTCAACGTTAAAGTCATTGTCAGATACGGAATAGGCTAGCCATTTTGAGTCTGGTGACCAAGAGTAGTCAGGCCCTTCAAAGCCGGAGTAAATTTCCCTAGTCACTACCAAGCTTTCCGGATTTCCGACGACTAGTTTTCCATTGCCTTGTACCCATGCCAAAGTTTTGCCATCAGGAGAAAGCGAAACCGAAGTCTCGTCGGCTGGAGTTTGGGTCAACCGTTTGATCGTGAAATTGCGCTCTAAATAAAACGGGGTTTCTTCGTCCTGCGCTTTGGCCTGATAAATTTCATTGTTGCCATCGCGTTCTGAAACAAACAGTAATGTTTTGCCGTCGTCGCTCCAAACTGGATTGCTATCCATTGCAATGGCTTGGGTAATCCGGGTAGCGCGCTCAATTTTGTCGTGCTTTCGTAACGCATAAATATCGCCCTTGGCTACAAAGGCAATGGTTTCTCCATCGGGAGAAACCGCCAACTCAGAGGCTCCACTGCTAACGGTAATGTTCTGGTAAACCGGAACCGACGAATCAAGTCCGCCGTATACAGCCATCCGAGTCGCGCTACCGGCAGCCAAATCGATGCGAACCAAGCCGTCATCCAACTCGCATACCGCCACGTTGGCATTGGAATTGACACTGCAGTAACGCAGCGAAGTCATATTGCCAGGATGGTAAATCTGTTTGGCTTTGCCACCACCTATAGGCATGCTCCACAATCCCAAATCTCTGGCACCCGGGTTTTCAGTCGATTTCTGATCACTCAGGAAATAAACGGTTTTGCCGTCGGCGCTAATTTGCGGGCAAAATTCGCTGCCATCCGTTGCAGTTAACTGGCGATGTTGGCCGCTATTGCGCTCGAACACCCACAAATCATTTGCTGCCGCACCGCGATATGCGCGACGTCTTTGATCGCCGGACCCTCGTTCGTAAACAACTGTATTGCCGTCACTTGAAACTGCACTGCGGCCGGCAGGGAAATCTCCGAACAATTGCGGAGTTTGGCCCGCCGTGGTCACTGTCCACAAGCCCTGCGCGCGACCGTAACGGTTGTACCAACGATCCCGCGTCATGCCAGTCAATAGGGTGCTCTGATTCACCCATCCGTGAATCACTTCATTTTCGGAAATCCAAGTCAGCCTTTTGGGCTCACCGCCGCTCGCGGCAATTACGAAGACGTCAAAATTGCCATGACGCTTGCCAGAAAACGCGATTTGGCTGCCGTCCGGCGACCAAATGGGTGAAGTGTCAAACCCAGGGTGAGCGGTCAGACGTGTAGCCTGGCCGTCAGCGACATTGGCTACCCAAATATCGCCACCGTGGGTGTAGGCGAGCTTGGTGCCGTCGGGTGACAGCGCCGGCCGACGTGGCACCAGGTGCTCGGGTAAACCAATATCCGCAGCACTCGGCGGGTCTACGTTGGTAGCGAGGGACTGGGCATCAACGCTTGCGCAGGCGCTGAGCGGTAATGCCAGGAGAAGCAGGGAAAAGGACTGGAGCATTCCAGGTAGCATAAATCTGCCTGAAAGGACGCCAACTCAAATCCAGCTTCAGCTGACTAAGTTTGCCTCAGTCATTCGCTATCGCCACGGCTTGCAAACGTAAGGTGGCCTTCGAGCCGAAGCCGAACGCGCTTGGCATGGATTTTTGAATCTCCACGCTGGTCAATTGACCGCTCCAACGGAAATGGCTGGCAAGCACCTGAGGACGCTCAACATTCACCAAAACTGCCGCCATGCGCGGCTGAGAGTTCATATTGGGCAGCATTTCACCGCCCAATTTCAGCGAGGTTGGCTTGCCCATTTCGACGGAAGTGAAAATCAGGTCTAATTCCGTTTGATCCAAAACTCCAGAACTTGCGTCGGCGCGCATTCGTCCGGCTAGGCCGTCGAAGTGGCGGGTATAGGTTGGATCAGGAATACGCGATTCACTGGCAACTTCAACTTCCCAATCCACTAAACAATCAAAAGCTTCGCCTACGGCGAGGTGGTAATCGCGGCCTAATACGGCAGGAATCTGCAACAGTTGGACTGGTGTCGCCCCGGTGGCACCGGACATGGACAGACTGAGGCTGACCCCAGAAACGCCACCAGCGGCAGCAATGAGTTCCTGTGCGATCATTTCAGCGCCCTCAGCTTCCAACACCACCATTCCCAAAGGTGAAGCCCAGGCGAAGTTTTCGCTGGCGCTATCCATGATTGGCCCCATTTCTGGATCCAAAGCTGCAGTTGGAAGATCAATTGCCAAAAAGCGGCCGGCTTGATGGGCTGGAGACGCGGAATTTGCCTGCAACTCCATCTGAATGACCACCTTGGTATTTGGTGCGAGTCCCGGTAGGTGGATTTCCGTAGTCTTGCGGGCATCCATAAGGATGGGTCCGCTAAATTCCAATAGACGGATGGCTTCCCGCCCTTTACCCCATATTTCATCATTCCCGGTTTCGATTTTCTCAGCCTTAAGGGCTTCGCTCATGCTTAAGCCAATCTCTGCCCACCATCGATTCTGATCAATGGGAACGATGGCAATCCCCAGCGAAATTCCCTGGAACTGCAAATTAATGAAAGGGTCGGCGATACTGGACCCTGAAGCAATCTCAACGTCCATATCCCGGACCACTGGCATCGAGCTTTGACTGCCCAAGGTGTAGAGTTCCCCAGGAATGAGGGGCTGGCTGCCTGAATTTAGAACGCGAGTTCGGCTTTCGTCGCCGGTCAAACTGATCTGAGAAATGCTATAGGTCAGCTGAATGGGCTTCGGCGCAGTAAGGCTGAGCCATTCGCGCAATTCAGCTGCATTCCAGTCACCCAGAGAGGCTAATACATCGCCGCGCTCCTGCCGAGCTGCTGCAAAACTGCTATCTAAGCTCCCGGTCAGCAATCCACCGGGTTGGGCTTGATGCCATAACTCCTTCTCTTGCACTTCCTTATGGCCAGCGATCAAATCCTGCATAGATTCCACCGACTGCGGCACTGTCGGATGTGGTAATCCTGCGGGCATTTCGGGGCTTTGCTGTAGGTGGCCAGGTAAAACGGCCGAAAGAAGGGTAGTCAAGGCGGAGATGAAGATGATCATTTTCGTTTTGAAGTCACTCAGGTCTATGCCTTTAGGGCAAGCGGGTAACTAGCCGATAAATTTGCGCCCGTTGACCTCCAAACTCTGTAATTGCCATTCGGACTGTGAACCCGTTGTTGAAAGCACTGATCCCATTTCAAGCCAAGCTTGATCGGGATTTAGTATTTGCGCTCCATCAACAGGAGAAAAGCGCGGTAATTGCCCATAGCCTAGTTGCAGCAACAGTCTTCCTATTACTGCGTGGCCTGGCGCCAACTTCCACCCTGTCCATTTGGATGCTTGGAATTTTGGCGGTCAGTATTTTCCGTGGCTACCGGGCCGTGAAAGTCATGCGAGCCGAGGACGTCCATGCAAACCACAAAAGCATATATTGGTGGCACTTTGGCACCGTAGTGGCTTGTGGCTTGATTTGGAGTTTGGGTTACGTCGCCGTTCTTCCCCACCTGGATACACCCCACCGAGCCATCGTAATCATGGTGCTATCGGCCCCGGGGACAGGAGCAGTGGTCACGCTTTCAGCCCGACCGGCCACCTATTTGGGGTTCAGCATTGGCGTTATGGCTCCGGCCGCAATTGCTCTTGCTATGCAACCCACCGCTATTGACCGCATCCTTGCCGGTCTGACTTTGGCGTCTTTTGTATTTGGACTAGCCAGCTCGAAAAAGGCGCGAATCCTGCTTTGGGGGCACTTGCTGCAACAATATAGAAACGAAGACGTCGTCCGAGACTTAGCTGCGGCCAAGGTTAACATCGCAGACGCGTTGCAAAAATCAGAAGCGGCCAACCAAGCCAAGCGCGAATTTTTGACGAACATGAGTCACGAGGTTCGCACCCCAATGAATGGCATTTTGGGTACTGCAGAATTGCTTTCGCAAAGCGAGCTCAAGGCGGACCAAGCCAGTTTATTGGACCTGCTACAACGGAGCGGTCGCGACCTTTTGGCCATTCTGGATGATGTACTTGACTTGTCCAAAATTGAAGCCGACCGCTTTGAATTCGTCAAAGAAGACTTTGACCTTGCCGTTGTTTTGGATGACGTAGCGAATTTGCATTCCATGGCGGCTGCCGAAAAAGGCTTGGAATTTATCTATGACGCTCATGTTGATATGCCGAGCAAAGCCGTCGGCGATCCGATTCGCCTGAAGCAATTAATTCACAACCTGTTGGATAATGCGGTGAAGTTTGCTGATCGAGGCTTGACGACTCTAAAGGCGAAGATGAAAGCTGGAGGTCCGTCCGGGGCCCTATTAGTGCTCGAAGTTCGCGACCAAGGCAAAGGAATCCCGCAAGAGCAAATTGAAGCCATTTTCCAGAGCTTTACCCAAGCGGATGGCTCCTCGACCCGGATCCACGGTGGCACGGGCCTCGGCTTGACCATCACTCGTCGCCTAGTCGATCTAATGGACGGACGGATAGAGGTGGATTCTCAAATCGGAGTAGGCACCGCCTTCCACATCGAGATTCCACTTCACATTCATGAAGAATTGCGTTCGGTTTCGGCAAAGGGCAATGTATTGATTGCTTCCCCTGCCAATCACGCCACCCAAACCTTGGCCAGCCGCATCAAACGCATAGGTATGAATGTCCGAACCTTGCGTCCCAACGCTAATTTGGCGACCGAATGCCAAGAGTTTTTAAAGAATGGTGGCTTGCTTTTCGCCGACCCTACGGTGGCAGCTTTCGGCGGTGTATCTGGCCTGCTCAAAATGGTTCATCCGCTGCAAGCAGAATTGATCTTGCTTGCCGACGACTTTGAATTCGAAGGCGAACTCAATGTACGTCAATTAAGACCTCCATACCAAATCCAAGCCTTACGCGACATCATCTGGAATGGCAATGCTGGCCAAACCATCAAACAAACTCCTGCGATTGCACCACTGCCCGCAGGTGAACTTAGCCCGATGAACATATTGGTTGCAGAAGACAATCCGACCAATGCGCGGATTGCGAAACGCATGCTGGAACAATTTGGCATGCACGTTAATTTGGCCCGAAATGGCCAAGAAGCTGTTGACAGCTTCAAAGATCAACACCCAGATATCATTTTCATGGACATCCAGATGCCCGTACTGGATGGCATGGAAGCAACCCGTTAAATCCGCGAGTTACCCGGTGGACGTGATATTCCGATTCTTGCTTTAACCGCTCACGCTATGAAAGGCTATCGCAATAAGTGCCTTGATGCCGGAATGAACGATTACTACACCAAACCGTTGCGGAAGATGGACCTCCAAGAGGCCCTGTTTAAATGGCAAAGCCTCGCCCAGAAAAAGAAAAGTGCCTAGATTTCTGTAGTCATGTCCCCCACGCCCTCAGACTCAGTCCCCAAAGACACCAAGAGCCCAATGCGGATTCTGATCGCCGACGATGACCCGGTCATCCGACGCTTAATCCAGCGAGTTCTTCGTGACGAGGGATACCCCATGTTGATTGCCAAAGAAGGAAATGAAGCATGGCGCATATATCAAGAAGAACGGCCCGACCTAGTCATTACGGATTGGGAAATGCCGGGCATGAACGGCATTGAACTGTGCAAAAAAATCCGCAAAGCCAACGAAGAAAGCCCGCTGCAACCATTTATTTTAATGTTGACCTCGCGTAGCTCTACTGAAGACTTGGCGGTAGGATTCTTTGAAGCGCTTTCTAATGAATTTATTGGCAAACCATTTCAACGCGTCGAGCTCTTGGCACGCTTCCGCGCGGGAGCAAAAAATATGGCTTTGCAGTTGGAATTGGAAGAACAGCGTCGCATCAACGAGAACTTGGCGATGACAGACAGTTTGACTGGGTTAGTCAATCGTCGGGCTTTGATGCAAACTTTGCGGGTAGATGAAGATCGCTGTCGCCGCGGCCGTCAGCCGTTGGGCATCGTGATGACCGATGTCGATAAGTTCAAAACGATCAATGATGAGTTTGGCCACAACACCGGCGACCAAGTACTCAAAATTGTTTCCGATTGCCTGCGCGCCTGCATTCGTGTTGGCGACCACGTCGGACGTTGGGGCGGCGAAGAGTTTCTTATGGTGTTGCCAAATACCGACATCATTCAAGCAGCTGAAATTGCGGAACGCTGTCGCGCACTATTGGCCGCCCAAGAAATTCGCTCCGAAGATGGACGTCTGCTAAAGATTTCCTCCTCGTTTGGGGTAGCTTCCGCCGACGGCATTGATCGCCCCGAGGTCATGGAATTGGTCAACGAGTCCGACAAAGCCCTTTATTGGGCAAAAGAGGCTGGCCGAAACCGTGTCAAAATATACGTCGCCAGTGCTGATCCGGAACGGCGGCCGACGACTAAGTAGATTTTCTTCGCCGGAAAAGTTCGAACGCCACCCACAGCAGAAAGAGGCCAAAAAGCCACGACAACTGGGTTGGAGCGAGGGCTAAATTTCGCAACATCACTCCGCCGATGGAGCCGAGCAGTGCCGCTGGTAAAAGAGTGCGCACTGCACTTGCGTTGACTCGCTGGTCTCGCACTGCCAAGCGCAAGCCTATGGCCGACGTCGGCACCATGGCCAGCAAACTGGTGGCCATGGCTTCGGTCACTACAAAGCCCCCCACCGCTAAGACCAAGCCTGGCACGACTACGATGCCACCGCCGACGCCGAAAAATACTGCGCATACGCCGGCTAAAAATCCCAACGCCAAACACAACATGATTTCAATCGCCTGAGCACCGTTGGCTATGCCTGGCAAGGCTTCGCCGGGAACAGTTCCCAAGATCCCTAAATTGCGCAGGCTAGCGTAAAGCACCAAAAGTAAAAACGCCCAGCGCAAATGGTGTTCGGAAACTCGTTTGATCCAGCGACCGGCAACTTGCGCACCTATTTGACCACCAATTGCAACGGCCGCAGCCACCCACCAGTGGAAATTACCCGGTGCAAGCAGCAGTTCGGTCACGACGGCGACGCTAGCTGCGGCCAGAACCACAGCAAGTGCACTGCCGAAGGCCCGCTTCAAACTGAAGCCCATCAGCATTAAGATCGGACCGACGAGCAATCCACCGCCAATCCCTAGCAACCCAGCCAATAGGCCTGCCGTTGCTCCAAGCAACAACAGCGGCAGGGTGGGTTTGCGTTCCATTACTGCTCGCGGATCCGCTCGACGATAGCGGAAGTGCTACGCCCAGGGACTAGGTCGATCAAACGTACTTCGCCACCCTGGGCCTGTACAAATTCGGCCCCAACCACGCCTTTGTTTTTGTAGTCCGCGCCCTTTACCAACACGTCGGGGCTGATTCTTCGAATTAGGTTTTCAGGCGTATCTTCACTGAACAGAACCACAAAATCGACACACTCAAGACCGGCCAATACTTCGGCCCGGTCTAACTCTGGGTTGATGGGGCGTTCCGCTCCTTTCAGGCGCTGCACAGAGTCATCATTATTTAAGCCGACGACCATGGCGTCACCCAAACTGCGGGCGGCGCGCAAATAGCGCACATGTCCAGCGTGCAGGATGTCGAAACAACCGTTGGTAAAAATGACCGGCCGCCCTTCGCGGCGCAGTGTGGCAAGGGCAGCTTGCAAGCCGACTTCATCGCCGACTCTGATGATCTTGTTTTCAGAACTTTCCGCGCGCAGGTGGTTCTCAAGCTCATTGCGTCCGACCGCGGTGGTACCGACCTTGGCGACGGCAAGACCTGCCGCGACGTTGGACAAGCGCACCGCTGCAGGCAAGTCGGCCCCTCCGGCCAAAGCTACTGCCAGCATTGCGATAACCGTATCGCCGGCACCGGTGACGTCGTAAACCTGGCGCGCTGCGGTAGCCAAATGTAGGCCGGGCTGACCATTTTCCAACAAGTACATGCCTTGATCCCCGAGCGT
>JACNIZ010000278.1 GCA_014382805.1 Planctomycetota bacterium
GCGGTGGACGTAGTGCGGAGTAATTTGCCAAAGCCATTGGGCTTGGAGGCACTGGCAGCGTTGCCGGACCCGGCTTCCTTGATTCGAGATCCTGAAGTCATTCACACCCGAGTCGGCGAGGCTAGTCGTCGCGATTTGTTGGATCAAATTCCAGAGGTCCTGGAAAAACTGCCAGCCGAGGACCGGGCGACGTTGATTGCGCGCTATCGCTACGGCGTGAGTTGTCAAAAAATGGCGTCGATGGCTGGGATTAGTTTGGGCAACGCCAAGGTGCGTTTGTACCGCGCCCGGCGGCGGGTGAAAAAGGTGTTGGAAACCAAAATTCAGGCCGACTCATGAAAGCCAGTCTTTATCTGTTTGCGGTTTGGGTGGTGTGGATGCTGTATTCGCCGTCGTTGATGCAAGGGGCGAACGAGCAATGGAGTCACTCCGGCGGGGGCGGGCGCGAGCGGAGCGGCGACGGAATGCACGAGCGGAGCGGTGGCGGAGTACACGAGCCAATGCCTGCATCAGAGGCTAGGTTCAAAGTTTCGATGCCGAGCAAAATGAGCACTTTGCAGCAACAATTCCAACTGGCCAAAGCCAAAGCAACATTAGCCCAAGGTGCAGATTCTATTACCAAAGGGTCGCGTCTTTTAGCGGCGGCGTCGGCGTGGCAGGCGGTGGTCCAATATTGGCCTGGGGAAGGATTGCTTCAAGCGGAAGCGGCGTTTCGACATGGCGAAATACTCCTGCAGTTAGAACGCTACGGCGACGCGATGGGTGCACTGCAAACTTGCTTGGACGTGGCCGGCGAAACCGAGTTTGCGATGCGGGCGCGTCTGCAAATTGCCCATGTGTATCGACGACAACTGCGATTGGCAAAAGCGATCCACCATTTTCGATGGGTGGGAACTCAACCTAAAGCCACGCTGCGCCAGCGCAACGACGCATTGGAATGGCAAGGAAAATGCTGGTTAGAACTCGGCGGTTGGACGTTGGCCGCCGCAGCTTTTGCCGAATGGCAGCAGCAATGTGAAAGTCCGTTGGAGGAGGTGCGGGCTACCGATTTGCACGCCCAAGCCTTATTGCATAAAGGCCAAATGCTCGAGGCTGAACTTTTGCTCAGCCGTGCCCGCAGTTTGTTGCGTGGCGCCAGTTTGGAGCCAACTGCTGAAGGTCGGCTGTTGTTTAACGCCCTCGGTCGCATGCGCGCCGAGCAGATGCTTCGATCCCTACGCCAATTCGGCGACTACCATGGCGATGGCCAGGTGATCCGTGTGACTCATCGAAACCCTAAAACCAGCAATGCCAGCTTCGGCGGCCAGCTCAGCGGTGCGGCCGGATATTCGGATTAGCGGCGGGGTTTTGCCGTCAGAGGTGACTTCAATTTCATGAAAACCGACGCCGTCGGTCCAGCCAGTGCCCAAACTTTTCATCACCGCCTCCTTGGCCGCAAAGCGTGCTGCCAAATGAATCGCCGGCTCGCTGCGGGTTTGGCATTCGGCCCATTCGTCGGCGGTGAACACCCGCTCCTGCATGCGCTTTCCACTGCGCTGCAAGCTTTCCCCAAAACGTGCGACGTCGACCATATCGACGCCTATGCCCGGGGCGGTTTGCGGAAGTTGGCCACTCATAAACGGCAAGCTTAACAGGGCGGTGCAATCGACCTCGGCAGCAGGCACAATAGGAGGGTTCATGACCGCCGCCATTTTGCAAGGACTCAACCCGGCTCAAACCGAAGCCGTGAATCACTTTGATGGGCCGCTGCTCATCCTGGCGGGTGCTGGTACCGGTAAAACGCGCACCATTACCCGGCGGGTGGCGCATTTGGTGAGCAATCAAGCGGTGCCGCCAGGGCGGATTTTGGCGATTACCTTTACCAATAAAGCCGCCAAAGAGATGCGCAACCGGATTGCCGAGTGGGTGCCCGATACCGGACTATGGGTCGGCACTTTCCACGCTACTTGTGCGCGCATGCTACGCCAGGATGCGGAAGTCGTCGGCCGAACGCGGAATTTTTCGATCATGGACGTCGACGATCGACGTCGGCTGTTGCGGCAAATTATTAAGGATCAGGGTTGGGATCCGATGGTTTACAAACCGCGTAAAATGGAGCAGTACATTTCGCTGTGGAAGCAGAAGAGCATGTCGCCGCAGCAGGCGGGGGAAGAGGCGTCGCTGTTTGGAATGGAAGAAGAACGTGCGGCGCTGATTTATGAAAAGTACGAAGAGCAGTTGTTCCGCCAAGATGGTTTGGACTTCGATGACCTGCTGTTGAAGGGTGTGGAGCTGATTCAAAAAGACGCGGCGGGGGCACGGCGCTGGGTGGATCGTTTTGAGCATATTTTGGTCGACGAATATCAAGACACCAATGATTTGCAATATCGTTTCGTCAAAATTTTGGCTGAGGCGCACGGCAATTTGGCGGTGTGTGGCGATCCGGACCAATCGATTTATCGTTGGCGCGGCGCGGATATCGGCAACATTTTGCGCTTTGAGCAAGACTTCCCGGGCACGCGTGTGATTCGGCTGGAGCAGAATTATCGCTCGGTGGGCAACGTGCTTAAGGCAGCGCAGCACGTGATCAAAAAGAATCGATCGCGCAAAGAAAAGGATTTGTTCACCGATCGTGAACTTGGGCCGCCGTTGCTTCTGCAGGATGGTGCGACTGAAGACAGTGAAGCTGAAGCGGCCGCTCGTGTCGTTGCGCGCTGGGTACGCGACGGCACGCCGTTGCGCGAGATTGCCGTTTTCTACCGCACCAATGCCTGTTCGCGCGCTTTGGAAGCGGCGTTCACGCGTCAACAGGTGCCCTATCAAGTGGTCGGCGGGCTGTCTTTCTTTGAGCGTCGCGAAATCAAAGACATGCTGGCTTATGCGCGGCTGCTGATCAATCCGCGCGACGAAATTTCGGCGCTGCGGGTGATCAATACTCCACCGCGTGGAGTAGGCGATACCAGCATAGGCCGCATTCGTGCCGCAGCCGAAGAACATCAAGAATCGGTGTTGCAAGTATTGCGACGCGATGAAGTTCGCAATGCGCTGCGCGGTCCGGCTAAAAAGGGTGCGCTCAATTTTCTAAAAATTGTCTTTGATGCTGGCGAACGCGTCGAGTCCGCCGAAATGGCGCTGCGTTCCATCATGGATCGCACTGGTTACCGTCGTTTTGCCGACAGTTTGACCACCACGGAAGACGTCGACCGTGGCGAAAACTTGGATGAGCTGCTGGCTTTTGCTGCTGAATATGACGCCCGCGAAGGGGGTGGCTTGGCCGGTTTCATGGAGGAGATTTCGCTGCTGACCGACGTGGACCGCTGGGCGGACGCGGCCGAACGCATTTCATTCATGACCGTGCACGCGGCCAAAGGGTTGGAGTTTGATCGCGTCGTCATTGTTGGCCTCGAAGAAGGTCTGTTTCCCCATGCTCGGGCATTCGAAGAGCCCGAAGGACTGGAAGAAGAACGGCGCTTGTTCTACGTCGCCCTGACGCGCGCGCGCGAAGAGTTGTGTTTGAGTCACAGCCGCATGCGCTTCCGCACCGGCGCTCCAGGGCCGCAGGCGCCGTCGCGATTTTTGGACGAGCTGCCGGAGGACGTTTTGCCCGACCACAGCTTCAGTCAAGAACTGGCCGAGCGCACCTTCTCCTCCGTAGTCGACGATTCAGAAGCCGATGGCGACGACGAACTCCGCCCTGGTGACTTGGTCACGCACCGGGTATTTGGCGAGGGCACCGTGCAGCGCATACTCGGCAGCGGGATTAACCAACGCTTAGTGGTGTTTTTCGACAACACCCAACAGGAACGCACCCTGCTTTCGGCTTATGCCATGCTCGAGAAAGTGCTCTAATTAGCCGGCGAAGCGCCACGGCCCCCAAGCCTTCCCCCCTCCGAACCGTGAACAGACTCAAAGAAATACTCGCCACCTCATTCGGCCTGGGTTATGCCCCGGTTGCGTCAGGCACGTTTGGCACCTTGGGCGGCGTCGCGCTGGCGGCTTTGTTCGGCTGGACTTGGCCGCAGCATTACCTGTGGTTGTGCCTGGTCACCGCCGCTGTGCTTACCGTGATCGGCAAGCCGGTCGGGGATTGGGCGGAAAAGCATTACGGACGTAAAGATCCGGGTGAATTTGTGCTCGATGAGGTCGCTGGCTACCTGGTTGCCGCCGCCTGGGTCACTTTCCTCGAGTGGCCGCACCTGATCGCGGCATTTTTTGCCTTTCGCCTGACCGACATCGTCAAGCCGCCGCCAGCTCGGCAAATGGAAAAACTGCCTGGCGGACTCGGGATCATGTTGGATGACATCATCGCTGGCTTGTGGGCCCTGGCTATCATGGGTGCTCTGCACGCGTGGGCGCCGCAGCTGTTCACCCCCTAATCCGAAGATTGCGCGACAAGCATTCACCCGAGGAAGCACCTCCTCTACGCACTCCGCCCGGCATGAGCCTGGCGACCAAGTTCACTTTGGGCTTGGGTTTGACGGCGTTTGTGATCGCGTTTATCGCCGGCTTTTTTCTACTCCAAGGGGCGGAAGGAGTATTGGAAGATCACGCCAACGTCGCCCAGAACCAAATGGCGGTCAAAACTGGCGAAATGATGAAGCTGGGGGCCAACCCCGGCCAAATTTCCGGACGCCAAGTCAAAGCACCAAGCGGCGTCAGCGTGCAGACCGGCAAAGGCGCGGTCAAAACTTCCGACGGTGACAAACAGGTGCGGATTTTCCAAGTGGAAGTTCAAGCCAATGGCGATCAACCGGCCCAACGCCAGGTGATTTACGCGCCGGTCACGCAGAGCACCAACGCCAATGATGAGCTGCTGATTTTGACCATTTTGGTGTGCGGTGGATTGGTGTTAGGCACGATCATTTTTGGCGCAATCTCAGCTCGACGCGTTGCGCAACCACTGCAAGCCATGGTCGACGACGTGCTCGCTATCAGCCGCGGACGTTTAGATCGGCGGGTGCACGCAGAGGGCGCGGTGAAAGAAGTCGCGTTTTTGGCGCGCGCGGTGGGGCACCTGGTGCGGGGCTTGGGGGGAGGGCAACAAAACCAAAAGCCCCGGGGCACCGTCAGCGCGAGGGCGAAGCCCTGCGCGGACCACGCCCCAATCCGCAACCACGAC
>JACNIZ010000060.1 GCA_014382805.1 Planctomycetota bacterium
GCTGGCGTCGATCCCAAAGCCGATATCGGCGAATGGGCAGGCACGGAGGAGTCACTGACTGAAGATTCGCTAGCCGCCCGGCTGCAAGAAGAGGCGCACAAGCGCCGAGTGCTTGAGGCTGAAAAGGAAGCGGCATTGCGCGCACAAGAACTGGCTGAACGCGAGTTGCTGGCCGCCCAGGCAGGGTGGATACACCAGCGCAAGCAAAATGAAGAGTTGCAACAGGAACGGGAATTCTTATTGCAACGCATCAACGAGTTTGATGGTTTGATGGACCATATTCTCGATTTTGAAGAGCAAAATAATTTGCTGCGTGACCGCATTTCTAATCTTGAGATGGAGCTTTATGAAGCTCGCGTCTACGAGCCTGCTTTGGGTGACTTGTCTTTAGAGGACGCCCTTCGCGCGACTCAATTAGCATTGGATAAGGTCGCCGCCCAAGACGATGGCATTGAGTTACTGACCGAAAGCGATCAAACCGGGTTGCGTATTGGGAATCAATTGTTGTTCGCTTCTGGGCAAATCGAAATTGGCATCCACGGCCAGGAATTGTTAGGCAACTTGGCCGAGCAGCTGGCTCCGATGGTGGCAGCCGGAGGCAGTTTGCAAATTATCGGCCATACCGATTCGCAGCAGCTAGCTGCGCAACAACATCGATTCCCGTTGGGTAACTTCCAATTGAGCTGTCGTCGGGCCCTCGAAGTTGCTAATTGCCTAATTCAGGCCGGAATCGAACCGGCCCAAGTTTCAGTCGGTGGCGTCGGCGAATGGCAGCCATTGGCAAGTAATGACACGGAAGAGGGCCGGGCCCGCAACCGTCGAGTTGAGATCTTGGTCAAAATGCCGGATAATGAAGCGCTGCCAGAAGAATCGGCTTCGAAGGCATCAGCTGACCATCAATGAAATTTCAGAACTCGGGGTTTGCTTCATTATTGGCCTCCCTGTTATTTCTCGCGGCCTGTAATAATCAGACCGGTACGGACGTGTCCGATGTGCGAGAAGCTGAGTTGGTCGACAGCGTTTTTTTGGCACCTCCGGTCGCATGGGGCGGCCCATTTTTGGTCTGCTATCGATTTGAGGTAACCCAAGAGGAATACCGTGGCGAGTCTATTCAACCCGAGCAAAGGGATTTGCCCGCCACCCAGGTAAATCGACCTCAAGCGAGTGTATGGGCTGCTGGCCGCGGCATGCGACTGCCCTCGCAAAGTGAATGGGTGCATTTGCGTTCCGCCGGAGGCACCCAGAGTCCGCCCGCAGGCAACGCCAATACTTTGGAGTTGGGCATCGCCAAACCCTTGCCTGTCGGCGTTTTTGAGCGCAGTCGGACGCCTTTAGGCGGTTATGACTTTGACGGCAACGTATGGGAGTGGTTGGCCAGCAGGGAAAACGAACCGGTTGGGTTTAAGCCGGATCCGGCAGCTATTCAGATTGGTGGTTCGTTTGCCAGTTACAGTGGTTTAGGCGAGCAACCACCTACCCGGATCGCCCACGAACTCGACCAATCATCCGACGTCGGCTTTCGGCCGGTGGCTGACGCATTGATTTGGTTGCAGACGCAAATTCAACCTGCGTGGCGGGAGGCGTCTGAAAGCGAGCGCCGCACGATTGGTTTGGCTCTTCAGCGCTGGCGTCCAGAATTGCGTCGTCAGTTGGCGCAAAATTTTCTGGACCATGACCCGAAAGCCAGGGACTTTGCGGACTTTTTGCAAAATCCAGTGCCTTAAGCGCCACGCCCACGATCATGAAACTTGGCGACCTCAAGCGGCTTTTGGAGCAACATGGTTTGCGTCCGCAGCAAATGTTCGGCCAGAATTTTTTGGTCGATCCGGCGCTGCTGCAAGCCATACCAGAGGACGCAGGTTTGCAAGCGGGTGACCGAGTACTAGAAGTCGGCCCAGGTGCCGGTGCTTTGACAGCGGAATTGTTACGCCACCAGGCCGACGTTTACGCGGTTGAAATTGACCGCGGCATGTGTGAGCTTCTGCGCGAGCGATTCGAATCTAGTTTGGAAGGCGGCCAGTTGCGCCTGCTTCAGGCCGACGTCTTGGCCAAAGATGAACTCTTTCACCGAGAAGTGGAGGAGTGGTGGCATCAGGGCACGCCGCCGCGCCTCATCGCCAATTTGCCCTATGCCATTTCCGGTCCATTTCTCGGCCGTTTGCCGGGGCGTCGTTTGCAAAACGCGGCATTGCTGTTGCAACGCGAGGTCGCGGTCAAAGCCGCCGGCAAAGTCGGCAGCAAGGATTATGGACCGTTGACGGTGCGCTTATCTTTGGCCTTCAAAACGCGTGTCGGTCGTCGCCTGCCGCCCGAGGTTTTCTGGCCCCGTCCGCAGATTGAGTCGGCATTTTTGCATTTAGAGCCGCGAGCGGATGCACCCAGCGCGGCGGTAGATAAACTTTTGGCGACAATTCTCAAGCTGGGCTTCGGCCAACGACGCAAGCGTTTATTGGGACGGCTTGCCAAGCAATTCCCCGCTGCGGCCGAGGCGTTGCGCCAGGGTGGAGTACACGAACAGGCCCGCGCTGAGCAGGTTGAACCGGCGCTCTGGCTTCAAGCGGCTTTAGCGCTACAATAAGGGGTTCCCGCACGTCCGGGACGCCCATGAACGATCTCACTTCGGTCATCCAAGAAATTAAGGACCGCCTACCCATTGAAGCGGTAGTCGGTGCGCGCGTGCAATTGCAGCGCAAAGGTGGACGTTTGTGGGGTTTGTGTCCGTTTCATGCTGAAAAAACGCCGTCCTTTTCGGTTTTGCCAGATCGCGGCATTTTCAAATGCTTCGGCTGTGGCCAAGGTGGTGACGCAATTAGCTTTTTGCGCGAACTGGATGGCCTGGAATTTATTGAAGCGCTGCGTTTATTGGCCGACCAGGCTGGCGTCGAATTGCCACAGATGAAAGGTGGCCGTTCGGAATCCGATTCGGTTACGCAATTGCGCAAGCAAGCCCGCGAAGCTCTGGCTTATACGAAAAAGCTCTATCAGGAAGCCCTGTATGAAGATTGCGGCCGCGCTGCGCGTCAGTATTTGGTGGATCGCAAAATCGACCCCGAACTGGTTAAGAGTTTTTCCGTGGGCTGGGCTCCAGCCGAGCCAGGTTGGTTGTGTCAGCGCTTACATCAAAAAGGCTTTCATGGCGATGTGGTGATCGAGGCCGGACTCGCCTCCAGGTCGGATCGCGATGGAAGTTTGCGTGATCGGTTTTGGGATCGGTTGCTTTTTCCGGTTCAGGAATTGGGTGACCGAACGGTGGGTTTTGGGGGCCGATATTTACCCGGTTCCAGATCCGAAGAGCGCAAAATGGGCAAGTACATTAACTCGCCTGAAACGCATCTATTCCCCAAACGGCGGCTACTTTATGGATTGGAGCGCCTGCAGCAAGGCATGCGCGATTGCCCTGATATGCCCATTATTCTTTGCGAGGGTTACCTAGATGTCATCCTGTTGCACCAAGCTGGATTCAAAACCGCAATCGCCGCTCTAGGGACCGCCCTGACCGAGGATCACGCTCGTCGGCTGCGTCGATATGACCGGCCCGTGGTGCTGCTGCTCGACCCTGATGAAGCCGGACGTCGGGCTGCTGCCAGAGGAGCAAGAATTTTGGTACGCGAGGGTGTTGATGTGCGCGCCGGGGAATTACCCGATGGGCTAGACCCCGCGGACATGATTGCCACGGGTCAAGCCGAAGAACTCTCGCAACGAGTGGCCAAAGCATGGGATATACTCGATTGGCGTTTGACCGCGTGGATTCAGAAAGCAGATTTCAGGGTTCCGTCGGTCCAATCCAAAGCGGCGCACGAGATGGCAGAGTGGTTGCAAACCACTCCAGATCCAGTGCTTGCGGAGGTTTGGATGCGGACGGCCTGCGATAGGCTCGGGGTCACCGAACAAAGCCTACGCCGCATCATGCGCTCCCCGGGACCCGTTCCCAACCGCATGTCGCAAGCCCGCGTACCTTCCCAAAACTCCGACCTTCCCACTCATCCCGCTCAAGAAATACTCAGACAGAACGAACAGCAGATCGTCAGTGCCATACTGATTGACCCATCGCTAGCCGTAGTTTTTGCTGACACCCTCAGCGAATTAAAACTATTGGATCCCAGCGCGGGCCTAGTCTTGAATTGGTGCTTCGAACGTCGCAAAGAAGGCGAAGATTGCAGCCTAGATCAGGCACTGCAAGAGTTTTCGAGCCATCCGGCCGCAAAGTGGTTGGACAAGCTTCGCTTTTTACCCGTAGCAGAACCCCGGCTCGATTTAGAACGAGCCCTAGAAGCTAGGCCGCATAATCTGGAACGCTACAGCAAAGAAAACCAGCCCAGCCAAGCCGCGACCGACGCCGATTTAGAACGATTCCGCCGTAGTATCCCGATTTCTCCATCCCGGGACCAAACCTGAGCATCGCCTACCCACGCTAGTCCATGACAAGCTCCAACAAGACTACCGAAACCGCCATTGAAACTCTGCTCGCTAAAGGAAGCGAACAGGGTGGAACCCTCGGTTTTGATGACATCAACTCTGCGCTGCCACCAGCAGCCATGGGCATAAACGCCCTGCAGACCCTTACCCTCGTGCTGGATAGGCTAGAGGCAGAAGGCATTCGCGTGGGCGATGCTGCTGAAAGCCAGGACGCCCCTGTTTTGACTGCACCGATGCCGGTTGCGGTCAAACCGTTGGCTGTGGCTTCGGTACGCGGACCGGGTGGCCGTGCCGCGCAGCCGGTCCTCGAGAAAATCGACGACCCAGTGCGCATGTATCTGACCCAGATGGGTGAGATTCCGCTGCTAACGCGGGACGAGGAAATTTCACTTGCTAAGAAGACCGAAGTCTCGCGCAAGATCTTCCGTCGCTTAGTGCTGGAATCTGGATTGGCAATGGAGCCAATGCTAGATTTGTTGCATCAAGTAAAGAACGGTGAAACTGCATTTGACCGTACTTTGAAGGTGAATCCGTCGGCGCAAGCAAACAGCTCGTTTGGAGTCATTCACTTCAATCGCCGTCTGAAGAAGCAGGCTGGAGAAGATGGCAATGAAGGTTCGTCCAACATCGATGGTGGTGCCGGTTATGAGTTGACCAAGCAAGACTTGGAACAGC
>JACNIZ010000058.1 GCA_014382805.1 Planctomycetota bacterium
GCGGCGGATTGTGCCCAGAGGGGGCGGAGGCTGGGCGGTCGGCGTAGGTTCTGTTCTGGTTGATGTTTAGTCCCTGCATTTCATTTTGCCCCATGAAAACCCCCCCGCTATTGCCTTTGCCTTGCGAGCTACGATCCGGTTCACCCGGTGCCCGCCATTCCAAATGCAACTGGATATCGCCAAAAGTTTGCTTGGAGACCATTTCACCGGTGCCATTTACTGTCATCGCGCCGTCGGCGACCTTCCATTTGCCGCCGCTCCACGCATCCAAATTTTTGCCGTCGAATAGCACGATGGCGTCGGACGGTGCACTACCGACCTGTGTTTGAGTGCTAGGTGCCCCTGGAGTCACAACTTCAGGTACCGGTCGATCGCGGTCGTGTACCCGCCACTTACTGCCAGGAATCAGTGGCGTATCCGTATAGCCGACCGGTTCTTGTTGCTGTTTGGCGGATTGAGAGCCGAGCGCCATGGCAAAGCCGGCGATGGTCAGAATGCTAAGGAGGAGCCAAATGGTGGAACGCATGCCCCTTTATAAAGCACCGGCCAGCAATAATCCCGCCTTCACTGTGTAAGCCAGGTACTGCACTTCTTGCTCGCGGCTACTTGGGCTCCACAAATCGGCGTTTACGCGGAAAAGTGGCACGACGCCGAAGTCGCTAAGCCGGTGCTCCAAGGTTGGGCGCAATTTACCGCCTAAAGCAGCGGAGTTCATGTTGTGGCAGGAGCGGCATGCAGATTTGCTCAATTCACCGCCAGCCAGCTTACGCACCTCTGCGGCATTGCCGGCTTTGGCAGCAAGGATGGCGCGGTCCAGCAATTCCTCGGCGTCGGTCACGATGTCGTCGTATTTGGCCGCAGTACTGGTACCGATCACTGCGCCTAAATCCATGCTCAATCTGCGCAATTCACCCCATTGATCGCGCCAATCTTGCAATAACGCCGCCGACGGAACCTCACCGCGACCAGTCAGTGCAAAAACCTGCCCCAGCCGCGCACGGTTTAAGGCCATGAGGCGCTTTTGTGCATAAAGCTCCTCGGAGCTGCCGCGGGAGCGGGTGGAGGCGGTTACATCTTGCCAATGGCGGTGGGCTTGAGATGGGGTCAGCAGGTCGGCGGTGGATGCTGCGCGGTAGCCCTCGAACTGGCTCAGTACACCCTTCCAGAGTGTTTCCATTTCGGATTCGGCTTGGGCGCCGGACAGGCCGAGGTGAATCAATGCGCCTTGTGTATCGAAACACAAGTAAAGTTCCGAACCGGCCAACGGTTTGCGCAAGTGCATGCGCACGATCTTGCTTGGGACCAACTCGCCTGCATCGCCGCGCAGCGAGGCTCGGAAATATTGGACTTGCCACAAATCGCTTTGCTTCAGCCCGCTATGACCAGCGATATTTCGCTTTTCAATGGTTTTGACGCCGCTTTCCAGTGCATCCATACTCGATATCGCGACGCCCAAGGCGGCCGAAGCCTGCGCCATTTCCTGCTGCATCAACTCTTCGGCGGTGGGGGCCGAGGAACAGCTATTGAGATAAAAAACGGAGACAAAAAACGCCGGAAGTAGCAGCAGAGTAGGCCGTAGAGCGCGCAAAATCGAGGGACGAGGTGCGGTTTGAATGGTCATCGGGCTGCCTACGCGGGTAATTGGCCGAGCGTGAAGTGAATTCAGGGGCTACTTCAGCCAACTGGCGACGTATTCCTTGGGGAAGCGCAAAACTTCGAACAAAGTAGCCACCATTTCACCGTCATCGCCGACCGTATGAGGATTGACAAAACGCCACGCTTCGGCGCCGTCGGCGGTGATTTCAAATGCCCGTCCAGAGTCCGATTCGGTAATCAAGGTATTGCCATTCGGCAAGCGTTGCAGGCTGCCACAGGTTTCGGAGTAAAAGTCGTTGGCAGCGGTGCCCTGGTAGGCCCAAACGATGTTCTGGCTACCCGGTTGAAATTCATAAACGTTGGACATGCCAGTACCAAAGTTGTCGAACACCAACATGTTGCCATTGTCCAGGATGGCGGGTTGGTGTTGACCATCCCACATTCCAGTCATCGCCCAAACGACTTTGCGCTGCTCCATGTCGATCACAGCAAGCACGTCCATCTCGCGTATCGAAATCAACACCTGACCGGCTTCCCAAGTCTCGGGCGCGTTGGCATGTGGAGTTTTGAGAACTTCAATCGCGTTGGTATGGAAAATATCGCCATAGGCTGGCATTTGCTGCAGTAACGGCGCGTAAATCGAATTTTCGATGGCTTCCAAAACCGGCAAGCGTTGCAGTTCTTCGCCATCGCCGGATAGCTGCACTATGAAATCTTCGATAACGGGCTTTTTCTGGTTGATCCGTTCGACAACATGGCTGGCCGAACCGATGGCGAAGATAGTGCCGTCAGGTTGAATTTCTAAGTCATGGTGGAAGCCGCCTTTGACCTTCCAAAGTAATTTGGAATCTTTATCAAGTCGAGCCAACCATGCGTGCCCGCCATAAACCACTGCTAAGCCGCCATCCGGATAGAGGTGAGCTTTGCGGAAACGAGTTTTTAGTACCTTGGCGTCTGCTGGATCCAAATCGGCGGAAAGGTCGTAGGTCCAGCGATGCAGCACCTCGCCCTCCATATCCATTAACACCGCTTCTTCGCCGTGCGCGCTGACGTACAAATTGACCCCGTCCGAAGCAATCTCGGGTACATAATTAACTACGCCAGTTTTATCGGCGGCGGCTTCGGTGCCTTCGGCATAGCCCAAATCTTGTAGCTCGGTGGATTCGGTTTGCTGCGTCCTTTTGTGAACATTCGGTGGCTTAAAGCGTGCTTTGGTGTTTCGGATCGCTCCGCTTGCTAGCCCAGGGATCGAGCCGTCGAACGGGAATTTGTGCAGGTGGTAACTCCAACCGCCGTAAAGCACGCCGACAATTAGGCCGAGCAAGGGAATGGATAGGTGCAGCAGGCGGCGCACCGGACTAGAAGTAGAGGAAGCCATTTCGTGGAAGGGGTCAGCAGTTGGTGGCCATTCTATACGGAGCCACCCGTTGCCGACTCCTTTGCCACGAAATGGCTCCGGGTCTAGAGTGAGTTTAAGCGGTTATTTGCCGCGACCGGATTTGCGCAAAGACTTGCGGTTGCCCTGGCTAGCTTTTGCGGCTTTTTTGCCAGATTTTGCCTTCTTGACAGTTTTGGCATTCTTGCCAGACTTGGCTTTCTTGCCATTCTTAGCAGCCTTATGACCAGTCTTTTCAGCTTTATTGCCGGTCCGTTTGGCCTTCAGGTCAGCGCGAGGAGCTTTTTTATCGGCTTTGTTGTGACACTTGCAATCGCACTTGGCAGTGTGAATATGCTTGCCGCCTTTTGCAGGTGGCGCCTGGGTGGTCTTTTCGGTTCCATGGGAACGCAGGCTGCGACGGCTAGGTGTCTGCTGTCTCGCCTTTGGTGCAGCTTCAACATGACCGCTACGACGGGCGCGCAGTTCGCCGCGCGTTTGAGGACCTGGGTTGCCTTCTGGGGCAGCCTGGGCTCGGTCGGGGCGATTTTTCTGAGGGGCTTGTTTGGCCAAGTCACCGCGCAAATCGCGCCGTTTTTGGATTGCTTCGTGTGCAGCTCGCCGTTCTTTTTTATCCAATGCACCATCTTGGTTGACATCGAATTGTTTAAGAACTTCAGCAGGGACACGGCGCTTGGCCGCTTCTTGTTGGGCATCGGCAGAGGTGGCAATTGCAGAGAACGCCAGGAAGCCGATGATTAGGGTGCGGAGTGGTTTCATTTTCTTCTGTGTGTAAACAACACGGAGCTTTCATCGGAGTTTCGTGCACCGTTGCTAAAATCCGTGAATGAATTTTGCTGAGCAACGCGAAAACGGGCAGATGAGAGCGACTTTGGGGCGGTTGGCTCTGACGGTGATGGTCGTTTTGGTGGCCCAAACTTCGCCGATTCAGGCTCAGGAGCTGGTCACTCCAGGTTCGATTTGGAGCTATTTGGACTCAGGCACTGCTCCAGCAGATTGGGTGCAACCAAATTTCGACGATTCCGCTTGGCCGGCTGGCCCGGCTCAATTGGGCTGTGGCGAAACCGATGAAAATACGGTGATGGGGATGGGCCCAGGCTCCTATGCCCGCCAGCTCTGCTACTTCCGCCATACTTTTGACGCCCAACCCACTGAGCCCGAAGACGAACTGTTACTGCGCTGGTTAGTGGACGATGGGGCGGTGTTTTACCTCAACGGCGAAGAAATCCATCGCAGTCGCATGGCGGCCGGGGCGCTGACGTCGGAATCTTTTGCTTTGCGCGAATACTACTTGGATTCAGAAAACCGCTGGCTGCATACATGGGTCCCCAAGGCCAAGCTGCGCCCCGGCCGCAACACTTTGGCGGTGGCCGTTTACCAGTTAAATAACCAAAGCAGTGATCTTAGCTTTGATTTGTCACTGGAGTTGGATCGAGCGCCATTGTTCAGCCGTAAACCCTATTTACAACTTGCAACGACCACTAGCATGACCTTGCGATGGCGCACACCATTTCCAAGTAACTATTGGCTGCACTATGGAGTCGATCCAGATAACTTGGACCAGGGCATCGGCCATAACTTGCAATCCACAGATCATCAAGTTAGCTTGCAGATGCTTGAACCAGACACCGATTATTATTATCAGATCGACGTCGTCGGCGCGACGCGAACGTCGAAATCGGAATTGAGATCCTTTCGTACTGCTCCAGTTTCAGGCAACACCGATCCATTCAGTGTATTTGTGTTCGGCGATTCCGGCACCGCGTCGCGTGGAGCAGCCGATGTACGCGATGTGATTTTGAAACGCCATCTAGCTAAGCCGGCTGAGTTTTGGTTGATGCTAGGCGATAATGCTTATCAAAATGGTACCGACCAGCAATATCAACGCGCGGTGTTTAACTTTTACCCGACCTTATTACGTCAGCTTCCGCTTTGGTCTACGCGCGGCAACCATGAGACTTGGCCAGCGGTTTACTACAATATCTTTGCCCATCCAACCCAAGCCGAGGCGGGTGGATTGGCGTCTGGAACCGAAGCGTACTATTCTTTCAATTGGGGCAATGTGCACTTCATATGCTTGGATTCACAAGGC
>JACNIZ010000174.1 GCA_014382805.1 Planctomycetota bacterium
TCGATACCGCTCACGGCCACAGTGGCAACGTGCTGGATACGGTGCGGGAGCTCAAGCGGCGTGACTGGGTCGATGTAGTTGCTGGCAATATCGCCACCTCCGAGGCCGCTGAAGCTCTCATCGACGCCGGTGCCGATGGCATCAAGGTAGGCATTGGTCCAGGCTCAATCTGCACCACTCGCATCGTCGCTGGTGTAGGCGTCCCTCAATTTACAGCCATCTACCGTGCTAGCCGCACGGCGGCCTCGAACGACGTCCCGGTCATCGCTGACGGCGGCATCCGTCATTCTGGTGACGCAGTCAAAGCCCTGGGAGCTGGTGCCTCCAGCGTCATGCTTGGCTCTTTGCTAGCCGGCACCGACGAATCCCCGGGCGAGACCTTCCTGTTCAAGGGCCGTTCGTTTAAAGCGGTGCGCGGCATGGGCTCGCTGGCTGCGATGGTTGAGGGCGGCAAAGCACGCTACGGTCAAGCTAGCGTGCACGAAACCCAGAAATTGGTGCCGGAAGGCATCGAGGGCATGGTGCCTAGCCGTGGCCCACTGGCTCCGTTCACCTACCAATTTGTAGGTGGAATCCGGGCCGGAATGGGCTACATCGGAGCCGAGACGCTGGAAATTTTTCGCGCCAAAGCACGTTTTGTGCGCATCACCGGTTCCGGCATGCGTGAAAGTCATCCGCACGACGTTCGCGTCACCAAAGAAGCTCCAAACTACTGGATGGCTGACTAGCAGCCATCAACCGAAATGCACGAACGCATCCTCATTGTCGATTTTGGCTCGCAATACACGCAGCTGATTGCCCGCCGCGTCCGCGAACACCACGTTTTTTCGCAAGTGGTGCCAGCCCATTTGGCTCACGAACATCTAGGCGACGACCTTAAAGGCATCATTCTTTCCGGCGGCCCAGCCAGCGCATACAACGCCGACGCGCCGGTGATGGACGCTTGCATTTTAGATGCCGGTGTTCCCATTTTGGGCATCTGCTACGGCTTGCAGTGGCTATGTCACCACCTCGATGGCAAGGTCGTTCCTGGCGGGGAAGAACGCGAATTTGGTTTCACGCCTTTGCAAGTGCTCAAGGCGGAGGGCATATTCAGTGGTGTGAATCCACAAACCGTGGTTTGGATGAGCCATGGGGACCGCGTCGAAAAGTTGCCGAGCGGATTTGAGCGCATGGCACAATCCAGCAGCTGCCCGGAAGCTGCCATCGGCGATGACCGGCGAAAAATTTATGGACTGCAGTTTCACCCTGAGGTTGCCCACACCCGCGAAGGCGCAACGATTTTGCGCAACTTTTTACATTGGGTTTGCGGTTGCAAGGGCGATTGGACGCCCGGCGATTTAGCCGCAGAATTGATTCAAAGCGTGCGCGATCAGGTCGGCGAAAGCGGTGAGATTGTGCTCGGATTGTCGGGCGGCGTTGATTCCAGCGTGGTCGGGGCTATTTGCCAGCAAGCCATAGGCAAGCGTTGCCATGCGATCTTCGTCGACAATGGTTTATTGCGTGCAGGTGAGCGCGAAATCGTTGAAGGGACATTTTTAGATCATTTTGACTTGGACCTCACGGTGGTTGATGCCGCCGATCGTTTCCTGGAAAAATTGGCTGCCGAATCGGACCCGGAAACCAAACGCAAAATCATTGGTCATGAGTTCATCGAAGTCTTCCGCGAACAGGCGAAACGATTTGATAGCGCTCACTTCCTTGGCCAAGGCACGCTCTACCCCGATGTCATCGAGTCGGTGGCGGCGCACGGTGGCGCTACTGCGGTGATTAAGTCCCACCACAACGTCGGCGGTTTGCCGGATGATTTGGAAATGGGCTTGGTCGAGCCCTTGCGTCTATTGTTTAAGGACGAGGTGCGTGAATTGGGCCGTGTTTTAGGTCTGCCTGAAGAGATGGTGGCGCGCCAACCCTTCCCAGGACCGGGGTTGGCGGTGCGCTGCGTGGGCGAATGCTCCCCCGAACGCATCCAGCTATTGCGCGCCGCCGACGCCATCGTGCGCCACGAATTTGAGAGTCGCGGCGAACATGAAGGCGTGTGGCAGTATTTCGCGGTGTTGACCGGTGCACGATCCGTCGGCGTAATGGGTGACTTGCGAACTTACGAAGAGGCTTGTGCGATTCGAGCTGTGCAATCTAGCGATGGAATGACTGCCGATTGGGTCTATCCAAGCCGCGATTGTCTGCAGGCGATCTCCAACCGGGTGATCAATGAGGTGCGGGGAATTAACCGCGTCGTTCTAGATATTACGTCTAAGCCACCGGGCACAATCGAATGGGAATAAGCAAGCTCGGATTGATTCGGGTGGGTTCTTTAATCAGAGCTTCCTTAGTTTTGGGGGTGGATTGCCTTAAGAGCGGCCATTTCGCGGCCGAGAAGGGCGGGAGATTTAACTCCACACCCCCCGAACAAAATGAACGTACAGCTCATCATTAGGCAACCATTTTCCGTTTCCTCCGAACAAATCGAGGCCTTCGCCCACCACAAGACCCGTCAGACCCTCGCTCGGTTCACCGATCACTTGTACGGCGTTCAGATGCGATTGGATCGCTCGAGCATGCGCGAAGGACGAATTGATTGCCTCTGCTCGATCGCAATTGAATTGAATCGTGGCAAGCGTCTGGTTTTGCATAGTGTCGGTAAAACCCCGTTTGCGGCCATTAGCGAAGCATTAAAAGTAGGCAAACGGACCTTGGCGCAAATTCGCCAAAAGGAAAAGCAAATTCCGCGCGCGTCGGTTGCCAAAGAGCAGCGCCACGCGGCCTAATGGCGGAATTCTGAGTAGAGCACGGTTTTGAGTTTGAGTGGCAGGCGCCGTGAATTAGGATATAGGCGTGCCCGAAGCCACTGCTCAGGAATTCGTACTCTCAGTCTGCACTGATTGGATCGTGCTCGGATTTGTTTGCTACTTCCTCGCCGGCGTTTTCATGATTACGTCGGTGGGGCGGGGCCGTCCACGAACTCGGGCACAATTTGTTTTAGGCTTTTCGCCGGAGTCTTTGGCTGGATTGCGGGCATCAGTCATGTCCAAAGGTCGCAGCTTGATTTCGGCGATCTTCTTTTTGGCCGGCACTTCTTTGCAGTTGGCGGCGGTATTGTTGCCTGGACCTGCCGATCCATCGATACAGTTTTGGGGCTCGGTGGCTCTAATCTTTATTGCTGGCACCCTGATGTTTATGTTGGATGGGCACGTCGATCGGGTGATGCGCAGTCATTTGCGCTCGCAGTTGCGCGTGCACGAATTTGCCTTTGAAGATCATTTGGAGTTGACTCGAGAGATCGGATCGCTGTTTGGCGTAGAAGCAAGTCAGGCCGAAACTCTGGAAAATTACGTGCGCTCGGTGAGAGATGCCATCGGCATACCAGATCGGCCACGAATCCCAGGTCGTTTGGCGCGGTTTTAGATGTAACCATTGGCGCGGTTTTTCGTCTTGCTTATGTGGACGGAACCTTTGCTCAATCGCTTGAAGTTGCTCTAGGGGCGCTGTGCCCGGCATGCGGAATGGATGTGGGCTGGCAGCCCAAAATGTTGCCGTGCGAGCAATGCCAGCAGCGCTCGACTTTTGATGGCGGCGGTCTGCGCCAACTGGATCAGGTGCGGCTTTGTAGGGGAGGGCAATATCAAGGCAGTTTGCGCCAACTTATTCTGCGCGCCAAAGCCAGTCCGGATTCACCAGCTTTTCGCAGTTTGTACAAGTCGTTTTTGCGTCAAGTGACTGCAGCCGATGTCGTGCCAGAGTGGATTACCGTGCCGCCGCCATCTTGGCGACGGCGCTGGCAGGGGTGGCATTTGGCCGAAGAATTGGCGCAGAAATTAGCCCGCGATTTGGGCTGCAATTTTCAACGCTTATTACGACGTCGCAAGCATCGCCCGGCGCAAGCGGGTTTGGGAGCTCACGCCCGACGAGGCAATTTGCTTGGCGCGTTTGATTTGCTTCCGGGCGCACAACGACGGTTACCGCCTAGCCTTTGGATCGTGGATGATGTTTGGACTACCGGAGCCACCTTTTATGAATGCCAGCGCGTATTGGAAAAAGCGGGAGTGCATGTGCATGGAGCCTTATTGCTTGCCCAAGTCGATAGTTTGCAGGAGGCGGGCAGCCTAAACTAGGACCGATTTGAGCAAACTCGACAATCAAACCGTTGTGGTCGGAAGGCTCGCTCCTAGTCCTACCGGGGTGTTGCATTTGGGTAATGCCCGCAGCTTCTTATTGGCATGGCTGGACTTGCGCAGTCGCGGTGGCCACATGGTGCTACGCATGGAGGATTTGGACGGGCCTCGGGTGAAGGCTGGCGCGGCCCGCCTGGCGATGGAGGATTTGCATTGGTTAGGCTTGGATTGGGATGAAGGGCCTATCTACCAGCGACCGCGATTGGAAATTTATTCGAGCTATCTGCAGCGTTTAGCTGAAGCTGGACTGGCTTATCCCTGTGTGTGCACGCGAAAGGATGTGGAACAGGCCGCCTCTGCTCCTCACCCTGGAGAGGAGGGGCCAGTTTATTCCGGTACTTGCCGTGGGCTTTGGAGGTCGGCGGTTGAGGCTCAAAAGCAAACTGGGAAATTGCCATGTTGGCGATTCGCAATCCCAGTTGGCACCAAAGTAGATTTTTCGGATCGTATTTGTGGGGCGACTTCGCTGGATTTGGCCCAACAGGGCGGTGATTTCGTAATTTGGAAAAAGGACAACGAACCGGCATATCAATTGGCTGTGGTTGTGGACGATGCAGAGCAAAAGATAAACAGCGTAGTGCGTGGCGATGACTTAATCAGTAGCGCGGGTAGGCAAATATTGATTTATCAAGCATTCGGTTTTCCAGTGCCTGAGTTCGCCCACGTGCCGTTGGTCGTTGGGACGGACGGACGTCGGCTGGCTAAGCGGCATGGCGACACCACCGTACGCCAGTTCCGCGAGCAGGGGATTTCGTCGGCGCAAATTTTGCGCATGTTGGCCGCCACCTTTACTGGTGCAATATCGGTTCCGCTAGATCGCATCCATCAAGCTAGCGATTTATTGTCTGGTTTCCGCTTGGAGGCGGTCGGCTCCAAGCCAGTACAGTGG
>JACNIZ010000165.1 GCA_014382805.1 Planctomycetota bacterium
GGCCGTGGTCGACCAAGGCACGACGCATGTCCACGAGCCGTCCAATGTATTCAATCATCACCGGACAAGCCTCTTCGCACGCGCCGCACGTGGTGCAGGCCCACAGCTCCTCCTCTCGAATCGTTTCACCAACTAATTTGGGCCGCTGTTCCGGCGTCTGAATCGGTCCACGAATCGGGTAATCGCGATAGGCCGCTTCGCGTGTTTTGATGCTGAGCATGCGCGGCGACAGCGGCGTCGCGGTGGCGTACGCCGGGCAATGATCTGAACAGCGGCCACAGTCCACACAGCTATAAACATCAAGCAGTTGCTTCCAAGTAAAGTCTTCCAACTTGCTCACGCCGACGCTTTCCAACGCGTCGAAATCTGTTTCACTGTACGAAGGCGGCTTTAGCCAGCCGCTGCGCCGTAAATTGGACAAAAAGACGTTGGGCAGAGCAGTAATGACGTGAAAGTGTTTGCCGATCGGAAGCAGGCATAAGAAAAACAGGAGGACTATGTTGTGCAGCCAGAAACTGAAGACATGAATGGAGGTCAGCACGGTCAGGTCATTTGGCAATACACTTGAAGCCATTGTTGCGAGCGGTTCACTAGCCGCCAACAGATGCATGCTAAGCTCAGCTGACTGATTATGAGGATTGGATATCAGCAAAAATTGGCTAGCCGAAAAAAATCCATCTGCAACCATCAACAGAGCTATTAACGCCAAGATGGTGACCGCTTCTTTGGTGTGAACGTTTTTCGCGTTGCGGTCGTTGTAACGAGCGGGCTTGGTCACCAAACGTCGCCAGGCTGCCACTGCACAACTAATGAGCACCAGCAAGCCAGTCCAATCCTTGACCACGCCATACCAAGGGCCGCCAAAAGCGATTGCGCTGGGCCAAAACGCGGTCGCAAGCAAGCTCATGGAGCGCAGCGACAGAATTAAAAAGCCCAAAAACAGGACGATATGAACTACCCCGGCGACTCGATAACGAGGCTGACGGGATTGGCCAAATCCAATCCACAATAAGCGCCGTATGCGGCCACCCCAACTGCCTGTTCGAGGTTCCGCAGCAGCCCTGCTCAGCAACAACAGTCGGCGCCGCAAAACTGTGGCAAAGGCGACTGTCGTCAGCGCTAGCAATATCACCTGCGCTGCTGCAGCGGGCAGCCCAAGGATGTCGTAAGAGGGAGTGGGGACTGAAATGGCTAACTGTGGTTGTAGACCTCCAATAACCCCTAAGCCTTGTAAATCAAGAGCACTACCCCACCATTGCTGGAAACTGCAACATCGTAATTTCACTTTTGCTGGCCAGTTATGGGCGCCCTCCAGATAAACTTCATACGTGAAAATAATGCTCCTTTTGAGCGCCATCACCCTCGCTAGTTTCTGCCCCGGGCAAGGCGTAGGCGGCGGTTATCCAACCATCTACAAGTGGCAAGGAAACGGCGCGGACTGGGAACTTTTTGGAAGGGCTGTCGCTGGAGATCAGGATATTAATGGTGATGGCTGGCCGGATTTAGTCGTCGGCGGCACCGGCAACCTATATGGACTTGATTATTACGGAGAAGTTCGGGTTTATTCGGGTCTAGATGGATCCATTTTGCACCAAATTATCGGCACCCAAAATGGTTCCGAATTGGGCAGAGCCGTGGCTATAGTTGGTGACGTCAACCAGGACGGTTATGCGGATATTCTAGTTGGGGCTCCATCGCCTTCGTTTCTCCGCCCGGAACCTGGCTTTGCAAAACTATTTTCGGGCTACGACGGCACCGAAGAAAACCAACACTGCGGTCATTCTGTGGCTGCCAGTGGCGACCTGAACCAAGATGGCAATGCAGATATTTTGATTGGATCGCCCAATTTTTCCGGCGCCAGCTTTTACCGAGCTGGAGCCGTGCATGCATATTCCTATTCTGGCTCTGAAACGAGCCTCATTTGGCAATATGCCGGAGACCGAATGTTTGACAACCTGGGCCGATCCTTGGATGGCGGATATGATCTGAACCTGGATGGGGTTCATGATCTAGTCACCGGCGCGACTAACAATGTTGCCGGTGGTTACGGACGAGTTGTGGCAATTTCTGGCGCCGATGGGTCGACCTTATTCGTATGGCACGGTCAGCAATATGGATTTTTAGGCCATGCCGTAGCCATGGCCGGCGACGTCGACGGCGACGGTTACCCTGATGTCGCCATTGGCCAGGATCACTTTAACTATGGCGACGGACGAACTGGATGCGTTTACATTTATTCTGGCAAGAACGGTTCGCTCATGCGTCTTAGAGAAGGTGTAGATACTCCTGGTCAATTTGGCCAAGCCGTTGCTAGCGCTGGCGACGTCGATGGAGACGGTTTAGCTGACATAATCGTCGGAGCGCCTGAAACCAAATTGCCCCTGGCAGACAAGACCGGTACCGCCTACGTGATTGGTTTTAATCCTTTCCTGAAGTCCAATCTGCAACATCTATCTGCGTCGCGAGGCGGCACCATTGAGTTCACTTTGAATTTCACTCAGCAGGCGGCACATCATGATTACAAGGTTTTGGCTTCAAACAGTGGGACTGGACCCACGCTGTTTGGCATTGAAATCCCCCTCACCTCCGATCGCATAACCCAGCGCACTTGGAATGGAGGCTTTCATGGCGCCGACTATTCTTCGTTTCATGGCACTTTGGACAGCAACGGAGGGGCCACCGCAGTACTCAAGTTAAACCCAAATTCTTGGCCCAATTTGGTGGGCCGAACTTTTCATTTTGCCGCAGTGGTGTTAAGGAAACTCTGATTCATTCCGATCGGCGAGTCTGCGGCGTAAATCGCCAGCTTCGGCGTTGCTTCATCTCGGCTGTAGCGAGGCTACAGCCTTCGATTCGCGCCTTGAATCTAACGATTTCCACTCACAGCCTCACTCGCCCGAATGAATCAGAGCTTCCTTAAATAATTACGCCATTCCAACACTTAGTTCTGTTGCGGTGGCTATTGCCGTATTAGATTGAGTTGATGCTTGAGATTCGCATGAACCACCCTGGCCGCAATGCCATTGGTGGCGACTTACTTCATTGGTTAAATGAGAAGCTGGACTTAGCTGGCTCGCAGCCAATCTTGCTCACCGGGACCGAGGATTCATTTTGCTCTGGGCTCAACCTCAAGGAAATGCTGACTTACAGCGACGAGGACTTGCCGACCTTCCTGCTTGCCATAGACGACCTTGCGGTGCGCCTTTTTGAATACCCCGGCCCGACTGTTGCATGCGTCAACGGACATGCCATAGCAGGTGGTTGTGTGCTAGCGCTGTGCTGTGATTACCGCATCGCCAAGCAGCAGGCTGACCTCCGAATTGGACTGCCAGAAATCAAGCTTGGCGCCTGTTTTCCGCCGCGCATGATGTCAATCTTGCGCCACCGCCTCAATCCCCAGCACCTTTATGAAATCCTCATCGGCGGCAACCTTTACGATCCGTGTCAAGCCCTGAGCTTGGGCATGATCGACCAAATCGCCGACGACGTGGTATCCGCGAGTAAGGCCCATTTGCAGCAACTTGCGAGTTATCCGCAACCCAGTTTCAAGTTGAGCAAAGCCGCACTTCAATTTGGCGTGACCACGGTCAGCGCTGACCAGCAACAGGCGTACTTACAAAACGAAATGCAGGTTTGGAAGTCTGGCGAAATGAAAGAAAGGGTGGTTCAACTTTTTGCCAAAAAGTAGCTCGATTTCCACGCGTTGGACCTCAGGCCTAATCAGCAGTTTCATCTTCAGCTGTCATCAAAATTAACTGCTGCAAATCAAAAGTAATCTTAATCGTGCGTTGTTTGCCATTGCTTTCCGTGACAACTTCTTCGTAGCGCACCAAAGTTTCCGCTGGTCCATAAAGTCGGATCACCGTCGGATCATGCGCAAGCGGTTGACGCTGCCTTCTCGGACCGTGATCGACACGCCGCGAATGGCAGGATGCTGTATGGCTTTGGCACGTTCTTCGATAGACTGCCATGGTTTTTCCATTGCTTCAATTTGCAAGCGCATCTCTTCGGCACTCAGTTTTTCGTCGAAATCCGGCATGATCGACAACTCAACGGGAACTTCGACCGCTAGCTCGCGCAGCAGATGGATGTCGTCGCTAAATAGCGCTTGAATGCGCGCCGGTTGGGCGGCTGCAGGGATTTTTGATGTGCCAAGTACAAATACGATGCCGAAGGTGAGCGCAATCAAGATGATTACAAGCAGCGAGTATTTGGAGGCAGTGGACATCAATGCAAACTACGTAAGTAAGTGAACAAATCGCTGACTTGTTGCGGTTGCATCGCGTCAAGCAAGCCTTCGGGCATGAGTGAGCGCTCTTCAAAGCGCAGGCTCTTGATGGAATTTCGTGACAGTTTAAGGTCTACTCGACCAGCCCGGCGCAAAGTGATGCTGAGTGCGTCTTCGGCAGCCAAAAAGCCTTGGAGCAATTCGCCATCCGCAGTTTGAACGCTAAGGACGCGGTAGCCAGATTCCACGCCGGCGTTCGGCGTCAAAATAGAGCGTAATAATCCATCATCAGTTTTCGCTCCAACGCCATCCAAAGAAGGTCCGATATTGCCGCCCATGCCTTCTACTTGGTGGCAGGCAAAACAGCTTGCGAGGAACATATTTTTACCGCGATCAAGGTTTCCGTCAGCCCTGGCTAAATCGCGGAAGTGGGCGATGCGCTCCATTTCAGCTTTGGCTTCGGCTTGGCTTTTCAACGGCGGTTGTTGCACCATCGGTCGGATTAGGGCATTGCCGGAGAGTTCGACCTCGTCCTGCGGCAGCAACCATTGCAAATCCGTGTTTTTGGTTTCGCGGTTCAAGCGCAGTTGGTAATAGCCGGCGATTTGATCGGCGCTGCGTTCGGTGGTCCAATACCGTACCTCAGTCAGGCTAGCCGCAGTGCCGCCACCTGGGGTGGTTTTGCCGATCTCAAGTCCGGCGCTAGCCTGCGGTAAGGTGGCGCTTATGGATTGCTCCAATTCGCCGTTGCGGTACAGGTTCAGGCGATTTTTGCCATCGTAACTGAGTGCCAGATGAGTCCAGGTTTGTTCCGACAAGGGTCGTTTTGAAATCAATACGTCGCCGCGCGGGCCTAACCATAGGCGTGGTAAGCCGCCAGAAAAATTAAAGTCCCAGTTTGGACCAGCTAGTAGGCCGTCGGCGTTGCTGATGCCAGGTTCTAACCAAATCCAAGCTTCTAGGGTGAACGGGCCGCGCTGGGTGATGTTAGTCTTGAGGAAATCTTGACCTCCGCCTGGCAATTTGATGCCGGGCATTTTTTGAGCGAGTAGCTGCCTTTCCAATTCTTTCCATGCAGGCTGATCGGCGGCGTGCAGGCGCATTTGGTTGACCATGCCTTCGTCCAGCAGTTTGGTGGAAATCCGGTGGTCGAGCAAGGCGCTCAATAAATTCCGCGCATGTTGCGGTTGCCCCAACATGGAGCGCATTGCAGTGGCTTGGGTTTTGGGCCACAGGGTTGGCCACAACTCCAGTAACAATTCAAAGGTACGTTCGCCTGGAACGGCAGCCAAGGCGTCGACGGCTTTCAGGCGTAGCTCTTCACCGGGCAGACTGGAATTGGCTAACCGAAAATAAAGCTCGACGTCATCGCAGCCCATTTCCATAAGCGCTTGCAGACATGCCAGGGGTGTGGCGATTCCTTGGTTTAGGTATTGAATGACGTCGCCTTCCAGTTCATTCAGACGTAACTCACGTGCCGCGCGCAACAACAGGTTTAGATTAGGGGCGCTGGGTTGAGTTTGCGCCAAGTGACGAACGCAAACAGCAATCGAGGATTTCAACGTCGAATTATTCCAGAGCTTGCGTTGATCGAGCAGGGTTTGAAGCAACTGCACTTGGTATTTTGGTTGCTTTAACCACTGATCAAAAACGGTTTGGATTTCCTTGCGGTTTGCATGTCGAGCTAGGTATATCAACTCATCCGAATTGGGCTGTAAATCCTGTTGGTTGAGAGTTTGTGCCAATTTGGCCGCGGCAGAGGCGTCGGCGGCACACAACAAGGCGTAGCGTTGCAACGCAGCATCGGCCGGGATCGGATTGGAGTTGTAGTTGGCGGACTGTTCGTCCAACCAAGTAATAACCGCTGCCGGGTGTTGTTCAAGAATTGCGCGGATGGAGCTGTACTCCAAGTTTTCGTCAGCTTTTTGCAATGCGCTAGCTGCGGCCGCGGAAGGCTTGGTTTGATAAATGGCTAAGTTTTCAGGACGTAAAAAACTCAGCAATAAACGTGCGAGTGCGGAATTAAAACCACGACTTTTCCCCAGCGTTTGAATGGCAACCAAACGCACCCGTGGGTCAGGGTCGCTTGCAGTATTTGCCAGCAACTCTACTAAAGCGGTAGAGTCCGTAATTTGTTCACCAGCCAAGTCGATGGCGGCGCGGCGCAGAGAATATTCCGGCGCTGCAATGCATTTGCGCAGCGTTTGCAGCGGCATGGATTTTAGATCGTGCAATGACCACAATGCCAGCAAACGGTGTTCGGTGGCGGCTTGCGCATTCTCCACCAGTTCCAACAATTTTGGCACTAACTGGGTCGCTTGGCGATCACTGATTTGATGCCAAGCAGCACGCGCGGTGCCGGTATTTGCATGCCCAAGCAAATCCACCAAGTCGGCGCTGGTGGCTTTGGCGACGTCCACAGGGGCTTGTTTGGCTTGCGAATGATGGCGAATACGCCAAATCCGACTGCTAGTTTTATCGCGCGACGGATGGTTTCGAGGGACTTCGTTATGCGAAATAATCGGGTTGTACCAATCCACTACATACAAGCAACCATCCGGGCCAAAGTGGATGGCAACCGGGCGGAAATTTTTGTCTTCGGATACCAACAAATCGGCAACGCGCCTGAGCTCCACGTGTTGCGGCTGGTCTGATCTGCGGGTTACTTGCACAGATTGCAGAGAACTAATAATTGGATTGGCTAAAAAGAAGGTCTGGTCCCATGGTGCAGGAAATCCGTTGCGATCTCCCGATTGGGCCAAACCAGACAAACCGGTGCCACCCATGCGAAACTCAGCTAACGCAGGTCGCCACGGCGAATGTGAATGGAATTTTTCGCTGCCGATGCCAGGATAACTCATGCCATGTTCAAACGGCGTCATCGGGAAACCCAAATCGTTGGCTTCTTGCACCCATTTGTCACCCAAACGATCGATGACAAAACCCCAAATATTATTCAATCCAATGCCAACGACTTCGAACTTGCTGCCATCGGCTTGGAAACGCCCGATCTTGCACTTATTGAACGCCACCACGTCACCATTTTTGGTTTTTACGTTTGAGGAATTGAAAGCCCCTTGGGCAAGGTAGATCCAGCCACCGGGCATGCGCTTAAAGCGGTGCGGCAAGAGGTGGGAATCTTGAATACCGAAGCCACTGAGAACCACTTCACGGCGGTCAGCTTTGCCGTCTCCGTCATCGTCAGTGAAGCGCAGTATGTCTGGGCCCATGCCGACTAGCGCGCCATTTTGTTCCGGCAAAATTGCCATGGGAATGAACAAGCCATCGGCAAATACACGCGGCTTGTGGGGACCCGGTTTCCAAACCTCGTCGAAGACCAGGACTTGGTCACGGCCGCCTTGACGGTAAAGATTGATGACGTCTTTGGATTCGTTGCCATCAATCGGATATTCGACGGCTGTGATGGCCCACATGCGACCGGAGTCGTCGAAATTAATGTCGACGACTTTTTGCATCATCGGATCGGATGCGACCAATTCAACTTCAAATCCTTCTAATACATCAAAGCCAGCCAGTTCGTCCGCAGCCGGGCGAATCGGCGATTTGCCTTGATCTTGCACACTTTGAGTTTTTTGCCATCTGCGCCAGGTCATCGCGCCAGCGGTGGGCGGAAGCACATTCACCTCAATGTTCTTCAACTCCACCAACGCTTTGCCGCCGCCGTGCACTTGCAATCCGAAATGCCCATCCATCGGTACCTGGAAATCCGACTCGGTGAAATCCAATGCGGCAACACCGTTAATCCAAGTTTGAATACGTCGACCCGATGCTCGAATTTTATAGCGATTCCAATCCGTCCCTCTCACAGCAGCGTCTAGCGCAGCTTGATCCATGGGTTCGGCAATCACCTTATTGCGCCGCGACTCGTCATACATTTTTCCCCACCAACCGTCGCCAGCGTCGATTTGATAGCCGCTCATTTCATGGTTGCCTTCCACCCGGATACTACGAATTTGAAAACCTGAATTGACGAAACCGCCCGCTCCGTTTATGCGGATATCAAACTCCAATTCGAAGTTCTGAAAGGAACGAGTACTGCTTAAAAAAGTATTGTGCGGAACCTGCTTTTGCAGCGATCCGCCGACGATTTTGCCATCTTCAACCCGCCACCAATCTTCTTCGCCAGAGCGCACTTCCCAGCCGTTTAGGGTTTTGCCGTCGAACAATGATTCGACATCGCGTTGCAGCGCGATTGAGGTGCCAGACAAAGTCAAGGTGAGAAGGCCAATTTGTAACGTTCGAAGCAGTCTCATACTTCCTCTCCATTTTGCAAATTGAAATCAAAAACCACCACTCGTTCCAATTTAGGGACTACATATTTTTTGACCTGCTCATGGTGTTCATGAGGAAGGTATTCATCGCGAGATTGCGGGCTATTAAAGGTCATGATGAAGCCGTGGGTAAAGCCGTCGTTCATGCCCTCGGCGCTGTCGTAAGGACCGTAGTTGAAATCCAGCAAACCGGGAATGCTGTCCACCATACCGTGCATACGCGAAAAACACTCTTGCACTTCTTCGTCCGTCACGCCTTCCTTAAATTGAAAGACTCCGTAATGTTTGACCTTAGGCATTCTGTTTGACTTGTTGTAGGTTTCGCAGCAGGGCTTGGGCACAGGCTTGGCCAAAAACCTTGTCGTTGATGGCGCAATGCACCGCTAAAAGTTCAACGTTCGGATTTAAGTTTTGGGTCAGCGCTTCAAATAACGCTGAGTCTGCTTCAGGATCATGAAAGGGTTGTCCTGGGGCGCTGATCACACTCACGGCTTTCACCGGCAAAAGCACACTCACTGGCGCTTGATAGCGATTGATTTTTTCCGCCAGAATGCGCCCTAACTGCGAGCACTCTTCCGGATTGGTCCGCATCAGCGTAACTTGAGGATTGTGGTGATAAAACAAACGATCAGCGTAAATGGCGGGAACCGTATCGGGCTCGCCAAAATTGACCATGTCCAAACAACCGGGAACCACTACCGACGGCACATTGGCGGCGGCAGTTGCGTCGAGCCGATCGGCTCCGGCGGATAAGACTCCGCCCGCCAATTCGTCGGCCCATTCCGTGGTTGTAATATCCAATACACCTACTACCATGCCGCTTCGAATCAGGCCTTCCATGGCGCGTCCGCCGATGCCGGTGGCGTGAAAAACCAATACTTCATAGCCAGCAGCCTCGAGTGGCGGAATTGCGAAATTTACGCAATCGGTGGTATTTCCGAACATGCTGGCGGCAATAAGAGGGCGGTCATCAGCGTTTTCTTTTTGCAACTGAGAGGCTTCTCCAGCTGCGCTTTCAGCCATCGCACAAATGACCGTGGCGGCACGCTTAAAAACCATGCGAGAAACGCGATTAAGCCCTGCCACATCCACGATACTCGGCATCATGACCAGGTCGGAGGTTCCGACGTATGGTGCAGTATTGCCGCTAGCCAATGTCGAAACCATCAACTTTGGAAAACCAAGCGGCAGCACGCGCATGGCGGCACTCGCAATGGCGGTGCCGCCACCGCCGCCTAAAGAAATCACCGCATCAATTTTTCCATCCAACTGCAACTGCGCGAGTAGCACTGGCGCAGCTTTGGCCATCGCTGCAACACACTCGCCACGATCTTGGCGTAGTAATAACCCAGCCAAATCGACGTCCGCCGCCGCAGCCACTTGATGGCATGAAATATCGACAGCGACTCCATCCGCTCCCATCATGCCGACGTCAATCATCAACACATCGTGTTGCCGTTGCCGGATTTGATCCGCAACAAAATTGTGTTCCTGACCTTTAGTGTCGAGGGTGCCGAGGACTGCAATGGTCGCCATGTGCTTTTCAATCGAAGGTTTGCCGGCTCAGCCAGCACCCCTTTATACTCGCTTCCCGGGGGCGCAATGTCCATGATGCACAAGCACAATCAGATACGCGAAAAACACATCCTCGGCGCAGCGACCACCCATTCTTTGGTCAAGTCTAGCGCCTACGACCCGCGGTCCTGGCTCGCCGACGCTCCGCTTTGTTCCGACTTACGCCGTCACAAAATCGCCCATTGCGGCATCATGCATGCGGCAAAGCCGATGGAAATTGTGCGATTAAAGCCATCCGGTAGCTTCTTTTTGGCTTGCTTCGGCGGCGCGGGTGAAATTTTAGTCGACGGAATTTGGCGCCAAATTCAAGTGGGAACCGGCTGCCTACAGCCTGCATTCATGGTCAACGCTATGCGCGCCAAATCACGCGCCAAATGGGACTTTTGTTGGGTGCGCTACCAAGATCTAACCACCACCGATCCCATCGCCAGTTTGCATTCGCCAACCCTGAACGAGTTTGACTCTACAGCTTTGGTTCATGCCATGCACGGCATCATATCCGAGGCGAAACACGCTGAATCCACCTTGCCATTGCGCCATTGGGTGGACCTCATTCACAGCTATGTCAGCACTTTCGCCCAGCCCTTCCGTCGTCTGGATCGCTTGCAAAAACTGTGGCAGTTGGTGGAGGCCGATTTGGGTTCCGATTGGACTTTGCATCGCTTGGCTCAGGAGGCTGGCTTGTGCAAGGAGCATTTACGTCGTTTATCCGCGCAATCTATCGGTCGCTCCCCTATTCAGCACGTCATGCATTTACGCATGCATCATGCGGCGCATCTGTTGGCAACCACGCGGCTCGACATGACTCAAATTGCTTCTCGCATCGCCTTTTCCAATCCATTTTCCTTTTCCAACACCTTCCTACGCTGGACAGGCAGCCGCCCATCCGTATATCGAAATCAATACCAAACGGACGGCTAACCCTCATGGTGGACTCCATCAACTTTCACAATCAGGCTCCCATATCGTTACTCCACCAGGCTTTTAATAAACACCGTCGGCCCCACCGAAGGAAATGTCACGCCCAACAATGAAAATATATTGACCAGCGGGCAAATGGATTTTACCTGTTTTTCGCAAACCGGCTTGCCCACTGCTCCTCCATCATTTGAATGGCAGCAGCTGGCGAAATCACACGCAACAAGCCTGCCTCATCCTGCAAAAAACCGGCCCGTCGCAATTTGTTAAGGCCATCCTCAATCTCAAAATCCACATCGACTTGGTAAACCTCAGCGAGGTGTTTTTCGATTTTTTGATCCAGTTGGGACTGGTTACAGCCATTTCCGGCAGTGGCTAAAAAAGTGTAAGCCAGTAGAGCTTCTTTGGCCTCTTCGTCTCGCGCCAGGTCGGACAAATGCACTAGGGCGCCGAAGTTATTGTCCAAATTGCAAAAGTACAACTGTTGGGCGAGATCAGCCATATAGCGAGTGCGCTGCGCAAATACCTTGGTCACCTGGCGCCATAAAATTCCGGCCAAACCGGCGATAGCAATGAGCCAGGTGGCTGGGTTTGCCGCAGCGCCGATCTTGGTCACCGTAGCCATCACCCCGCTGACAGTGCCACCCCCGCCAGTGATACTCAACTTAACCTTGTCAAAAACTCGCATGCGCACCTTGGTGTTGGGCAGCAACATTTCCAAGTCCGACTGCGGTACATCGCGGAACATTTTCAAATAAAGAAAATTGCTTTGCTCAGTGTTCTTCTCGTCAGGGCGCAGCTTAAAAAACAAAAAAAGGCGGCGATAAATTGGCGTATTCCAATAGCGCTTCTTCAAATACAGCGAACGCCAATCACGCATTTCGTCCACCCGCGTACCCATGCCGCGAAAATACAGGCCCAGTTCGTCAAAATCATCGATGTTGACGGACACCTGCAAGCCGCGCGGCGAAGTCTTATTCAGTGCCGCCTGAAATTCTTCGGGCGACAGCTCGACGTAATTTGCTTGACGCAATAATTCGCTCAACTTTGGCTGCAATTGGCGACGTAACTCCACCCGCCGCTTAGCGCTGACCGTCTTTGCCGAAACCGTATCCCGATCCGGATCAAATTCTCGGTAACAACGCTTCAACTCCAAAACTTGGCCGGCCAATTTGGTCCGGTGCAAAGCCAAAAACAATCTGCAAAAGCGCTCAAAATCCGGTCCCAAACTGGCCTGGGAATCCTGAATTAGATTTTCCGCTAACTCATCCATTTCAACTGGCAAAAACTTCTCCCTGAGAGGTGCCTGAGGTTCCAAATCCATGCTCGGATGATAGGGCCCTAGCCACACCTGGAGAGGGAAATCGGCCGCTTAGGCCATCGTTTTTTTGGGAACCGTCAGCACGATCGACCCATTCCAACCCAGTCCAGAGCGTCGACATTTGTGGGCTATGTTTTGAAATTCGAGGCGGTCGGCATGATCCGAAGGAAGCCGATCTAGCCACTCCGTGCTGCCGTCAAAATAGGTCTCCAAGTCTCGACAACCGAGGGCGGGAATGGTGGCACACGCTATGCCTGCCACCTGATCCAGCGGCAGCAAATCCACCAGCCCATCGAAATGAATATTGGGGTGATGCACCATGCCACTTTTTCGGTGCTGGCGCTTAAGCCACAAATCCAACTGCTGCGCGTTGGCCTGACTTGGTATAGCCAAGTCGAAAAATGGTTCTGCCACGTAAATTCCACTTCGGCAAACCCGAAGTGCCTCGGCCAAAGCCAAACGAGGATTCTGTAAATGATGCGGCACATGGCGCATGGAAACCCAATCGAAAGTCCCATCGGCGAAAGGCAAAGCTGCGGCGTCTCCGGCCACCCAATTCAAATCATCTAGTGATTTCTCCAAATGGGAAGGTCCATGGCTTTCTAAACCGGTTACGGCGATTCCCCTTTGATCGAAATACCTTAATAGGTGCCCGTTTCCACAACCAACATCCAAAATCGAATTTGGCTGCTGTTTCAAAAGGCCCTCGCAGTAAATGCGCCTAAGATTTCCAACGTTAGTTTCGGTGGAGACGATTTCCATTTCTATCAGGGGAGGATTTCGTAAAGGTGTTCTTGCATGGAGTCAATTAAGCCCGACGTTATCCCTGGCAATTCCAACAAAATCTCTCGCGGGGCGTCGCGCAACCTGGCTAAATCGCCTTCGCACCAATCTAGCAAGGCGCCGCGTTTGGCTGGACCGATGCCTGGGATTTGCTCCAACACCAGTCGCAGGTTTTCGCGACGTTTGCGGTGGTGAGTAATTGCAAAGCGATGTGCTTCATCGCGGATGCGTTCGAAAAATAGACGCTCCGGGCTTTGCGGTTCGAGGATGAATGGATCCGACTTGCCAGGCATGAACAAGCGCTCTTCCGCCTGAACTGGACCTCGGCCGCGGCGCGCTTTGGCGAGGGAAATTAACGGCGCTGGTATGCCCATTTCTTGGACCGCATCCAAGCCGGCGCTTAATTGGCCTTTGCCGCCATCCAATACGATCAGATCGGCAAGTCCATCCTCGCCAACCCGATTCAATACCCGCCCCACCACTTCGCGCATAGCAGCAAAGTCGTCGTTGCCATGGCCATCGCCTACCAAATAATGGCGATAAGACCCGCGCTCTGCTTTACCTTCAACAAAGCGCACCTTTGATGCCACACGTTCGCGGCCCTGCAAATGGCTGACATCAATGCAATCCACCACCGCGGGCGGATCCATATTGGTGATTTCAGAAATACGCCGCGCAAGAATTGGCCAGGAAACTCTCGCCACTTCGCCGCGTCGGGCGCGCGCGTTACTTTCCGCCATGCGTACCAATGCACGCTTTTGGCCACGCGCTGGGGCCAAAATTTGCACCGCGTGGCCGGCTTGGTCCCGCAACCATGCTTGAATGGCGTCAGCTTCATCCGGCATGGCGGGAACCAAAATTTCTACCGGAATCTCCGCGCCGACACGATACAGAGCGGGCACCAATTCACTCACCATCGCCGCCGCCGCTTCCACCACCGGAATGCGACCGTAACGTGTCGCCACCCAATCGCCGTCGCGGTATTCAAGTAACGCAAACGACCCGCGCTCATCGATACCCAGCACGTCGAAATCGCGACCGGCCTGAAGCCGAACTTTTTGCGGTTCCGCCAAAGCCTCCAATGCATTGACCCGATTGCGTGCACGTAAGGCAATTTCATATTCCATCACCCTACTCGCCGATTCCATACGCTCTTGCTCTTGGTAAATGCGGTCTTTTACCTTGCCGTTTAAAACCAGCCGCGCCGCTTGCAACGACTCCTGATAATCCGCCGCCGTCACCTTATCTACGCACGGCCCGCTGCACAATCCGACCGAATACTTCAAACAAGGACGCCGTCGATTGGCCAAAGTATGGTCGGTGCAATCACGCAAACCAAATGCCCTCTGCAACAACCGTTTGGCGCGACGCGTGGCTCCGGCGTTTGGGTAGGGTCCAAAAAATTCGCCGCGCATGCTGCGTTTGCGCGCCAAACCTAAACGCGGCCACGGATGGGTGGTATCCAGATGCAGCAGCAAAAAGGCCTTGTCGTCCTTCAGCAACACATTCAAAGGTGGTTGGTGCATTTTGACCAAGCGCTCTTCCAACAAAACCGCCTCCATTTCCGAATCAGTGACGCGAAATTCTGCACGGTCGGCGTACTGCAACAACTCGGCAAAACGCGCCCGCCCGTCGGCACCTTCGCGACGGTAAACCTGCACCCGATTACGGATGTTTTTGGCTTTGCCGACGTAAAGAACTTGATCCTGGTCATCAAAAAACAAATAACAGCCTGGACGGGCCGGTGCGGTCTGCAACTGGCGCTGAAAACTCATGAGCCTAATTCCAGTAACAGGGCCTCCAATCGCCGCATTTCGTCACGATGTTTGACGGCCTTTTCAAAATCCAATTCTGATGCAGCTTTCAACATCGCTTGTTTACTCTCCGTTTGCCGCGCTTGCAATGTATTTGCGTCCAATGCCGACGTAGTGGCGTCGGCCTCTCCATCAGCGCCGGTTTCACCACTCAGTAACAGCGACAAGGAATCCGAAACTTTTTTGCGTATCGTCCTCGGAGTAATACCATGCTTAAGGTTATAGGCATGCTGAATTTCGCGACGTCGATCCGCTTCGGCCATGGTTTGGCGAATGGCCTCGGTTTTTTTATCCGCATACAAAATTACCTTGCCGTTCACATTGCGTGCGGCTCGACCACAAGTTTGAATTAGGGAGGTAGTAGAACGCAAAAAACCTTCTTGGTCGGCATCCAAAACCGTTACCAAAGCGACCTCTGGTAAGTCCAAACCTTCACGCAGCAAGTTAATACCAACCAGCACATCAAACACACCCAAACGCAAATCCCGCAACAGCTCGGCACGCTCTAACGTATGAATATCGGAATGTAAATAGCGTGCGCGCAAGCCGCTCTCTTGAAAAAACTCGGTCAAGTCCTCCGCACTGCGTTTAGTCAACGTGGTCACCAAAACTCGCTCTCCATTCGCCACTACTGCCCGCGCCTCTTTGCAGGCATCTTCTACTTGCGCGGCAGCCGGACGAATTTCCACCATCGGGTCGAGTAACCCAGTCGGTCTCACCACTTGTTCGACTATGCTGTAATCACCAGGAGAAAAATCTCCATCTTCATCCTGCATAGCGCCGGGCGCAGCGCCATTAATCAAACCACGCTCGCGATAGCCTGGCGTTGCGCTGACGTACATCACCCGCCCTACCAGGGATTCGAATTCCTCTTCCTGCAGCGGTCGGTTATCCACCGCCGAAGGCAACCGAAACCCATAATTCACCAACGATTTTTTGCGCGCCGCATCTCCCCGAACCATGGAATAAACCTGCGGCAAAGTGACGTGACTTTCATCCAATACGCATAAAAAATTGCGCGGTAAATAGTGCAGCAAAGTAAACGGCGGCTGACCCTCGCTGCGGCCTTCAAAATGGCGCGAATAGTTCTCAATGCCGGAGCAAAATCCCAGTTCTTCCAAGTCTTCCAAATCAGCCAAGGTGCGACGCTCTAAGCGCTCGGCCTCCAACTCCCGCCCCTGCTTGTGCAGTTCGCGCAAACGCAGATCCAGTTCCTGACGAATACTGATCATGGCGTTCGGCATTTTGTCTTCGGGTTGCACGTAATGCCCGACCGGATAAATGGTCACCCGCTCCGGCTCATCCAACAGCTCCCCGGTCAACGGATCGACCACCAGAATCTCGTCCAAATCATCGCCCACCAATTCAAAACGCCAGACGCGGTCGCGCTCATGAATCGGCCATACTTCCACCGCGCTGCCTCGCACGCGGAAGGTACCCGGCCGAAAATCCACCTCAGCCCGCGAATGTTGAGTCCGAACCAAGCCGCGCATCAACGCCTCGCGTCGCACTTTACTGCCACGAGTCATGGTCACCGCCAGATCGGCATAGACCCCTGGGTCGCCCAAGCCATAAATACACGATACGCTCGCAACCACGATGACGTCGGACCTGGCCAGTAACGATGCCGTTGCCGCGTTGCGCATGCGATCAATCTGTTCATTGATACGCGCATCCTTCTCAATAAAGGTGTCGGACGACGGAATGTAGGCCTCAGGCTGAAAGTAGTCGTAATAAGAGACAAAATACTCCACCGCGTTGTGCGGAAACAGCTCCTTCATCTCCTGATAAAGCTGCCCGGCCAAGGTTTTATTGGGCGCAATCACCAGCGTAGGCACCTGTAATTTCTGGATCACATGGGCCAAAGTGAAGGTTTTGCCGGACCCGGTCACCCCCAGCAAAATGCGCCGCGCGGCGGGATCGGCCATGCCTGCGACCAAAGCTTCAATGGCTTTGGGCTGATCCCCCTTGGGAAGAAATTCACTTTGCAGCTGGAAGTTTCTAGACACTAGACACGGAGCAGGGCAAGTTGACTATTCTAGAGGCATTGAGGCCGAGCTCGCCCTACTCCTTAGCCCATTGATTCCATGAGTGAACGCACAGGCATCTGCTTAGACTGTGGCCAACGCTACGGTGATATCCCCGATACGGTCACGGCGACGCGCATTCGCTGCCAAGTCTGCCAAGGCACCGTTGATATCCCGCCACTGGCCACCCCTCCAACCCCCGCAGCCAGCCCCGCTCCCGCGTCGGATGCTTTGGGAGCTAAGCCGCTAGGCGACGCCCCGAAAAAGGTCGACCGCCCCGCTGCTGCCGCGCCGGTAGACCGTGAGGTCGCAAAGCCTGCTAAAGCTAAAGCTCCGGTCAAACCGGTCTCCCCTGAGCCCGTTAAGACTGCCGGCAAGCCAGTCGCCAAGCCTGTATTCACGCCGCGCGGCGCCAAACCCGTCAAATCGGTTGCCAAGCCAGCGCCATTGAAACCCGTCGCTAAGGCTGCAGCCAAACCAGCAGCCAGCGCACCTGCCACTGAGCCAGTTGCCGCGGCTCCGGCCAATGACGACGCGGCGAAAAAAGCAAAAGCTGCGGCCATCATCGCCAAGGCCAAAGCCAAACGTGATGCCCAAGCGGTTGCTGATAAACCCAAAGCCAGCGGGGCCGACGTCCTTGCCCAGCTAAAAGCGAAAAAGGAAGTCAAGCAAAGCAAAGCTGCGAAAGTTGCTGGCCCTGTCCCGATGAAAAAGCCGGTCAAGCCCTCGAGTGGCGTAGGTCGCAAACGCCCCCAAGCTGCCGGTACGCGTTCCCCTCGCGAGCGCGATGACGAAGGCGGGTCTCATCACCGTCACCACACGCCACCTAAGAGTGGTCCGCCGATGGCTTTGATGATCATCAGTATAGTTGGCCTCGGCGCTATGGCGGGTGGTTGGTACTGGTGGCAAGGTCAGGACAATGATCCGGTCGATACCAATACGACGGCTCAAGCTCCCGAGAACGCTGGCAATGCAGCTGGCGGCAACACCGGCACGGCCGATCCGATTGATTTTGAAGATGCCGAAAAATTGGAAGACTCGCAAGTTGGCAACTCAGATTCTACCGCCACAAGTGATGGAACCGGCGACTCAGGAACTGCGCCAGAAGGCAACGCTGCTAAGCCAGAAGAAGCAAGTGCGCCGAAGCCAGTTCCTGCAAAGGGCGCTTCTTTCCTACCACCTGCTGCCGGCGAAGCTGCTGACACCAAAGGCATCACGGACTTTGACGAGTTGGATTTGAAACTGATTCCGCCGGTACCTAAGTGGGACAAGTGTAGTGACGAAGAATGGATTTCGATCCAAGAGGATCTTGCAACATTCCTGGCCGACCAAGGCGCGTTCTCCAACCGCGCTGGTGACCGTTTAGTGGAGATGGGACGCAAGGCATACCCTGCCGTCGTCAACGCGCTAATGCAGCAAGACTTTGGCACTAAAAAAGGGACCTACGTAGCAACTACGTTGAACGACTTGCTCTACAAAATCTGTTATAGCAACCGTAATTTTGGCTGGAACGCAGTCGATCAAATCGAAGAGGGCTCGGCCGAGTTTTTGGAAAAAGCGCTGCTGAATAAAAAAATCGCCGCTTCTTGGCAGCGTTATTGGTTCATCCAAGATTGGGCCAATAACGATGAGTCTTGGGGCAAATTCTGCGGCTTGGACGTCACCCCGGAAGAGGGCAACGAGACGACGGACGCCGCCGAAGATTTTTTTGACGATTAAATCGCCGCCATTAGAAAAAGGGATTTGCCACAATGGCAAATCCCTTTCTTTTTGCCCGCTGGCCAACTTGCCAGAAGGTAGATCTTCCGCGGATTATTCGCCGTCGGTAAGATCCTCTACCTTGACGCCGGCTTCAACCAAGTAGTCAATAGCAGCCAGAACCGAAGCGTCCTCGCCTTCTAATTCCAACGAAAGAATCGCAAGTTCTTCAGTAACGCTGGCGCCACGAATATTGGGCACCACCTGGAACCGCGTTCCCAAGGTGAACAGGAGCGGCTCTTTGATTAGAGCTTGCGGAAAGGTGCAGAAGATCTTGCGTTTCATGCTATTGGTCGGCCAGGTTAGGAGGCCGTTCGATCCTATGATAGCGCAACCCAACTACTGATTGCGAGTTCTGGACATCGGCCACGGGGCAAGGTATGATCCCGCCCCGGGGTACGGCGGCATGGCCAAGTGGCTAAGGCAATGGATTGCAAATCCATCATCCCCAGTTCGAATCTGGGTGCCGCCTCCAACCCGCTTATCGACGTCATCATTCTCGCTTGTTTGCCAAGCCATGAATCAGGGCGTCCTTGGGGGAGTAGCCCAATTGGCAGAGGCAAAGGACTTAAAATCCTTCCAGTACGGGTTCGAGTCCCGTCTCCCCTACCACTACAAAAACCCACCTGGCGGCAGCTTTGCCAACCGGGTGGGTTTTCTTTTGGTTACAGCAGCTCAATTTGAGCCTCGTTATGGTGCTTAAGCGCTACGCAGCAGTTCCAAAAAGGTGCGTGTGGCTACGCCGCTACCGCCGCCCTCGGAGTAATACGGCTTGGCTGGGTGATTCCATGCGGTTGCCGCAATATCCATGTGCACCCACGGACGATCGCCAACGAAGTAGGACAAGAAGCAGCCACCAGCAATGGTGCCAGCGCCCTGACCGGGCTTGTTAATGTTGGCCAAATCGGCATACTGTCCCAAGGTTAGCTTGCGGTAATCCTCGGTGATTGGCAGCTGCCAATAAGCCTCGCCGGCGCGTTCACCGGCGGCGATCAAACCATTTACCAACTTGTCGTCGTTACCCATGACTGCGGAGGTCAGGTGTCCGAGCGCGTGAATAGCTGCACCTGTTAGGGTGGCGACGTCATAAATGCGGTCTGGCTTAACCTTTTTGTCGGTGTAGCACAAACAATCGGCGAGCACCAGGCGGCCTTCCGCATCTGTGTTCAACACCTCAATGGTCTTGCCATTCATCGCGGTAACGATGTCACCAGGACGCTGCGCGTTGCCACCAGGCATGTTTTCGACGCAACCCAAAATGCCATGCACTTCATAATCGCATTGTGCGCCCTGGGCCAAGCCTTCGAAAGCTCCGAGCACCGCAGCCGCACCCGACATGTCAAATTTCATATCCTCCATGCCAGGGCTCGGCTTGAGGCTGATACCGCCAGTATCAAAGGTCAATCCTTTGCCTACTAAAGCAATGCGACCCTTGGACTTGCCACCCGGCTTGTAGGTCAAGTGCACCAATTGCGGCTCGTTCACCGAACCTTGAGCTACACCCAACAGTGAACCTGCGCCCAAAGCTTCCATCGCTTTGCGACCCAATATCTTGACCGAAATTTTGGCACTGCCGCGTGCGACTTTGCGCGCCTCAGCGGCAAAATGCTTGGGGGTCAAAATATTTGCTGGCAAGTTTTGCAACTCCCGCGCGCACAAATTGGCGGCGGCGGTGATGGATCCTTGCTTGACCGCCTTGCGCCCTTCCGCGTTGGCTGCGGAGACGGCAATCGAAATTTTCTTGACCACCGTTTTCTTGCGATCCGCCTTCATGATGGCGTGATCGTAGCCAGCCATGTTGGCGCCTTCTGCGGCGGCTTCCAATTGAGCTATGCTCTGCTTGGTTAAGCTAAGATCGACGGTGACACTGGTGCGATCCATGCTTTCTGCTTTGTTTCGAGCAATAGCAGCGGCAATGCGCACGTCTTCCGCAGTCATCGCCGCTTTTTTGGTTGAACGAATCAACAGCCAGCGATGCCCTTGAGCGCCGCGCAGCAACACGATCTCGCCAGGCTTGTCGCCAAAATCGGCTTTCCATAAACTGGCAGCCGGGGCGTTATCAGGAAGGGCTACGCGTGCTTTATCGGGCACAACGATGGCTACTAATTCATTGCGGCCAGAGGCCACTTTGTCGGTAAGGACAGTTCGCATTTTGATTGTGGATGCTTGGGCGCCGCAATGCGCCCGATTGGGTTACATGCCTGAGTACACAGGGCCGCCGCCTTCCGGCACAAGCCATTCGATGTTCTGGTATGGGTCAGCGATATCGCAAGTTTTGCAATGCACGCAATTAGATGCGTTTATCATCAAACTCGCAGCTTTTTCGCCTTCGCCAGGGTCCCACTCGTAAACGGCCGCAGGACAGAAGTGCTGACACGGGTTTCCGTATTCAGCGGTGCATCGGTTGACGCAAAGATCGGGGTCAGGGACGACTAGGTGACAAGGCTGATCTTCTTCGTGAATACTGCCGGAGAAATAAACGTCGGTCAGTTTGTCGAAGGTCAGCTTGCCATCAAACGTCGGCCGCTCTTCGGCGATTTTGTCACCGCACTTGGTGTAACGCTCGTGATCGCTTTGCAATCCGAGCTTGCCAGGTAGACGTCCACCCAACAACATATCGAGACCACCGCGCAGAAAACCCCAGGTAAAGGATTTCTGGAAGGCTTGGCGGAAATTTCGAATTTTGTACAGTTCTTGATAAGCCCAAGACTGCTCAAACTTCTGATCGAAACGCGACAGCTCGGCGGCAGAAACGGCGCCAGTAACAAAAGCTTCAGCCGCAGTTTGAGCTGCCAAAGCACCGGATTTAATCGACAGGTGCAAACCCTTCAAGCGTTGCGTGTTCATGACTCCGGCACTATCGCCAACGATCATGAAACCGTCGCCCCAACAGCGTGGCATGCTATGCAGTCCACCTTCGGGAATGGTCTTGGCACCGTATTTGACCAACTCTCCGCCTTCCAACAACTCGCGCATGGCCGGGTGAGTTTTCCATTCCTGCATCTTGGCGTGGTAATCAAAAGACGCATCGCCGTGGTCCATCGCGGTTACAAAGCCAATGGACAATCGGTTGTCGGGCAAGCCATAAATCCAGCCGCCGCCATAAGCCTTATTTCCCAGCGGCCAACCACCGGTGTGATAGACCTGGCCCGCCATGTCCTTTTTAATCTTCCAAATCTCTTTGACGCCGACGCTCCAAATCTGCGGATTACTGTTTTCGTCCAGCTTCTTGTCGCGAATCAATTGTTTGGTGCAAGATCCGCGGGTGCCTTCCGCGAACACCGTCAGCTCCGCTTTGATGTCGTAACCCGGTTGAAAGTTACTCTTCTTTTCGCCGCTCTTACTAACGCCTTGATCCACCGTGCGCACGCCCACAACCTCGCCCTTGTCGCCATACAAAATTTCAGCAGCGGCAAATCCCGGATAAACCTCGACGCCCACGGCTTCGGCTTTTTCTGCCATCCACTTCACCATTGAGCTGGCACTAATAATCCACTTGCCCTGGTTGCGAAACGGCGGCGGGCACAGCGCACCTTTGAAGACGCGTTTTTTTGCCTTGCTGAACCACCACATCGCGTCGTCGCTGACTTTGGTGTCGATGGGAAAACCATCCGTTTCAGCGTGCGGGAACATCTCCAAAATGCCACGCGGATCCATCACCGCGCCGCTCAAAGTGTGATGGCCTAATTCTTCGGCTTTATCCAACACCAGGATGGCTTTTTCGAGCCCTTTTTCCTGGCAATCGCGTGCCATCTGAATGGCAAAAGCAAGCCCGGCTGGGCCAGCGCCCACGACCAATACGTCGACTTCAAGGGTTTCGCGTTCCATTGCTTGCACAGGATACTGCTGCTGGCTATGCACGCACAAAAGGATTGCTCATTGCTTCGTGGCCGATTGTGGTGGTCGGGCCGTGTCCGCAGTGCACCAGAGTTTCACCTGGCAGGGTGTAGATCTTAGTTTTGATCGAGCGCTCCAGATCGGGGAAGGATCCCTTTGGGAAATCAGTGCGCCCAATCGAGCCGGCAAACAGCACGTCGCCGGCAACCAGCTGCTCACTGGCTTGGTGATAAAACACCATGTGGCCTGGAGTGTGCCCCGGGCAGTGCAGTACCAGTAATTGTTGATTGCCGACGCGGAAAATTTGGCCGTCAACCAAATCATGATCTGGCTCAGGCACTTCCATCGGCGGCAAGCCGTACATCTGCGCCTGCTTCGAGATGCCGACGCGCCAGAAATCGTCCTGACTGGGAAACCAAAATGGCACTTTGAGTTCACGTTGCAAATCAACTGTGCCGCCGATGTGATCCAAATGGCCATGGGTGGCGATGATGGATTCCACCTCCACTCCCAATTTGCGCACCAACTGCAGTACCGGCTCCGCGTCACCGCAATCGCAAATGCATGCTTTATTGGTTTCCGTGCACACCCATAGGGTGCAATTCTGCTGGAATGGGGTGACCGGGATTTCGTGAATTTCTAGCATCGGTGCATCAGGATCCATGTCCAATCCAGCTACTGCCGTCGCAGTAAATTTCCTTTTTCCAAATTGGGACTCTAGCCTTTAGGGCATCCATAAACTCAATAGAAGCAGCAAATGCCGCTTTGCGATGAGGGGCGGCGATTGCGACCACTACCGAGCAGCCACCCACTTCCACCACACCGAAACTATGTTGAACCGCAATCCGCAGCACTTCATGGCGGGCACCGACCTCGTCGGCTATGCGCTGGAGCTCAGCTAGGACCATTGGCGCGTAGGCTTCATATTCCAACCGCACCACCTCTTTGCCTCGAGCGTTATTGCGCACTGTACCGCGAAATTCGACCACACATCCGGCGTCGCAGCCAGCGACAGCGTCACGGGCGAAACTATGTTCGATAGGCCCTTCGTGCAACGCAAAGCGCACGAGCTTGCAACTCACGGTATTCATGATCGTGGCCTAACCACCAGAAACTGGAGGAATGAAAGCAATTTCTTGTCCGTCTAACACCGGCTCATCGTCGTTGGCGTAAGCGTGATCCAAAGCCACTTGGTAAGAAGTGCCAACCGCCGACGGAAAGCGCTGCTCAAAAGTGGCCTTCAAGTCGCGAACATGCACTACGCCAGTGTCGGCAACTGCGGTCAAGTCCAAGTCGACAGCCGAGGCTTGCGCTAGATCAGCCAAGCCGGCAAAAAGCAAAACGCGCACGCTTTGATCCAAACAGGCCGCCTAAAAGGGAACGTCATCCGGGAAGCCACCAGGCGCCGGATTCTGAGGGGCTGGAGCCCCGCCGAAATCGGCTGGACCGGGGAAATCGGGCGCTGCGCCGGCAGGGAAACCGCCAGCCGATGCAGGTGCCTGCTGCTGCCCGCCGCCACCGCCGGCTTCGTCACCACGTCCGCCGGCAAATTCCCAACTATCGACGATGACTTCGATTTTGGACCGGTTTTGGCCAGTTTCTTTGTCTTGCCAGCGCCCTTGGCGCAGCTTGCCTTCCACCAAAACAGTACGTCCTTTGCGCATAAAACGGCTAAATGCCTCGGCGCGCTTACCAAAAATCACCATGTCAAAAAAACTGGCTTCGTCCTTCCAGCCGCCTTGGCCATCAGGCATGCGCTCATTCACGGCGATACCGGCTTTGACGATGAAAGTGCCTGTTTGGGACTGCCGGACCTCGGGGTCCCGGGTCAAATTGCCCATTAAAATGATGCGATTAAAGGAAGACATTGCGATTTGGGGCTGCCGACCAGGGTTTTACTGGACATGGACGGGCAGTAGCGGCCATTCTACTGTATTGCTGTTACCAGCAGTAGCTCCCCCTACTGGCAACCTCCAAAATCTCTGATTCAAGTGACTCCCCTGGAAAAAGAACGCCGCGCCCACCCGCGGGCCAATGCCCCGGAAATCCCGCTAACGCTCATTGGCAGCGATCAGGTGCTGCGCGTGCGGGACATTTCCCAATCCGGGGTCGCATTTTATTCGGAATCACCAGTGCCGCTGATGACCCGAGTGCAGTTTCAAATTCAGCTTCCGGATTCAGCCCGCGACACTGAGCAAACCGTGGTTGGCGAGGGCGCGGTAGTGCGATGCGAACGCCTCTCGCCGGCGCTTGGCCATTACGAAATCGCGGTGTTTTTTCAGCACTTGGAGAAAGGCTGCCTGGATCACCTGCAGGACTACATGCAGCGCGCGCTGCCTTAAAGTCAAGTTGTCGGCGCAGGACCGCGGCAATTAATTACGCTGCAGTTCCACTAGGCGTTCGACACCTGCCAAGTCCTTGACCACACGGATAAGGTCCAAGCCAGCTTCTTCACTCAATCCGACGACATCCTGGGCACGCCCAAATCCGACTTCGAAAAAGAGCCGACCGCCGGTTTTTAATACATCCGTGGCTCGCTTTAGCACTTGACGGTATTCACTATAAGCGTCCTCGGGCGGCGTGAATAAGGCCATGGTCGGCTCAAAATCGGCCACGCCTGGCCCCACCGGCTCACTTGGGTGCACATAAGGAGGGTTGCATAGGATGGCATGCAAGCAGTTATTCGCCAGACTCTCCAGCCAACTAGCCTGGACGAAACGGATGCGATCCGTCAAGCCCAAGTGTGCAGCATTGCGCCGGGCGGTACGCAAGGCGTCGGCCGATTTGTCGACGGCAATACCGCGGCAATTCGGTCGTTGCGAAAGCGTGGCTTGCAGCAGGCAGCCAGAGCCAGTTCCTAAATCGGCAATGCAAGCAACGGCCGTCGGGGCGATAAATTCCAATGCCGAGTCGACTAGGCATTCACTATCAGCGCGGGGAATTAAGACGTGTCGGTTGACTTCAAATTCGAGGCCATAAAAGCCTTGCCATCCTTCTAAGTAAGCGACTGGTTCGCCATCACAACGCCGTTGCAGCCAATTTTGAAAAACCTCGGCCTGTTGGGGGCTCAAATCAGAATCGTAACCTGCCACTATTTGCTTGCGCGAAATTCCAGCGGCTGCCGCAAATAACATCTCCACTTCCAAGCCCGCGTCGGCTATGCCCGCCCCTTCCAAAACCCGCTTGGCCGCCAGCAAACGTTCTTGAACGGCTTGCTGGCGGCCAACAGGGTCGAAAGACATTTTGATCTACTTCTTTTTAGTAACGCGTGCAGCCTTGCGCGCAGCGACTTCGTTGACCTTCTTCTGCTTGGTGATTGCCATGGCCTCTTTGGCGCCAGAGAAAATCAGAAACAGAGCAAAGCCACTTGCCAGGGTCACCAGCAATGGACCGCCGGAGTACGCCATGAAGTTGATCTCTTCGGTGCTATTGGGGTAAGCCTTGGCAAACCAGATCACACCATCTTGGTCCTTGACGTTGAGGAGGCGAATCAAGCCAATGGTACCGATCATGAAACACTCGAGCGGTGCCAGGAACAGCAGTAAACCCATCTTTCCCATGACCAGTGACTTTTGCCACAACTGCCACATGGATACCCACGACGCCCAGACCATCAACATGG
>JACNIZ010000213.1 GCA_014382805.1 Planctomycetota bacterium
CGGTGCAGATAGCAATATTCAAGATGGAGCAGTGCTGCATGGCCAATTAGGTGAGTGGCCGGTTGAGATCGGCGAGCGCGTTTCCATTGGTCATCAGGCAACTGTGCATGGCGCGGTTATAGAGAACGACGCTTTAGTCGGCATAGGAGCGCGCATACTCGACGGCTGCCGTATCGGCGCACATTCGCTTATTGCTGCCGGAGCGGTGGTGCGTGAAGGCACCGTGATTCCTCCGCGTTCATTGGTAGTCGGCGTTCCCGCCAAGGTCAAGCGCGAGCTGAGTGATCACGAGTTGGACATCATCACGCGCACTCCCAAGCGCTACTTTGCATATGCGCAGAAAACCGAGCAGGCATTAAAGGACAGCGGTTACTGAATGCGCAGACGAATGAAACGCGGTCGGTAAATGTCGGCGTATGTGAAGTGATCCCAAAAGCTGCCAGCGCTATTTACGTTGTAGGAAATCAACAGCGTGCCTGGGTCGCTGAGGTGGGGGTGGGCTTTGGCGTTGTAGGTGTAAACCGGCGGATTGCTAGGCACTGGGCAGGTGTAAACCTCGACGATGGGACCCCAAGGACCGACCGGGGAGGTGCCCAGCCTTACCGCGACTTCACGACCAATGGTGTCCTGCTGGAAAGCCATCAAGAACTTCCCATTTGGTAAAGGCGTCACGCTGAATTCATTGCTTAAACGACCACACATGGGCTTGGCTAGGGCGATGTCGGCCACCCAGTTGTTCCCGTCCCAAAAACGATATTCGGCAAAATCAGTGAATTGATCCCGCGGCACGCGCGATGCCAACGCCTTTTTGTTCAGCGGGTCTTCCTGAATGCCATAAACATAAATGAAGCCATCCGGATTGAATGCGTTGCCTTCGACCGTGTTGTCCATGATCGCGCCGCCGAAGCTGACTTGCCCCCGCATAGGGCTGTCATCCAGCCACAGGGTGGTTTCGACTTGGCTGTGACCGTTGAATGGCGGCACCATGCCCTTAGGAATTGTGATCATCGAAATCCCTTCGCGGTGGAATGGCGGCGGCACCTTGGAAAAACGGCCAGCGAAAATATGCGTATCGCCGTCGATGATCATGCCGTCTTTCAGCCAATAAAATTCGTCGGGCTGGGAATGGGCGGTATTGGGCTCGAATACCGCCTTCGCATTTCCACCCGAATGGCGCCAATAAAATTGAATTTGATTGGGATCAGCGCCAGCGCCACGTTTTAACACGGCTAGGGTGTTGTTAACCAATTGAGTGCCAGGCAAACGTTCACCCTGGGCATTCACGTCGCCAATGAAAGTATCGCTGAATACAAATAAGGTGCGCGTATTCGTTGCCGAGCCAAAGTTGTCATCGCCATTGAATGGGATGGAATAAATACCATCAGCGCCAGTCCAGCCACTGGTGCGGTCAAACATGGCATCCCATTCAGGAGCGGTTTCCACGGTGAATTGCTGGGCTGCAGTGAGCATGGTGATGGCAAGAAGCATCTATTTATTCTGGCCTAATTCGGCGCTTCGTGCTGCAATTTGCCGATAATCCATTTACAGCTGACATGTGTTCCATTTTCGCCATACTTAATTTGCGCACCGACCCTGCCGCGGCGCGTGAAATTGCCCTAAGCCAATCCAAATTGCTGCGCCACCGCGGCCCCGATTGGAGCGGAATTTACGCCGACGACAACGCCGTGCTTGTACACGAACGCTTGTCTATTGTGGGCGTGGATTCGGGTGCGCAGCCGTTGAATTCACCCGATCAGCGCCAATGGTTGGCGGTAAATGGCGAGATATACAACCACCAGGACTTGAAAAAAGACCTACTGCTGCCTTACACCTTTCTCACCGACTCGGACTGCGAGGTCATCTTGCCGCTGTGGAAAGAAAATGGCAGCGGCTTTTTGAACCTGCTCAACGGCATTTTTGCATTTGTGCTTTTTGATCGCGCAGAAAAACGTTGGCTGATCGCACGCGACCCTATCGGCGTGGTGCCTTTGTATTGGGGCCGCGACGAGCATGGCAACATCATGGTGGCGTCGGAGGTCAAGGCTTTGGCTGGGGTATGCCGCAGTTTTCAGGAATTCCCGGCCGGGCATTATTGGGATAGCGCCGGCCAGGGACCGGTGCCTTATTACCTGCCGCAATGGCGCGATTTTGACGGCGTCAGTGGGAATGATGCGCAGCCAAAGGCGGTGCGGATTGCCTTGGAAGCTGCGGTCGAGCGCCAGCTCATGTGCGACGTGCCCTACGGAGTATTGCTGTCGGGTGGATTGGATTCCTCCATCATTGCCGCAGTCGCATCCAAATTCTCGCGTCGGCGGGTGGAATCAGGCGGCGTCTCCGAAGCCTGGTTCCCGCGCTTGCATTCCTTTGCGATTGGGCTGGACGGCGCACCCGACTTGCAAGCAGCGCGCACCGTCGCCCATTTCCTGCAAACCGTCCACCACGAATTTCACTTCACTTTCCAGCAAGGATTGGACGCACTCAAGGACGTGATCTACCACCTGGAAACCTACGACGTCACCACCATCCGCGCCTCCACGCCGATGTACTTGATGGCGCGCCGCATCAAAGCCATGGGCATCAAAATGGTGCTGTCCGGCGAAGGCGCCGACGAAATTTTCGGCGGCTACTTGTACTTCCACAAAGCACCAAATGCGCGCGAGTTTCACGAAGAAACAGTGCGTAAATTAGACCAACTGCATTGGTACGACTGCTTGCGCGCCAACAAGTCGATGGCGGCCTGGGGCTTGGAGGCCCGCGTGCCGTTTTTGGACACAGAATTCCTGGACGTGGCGATGGCGTTGGATCCAGCAGCAAAAATGTGCGGCGGCCAGGTCATGGAAAAAACCATTTTGCGACAGGCATTCAAAGGCATGATTCCCGATGAAATTCTATGGCGTCAAAAAGAGCAATTTTCCGACGGCGTCGGCTATTCATGGATTGATTCGCTGAAGGAACACGCGGCAAATGCGGTTAGTGATGAGCAATTAGAGAGCGCTGCATGGCGCTTTCCTATCAACCCTCCTGGCACCAAAGAAGGGTACTTTTATCGCTCTATTTTTGACGAGCTATTTCCCGGCGAAGCGGCCGCGCAGCTGGTCCCGGGCGGACCTAGCGTGGCCTGTTCCACCGCAACTGCGATCGAATGGGATGAATCCTTCGCCCATAACGCTGACCCGAGCGGGCGCGCGGTCAAAGGCGTGCATGAGGACGGATATTAAGCAGCCAATCTGATTCGCCGTCTATGCCGAATCAAGAATCGTCGGCTTCGCCATGCAACGCGTGATTGCCGAAGCGGTTGACGGACACGCAGTCCTCGTAATTCAACAACCCCATGCGCGGCCGCGCTTGCTGCAGCGCCTTGCCGATGGTGATCATTAGCAGTGGCGGGTGGTCGTCGGGCAGGCCAAGGATGGTGCTGACTTTGGCCGCGTCGAAGCCGATCATGGGACAGGAATCCAAGCCCATTTCGCGCGCCACCAGCATCAGATGCTGGCCGGCAAAACTGATCGAACGCACTGCTTCGTCGCGCTCCAATTGGGGATTATTGGCGTAAAGCTGCGGCACCATGCCGAAAAACATATTCTGCACGTCTGCGGGCGCTTTGCGCAGCTGCTTGCTCATGTCTTCCCAACCCTTTAGGGCGCCAGCCAGCACGAAAGTCACCGAACATTCCTTGACATGTGGCTGATTCCACGACGCTGCGCACAACTGATCTTGCACATCCTGATCCGTAACCACGACAAAATGCCAATTTTGCATATTAAAGGACGTCGGCGCGAGCATGGCGTGGTCCAATAAATGGCGAATTTCTTGCTCAGAAAGCTGGTGGGACGGGTCGAAATTTTTGACCGCGCGGCGGGTACGAATGGCTTCTAAAAGTTGCATGGCTTAGGGATGAGATATTATCAGTCCCCTTCCCGTGCCATGAACCCTTCCGACTCCAATTCGTCCGCAAACGGCCGCCCAATGAATCCAAATCAGCCGGCTGACGTCGCGGCGGTGGATCGAGCCATACGGGAACGCTGTACGCGTAAGGTGCTAGCCGGGGCGGGAGAGGGCGAACAGCGTGATTTATTCCTGCGCGGACTGCGTGAATCCCTGGAATTGGCCGGCATGGCCCCTTTCCACTACCCACGTAGCGATGCCATCCCGGAGCCGTGGCGCTTCCACGTTTTCACCGGCGCCGCCTTGCGCCATACTCATCAACAGCTCGCCGACGCCGATTTGCTCTACGGCAAATTGCCGCGTATTTTCGAGCATGCCGGAGCCGTGGTCTTAGTGACCTGGCTGCCTGAAACTGACGCCAGCCCCAAAACCGAAGCCCGCAATTGGGAACATGCCGCTGCCACTGCTGCTGCCACCCAGAATTTGCTTTTGGCCACCGAGGCGCGCGGCATCGGCAGTTATTGGTGTAGTGCACCGATCTTGGCCGAAGCGCCCGCGCTAAAAATCTGGGGAGCCGGTTTAGGGGAAGTCGCTCTAGGCGAAATCTTCCTGGGCTGGCCGCTCAGCGCCGCGGACGAGGCTGAAATGGGATGGTCCGGAAAAATGCGCAAAAGGCGCACTGCACCGGACTCAGGTTGGTGTCGTTGGGCTGACCTGAACTAGTTGCGGATAGCGTCGTTCAAAGCCAATTAAAAATCCAGCTTCCTCGGGCATATTCACCAATGTGGCCACCCTTCCGTCGTTTCAATGGACCCTAATTAGGATTAAACTAAAATCGTGCTCTCTGCCCATCTACTGACACTCGTGGCGCTGTGCTGGCCCCAGCAAGACGCTATTCCAACAACTTCAACCCTTGACCGGGTAACTGTTTACAGTGGCCAGGCGATGGCTGAACGGGTTTTCCAAGTCAGCGCCGACACGCCTGGACAAGTGACCATCAGTTTGGGCCCGTTACCAATGAGCGCCGATCCCGGGTCTTTCCAAACTCGTATGGAGAGCGGCAACGTGGTGGTTCAAGGCTTGGAAGTGACCACGCGCAAGGGTGTGGTCGACGAATCCGGGCGCGACGTTCTGCGGGCACAAATTTCGGCTTTGCGTGAAAAACGCGACGAACTCATTCCCGAGAGAGCTGCTGTAAAAAGCGGGCAAACGATGGTTTCTAATGTGATGGAGGCGATAAAAAACGACGGCGTTGATCATTTTGGATCGATGGATTTGGACGCTCTATTTTTATTCATCAGCACTAAATCAACCGCGCTTTCCGAGCAAGCTGCTGACATCGATAGGCGCGACCGGATGATTGCAAAGCAGATTGCAGATTTGGAAGCGCAATTGGGCGCCCACGCCCGTGACCTGGAAATCCCTTATTACCAACTCAAGCTAAACCTATTTTTCGAACGGCCGGGCACTGCCAACATGCGCTTGGTGTACTTGGTGCGCGGCGCCGGTTGGGTGCCAAGTTATGACGTACGCGTCGATCCCAACTTGGATTCCCTAGACGTCGGCTTGGTGGCTTTTATTCAGCAAGCAACCGAAGAAGATTGGGACGACGTTGAAGTTTTGCTGTCAACGGCGCGGCCGCATTTGGGCTTGGATCCGCCAAGTTTGCCGGAACGATTTGCACGCGTTTATCAGGAGCAGAAACGTGGTTATTCGCGCGGCGTTTCGTCGCGAGCGCTTACAGAAACAGAAAGGGGAGCCCTTAAGGATATGGGTTATACGGAGGACTCCGTTTCCTTTGAGGCCGAATCATTAAGCGCAGAAAATTCATTCGCCCCCGCTCCCGTGGTTTCCGTTCAAGACTATGGCTTGACCCAGCAATTTCGTTTGCCGGACCGCGTTGAAATCCCGTCGGGCAAGGAAGCCAAACAATTCCGCTTGGTAAACGTGCCTTTGGAAATACGACCCGAGCGCTACATCATTCCATCGCTAAGTCAGGAATGCTTCTTACGCGCCGAAGTGACCAGCACTTCTGATGCACCATTGTTGAGCGGCCAAGCGCGCATTTTCTTGGGACCGGATTACATCGGCGAGGCGACTTTCCCGATGATGCGTCAGGGCGATTCGACGACGTTGAATTTGGGATTGGATCCGTTATTGGCAGTGGAATTTGACACCGTTAAAGAAGAGCGCGACGAGCCGGGAGTTTTTGGCAAGATTTTGAAATTGAGCAAGGTCTTCGAAACGCGGTTGCACTTGTCGTCTTCGGCGTCAGAGTCGATCGATATTTTGGTGGAAGACGTCATTCCAGTTTCACAGGACGACCGCATGAAAATTGCCGCAATCGAATTGCATAAAGGAGCGCTTGAGTCCGAAGAGGATTTGAAGGATCGCTTAGAACGCGGCATTTATCGTTGGCGCATTACCATGCGACCCGGTCAAAAGATGGCCATGCGCTGGGGCTTTACCGCCGCTTTTAACGAGAACCTGATTCCGGTTTTCGACAACTAAGCAACTGCAAAATATTTTCAGCCACGGTTGCGGGTGCATCCAAATGTAGGTGATGCCCGCAACCGTGTACTGTTTGCCAGCTTGAGTTGCGGATGGTTTCGATACGGCCGGTAATGTCGGGTACACGATCGATGATTCCAGTTTCTCCAAGCAGCACTCGCACTTCGGCCTGAACACGTGCTCCAAGTTCGCGCCAGGTGTCCTCGGATAAGCGCAGTGGATTCGGTCCGCGCAAGCGCGAGTCAAAGCGGAATTGTACGCGGCCATCTGCGGTGGGTTCGGTGGCGTGCTGCACCATCAGCTCCGCGCCTTTACGACTGAGGCCAGGATTATTGACCATAATGCGGTCGGTGGCAGCACTGGCGTCGCGAAAGATACGGAAGGCCGGCGGCGGTTTGCGCGACGCTTTCACCATGCGTGTCAAGGCGTCGACTTGTTCTTGCGGGGGCGAGGTGAATCCGCCGCAAGCATCTAAAAACAAGTAATGGTCCACTTGGTCGGGAGCCACCGCCGCGTGGATAAAACCGACGATCGCTCCCAGCGAATGGGCCACCACTAGTTTCGGTCGCACGCCTAAGCCGCGCTCGGGGTCGGCCAATTCGTCCAGGGCCAAAGCTAAGTCCTTGAGATGATCCAATTGATGGTGAGATCCTCCCGGAGGGGCCGGCTGGCTGAATCCATGGCCGCGCCAATCCATGCACAGCGGCCGACAATGGCCAATTAGATGCTGGATCACATACTCAAAACTGCGCCCGGTATCCAAAAACCCATGTAAAAACAGCACGACGGGATCCTGACGCTGGCAGGCTGCAGCATAGTCCCAAACGCGCAGCGGCACGCCGGAAGAGTGCAAGGTTCGATGTTCAGGTTCCAGTAGGCTCATGCAAATTTGGCGCTAGGATAGCAGGCCGATGCCACTCCTCCACCTGACGCAAATCTTGTGCTCAGCGCTTGCCGCGCTGGCCTGCACACCGGAACCGCAAGAGCCCGCGGCCCGCAGTGGCAAAGAAATCTACTTGGGCACCTGCGCCGTATGCCACGGCGACACCGGCGATGGCAATGGTTTGGTCAAATTTGATCGGCCCGCGCGCAGCTTTCAGCAGGGTGGCTTTTCCTTTGGAAATACGCCGGAAGCCCTATTTCGCACTGTATCGTCTGGCATCGGTGGCACCCCCATGCCCGGCTTCGCTGCAGTATTGAACGAAAAAGAGCGACGCCTGGTGGTGGAGTATGTGATCGCATTGGGGCCGGAGCAGCCGCCCGCCGCAGGCAATGCATCGATCTTAAACGTCGGCAGTAAACCGGTCGTGGTTCGTGGTCAACTTGCCCCACTTAAATCCGGTGCATCGGAGTTGCCGCGCGGTTTGATGATTGGTACTACGGATGGTTTGAGTTGGCAATACCAAGCCGACGACGTGCGTTTGCTGGCCGTGCGCCAGGGTGCATTTCTGGATCGCAAAGATTGGGGTGGACGCGGTGGTGGTCCGCTACAGCCCTTAGGCAAGCTCATGCATTTGCTGCAAGATGGCGAGCCCGGTCCTAGTTTTATGCTGCAAGCGAGCTTGGACACCGGTGCAGCCAAGAAGACCGGTTCAGCTAAGGACACCGGCGCAGACAATGGCGCGAATTCGGCAATTCAAGCTCGGCGTGCTTTGTACAGCAAACTAACTTCCACGCTGGTGACTGGCCAGCGCGCCGAGGTGCGATACGCCTTGATGAAGGACGCAGTATTTACCAAACAAGCTGCACTCATGGACAGCAGCGTGGCCCCGCAAAGCACTCAGCCCGGAACCGCGGTGGCCAACGTGAGGGAGTGGGGCGAAGCCTTCAGCCATCCCAGCGCCGCTGGGTTCCGGCGCCACTTTGAAGTGGAGGGTGTCGCTGGCAAACGCCCCGATTTGCTGATAGCGTTGGATATACCAAAGGAATTGAATGGCCCGTCGGAATTGGTTTCCAACCGCGGGCAAACTTGGGTTTGGTTCCCGTGGCAAGGCCGTGCCATTGCATACGGTTTTCAAATTGAAGGCATTCCGTTTGCCATGATGTTAGAGGGCGAAGATTCGCGTTTGCTGTTGCCGGCTGGTAACGGTGTTTTGAAGGTACACATGACTACGCTTTTGCTACCAGACGCCAAAGCCGAAACCTGGAGCAAGCTGCAAGAGGAGATCTACTAATGTTGTGCACCACTTTGATTTCCGCCCTAGCAGCGGCGTTGTCCAATTCTATTGCCAACGCAGCATTTCTTTCGTCAGCACAACAGCAGGCCAATGAGCCCTACAGCGTTGAATACTTGACCCCTCCCGCAGGCGAAGTGGTCGAGGTCGGCGGCATGGGCTTTTTGCCCAATGGCGATTTGCTGGTCAGTACTCGGCGCGGTCGAGTGTGGTGGGTGACCGACGCCCTTGCCGGCGATCCCAACGCTGCCAAATGGCATATTTTTTGCGAAGGCTTGCATGAAGGCTTGGGTTTGAAGATTGATGGCGAGCGCATTTACGTTTTGCAGCGCGGTGAGTTGTCGGAGTTGATCGATCACGACGGCGACCGCGTTTGCGACGAAGTTCGCACCATCAGTCAAGACTGGGGCATGACCGGCAACTACCACGAGTTTGCCTTCGGTTTGCCCACCGACGCCGCTGGCAATTTTTACATGAGCTTGAACGTCGGCTTTTGGAGTCCAGAGTGGTGGCATGGCATTTCTAAGGCGCCGTACCGCGGTTGGATTTTGCAGGTGTCGCCGCAAGGTGTGGTGACGCCATGGGCGGCCGGTGTGCGGAGTCCATGTGGTCTAGGCATGAACTCGGCGGGTGATTTGTTTTACACCGATAACCAGGGTGACTGGATGGGGGTGTGCCCAATTTTCCACGTCGAAAAAGGCGATTTTATGGGGCATCCGGCGTCGTTGCGTTGGACCGAGGGTTACCGCCAGGCTGGACGGATTCCTAGTTCGACTACTCCCGCAACCGTGCAGCGCAAACCTGCTGCAGTGATGGTGCCATACGAATGGTCGCGTTCGGCAGGCAACTTGGTCGAGGATCAAACGGGCGGCAAGTTTGGCCCATTCGGCGGCCAGATGTACGTTGCTGAATTGACCAATGGCACCGTAATACGGACTCAAATGGAAAAAGTGCGCGGTCAGTATCAGGGCGCGGTTTTCAAATTCCGCGACGGCATAGGCTCGGTTTGCCGGGTAGCTTTTGCACCTGATGGCAGTTTGTTCACTGGATTTACCAACCGCGGTTGGGGCGGTTTGGCGCCAGGACATGGTGTCGCTCGATTGAAGTGGAACGGGCAAACGCCATTCGACATGCATAGCGTGCATTTGCTGCAAGATGGCTTTGAAATCAACTTGACCGAAGCACTAAGCGCTGCCCCCGACGTCGCCAGCATCGAGGCCGAGTTGTACGATTACAACTATTGGTGGGATTATGGTTCGCCGCAAATGAACTTTGAAAGTTTGGCTGTGACCGCGACCCAACTTTCGGCTGACGGCAAAAAGTTGACCATTAAATGTGACGGTCTGCAGGCCGCCAAGTGCGTGCGTATTACCTTAAAGGAGCTTAAGAGTGGCAGCGGCGCGCCGTTGCTGCACGACACCTTCCACTACACCATTAATCAAATGCCGGAAGGGCCGCTGAGCACCGAGTTGGTTTCACGCATGGTCGAGCCGCCCGAAGCCAAAGTAAGTGATTCTGAAGGCTGGCTGCACTTGAGTTGGGGCGAGGCATTGGATCGCTTTGAATCCACTGGCTGGGAGCTTTGCGACGTGGAATTGGATAAGGCCGATCCGTCCAAATTAGTCACGCGTTTGGGCATGGGTGCTTTGGTTAACAGTGGCGAAACCCCGAGCAACTTAGTCAGCAAACAAGAGTTCGGCGACGTCGAATTCCGTTTCAATTTCATGCTTCCCAAGGGCGGCGATAGCGGATTGTATTTCATGGAGCGCTATGAATTGCAGTTGTCGGATAACGTCGGCGATTGCGCTGGTATTGTTGGAGTAAAAGGGCCGCGATCAAGAACTGCGTACCGTGGTCCGGGCCAATGGCACACCGTGACGGGGCGATTTTTTGCGCCGCGATTTGATGCAAATGGCAATAAGACGCGCAATGCGATGTTTGAGCAAATTGCATTGGATGGCGTAATGGTGATCGGTGCGGCAGAACCCACCGGGCCGACGGGCGGTGGCAAGCCGGGCGAAGTTGCGCTGGCGCCGTTCTATTTCCAAGGTCATGCCGGCAAAGCTTGCATCGGGGATATCCGCATTAAACCGCTCGGCAACGTCGACGAAATGGTAAAAGCATCGTTGTCTGACAGCGCTAGTGCATTCGCCTGGAGAACGGTTTTCGACCACGGGTTAGACGGCGGGAAAGCGGTGCTCTTGGATGTGCCAGCCGAATTCGAATTGAGTGGTCGTGTGCAATTGACCGACGGCCCGGCGTCGGAATTGTTGTTCCGATCAAATGGTTCCGACGGCTACCGCTTAGTTTTGGATGGCACTGCGAACGCGCCGCTGAAGACTGGCAGCATGGAAGGCTACGCTGGCATCGCGGCTGAGCTCATTCCTGCTGGAACTTGGTTTGATCTGCACTTGCGCTGCGTAGAAAACGTCGGCGGACGAGTGATTTCGGTGCACCTGAACGGCGTGCGTTTTTTGCTAATCGCCGATAAAGAGCGCAAGTTCAACGGCAATCAAATCGTGTTGAATGCTGGCCATGAAGGCGGTTTGAAGATCAAGGAAATGCGCTTGCGCGGTCTGTAATTAGTCCTCGATTGGCGGTGGAACATCCAACCATTCAAAGCGGTTTTGCAGGAGCAAAGCCACGCGGAAAGCGTGGGCGTCGACCATGGCGTGCAGCGCCATTGCCAGCAAGATGTGTCCACTAACCCAATATATACCGCCAAACATTAATCCGGCGCCAGTGGTCTTTAGTATGCCGGTGCGGCCCTGGTACAAATGGGCAAAGCCAAACGCGGCCGAAGCAATCACCACAGCGGTCCAAAACGGAACCCAAGTTTGCAGCCACCAAATTAGAAAACCGCGGTATGCGAGCTCCTCGGAAATGCCGACGACCACCGCCAGCAAATAGCTAATTTTCAACTCGCGCTTGTTGTGCGGTAGCAAGTCCATAAAGCGAACCAACTGCGTCCAAGCTTCAGTACGCAATTCTTCTTTGCGCCTTAAACGACCGCGCATCCACGCCAGCGCTGCGAAAGCGCCGACGAAAAACAGCACGTTGAAAACGGCTGGCCAACCGGTCGGCGGTGTGAGGCCCAAGTCCGAAAGTGGGCGCTTTGCCCACAGCCAATAACTGATCAAACTTGTGGTGGTGAGGGCTTGCACCGTCATCAATCGGAAATAAGTTTCGCGTCGCGATTGGAAAAACCCGTCGGCGATGGCGGACTGCAGATTGCGGTGGGAAATTAGGCCAAAAATCGGCACCGCGACGAGAATTAGCGCGGCGAAAATCCCGTCGATCAGAGTGGTCAGGCCGGGCACAGCCGCTTAGTTGAGGAGGGAAATTTCAGCCAGCAACGGCAGGTGATCCGACGCAATTTTTTCATCGATGGTGGCGATTCTGTGCACCTTCCATTCGTTTTCTGCGGTCAGGAAAATCCAGTCAATTTGTTTCACCGGTTTTTCTGCCGGGAAGGTCAACAGGCCTACAGGTGCAGCGGATTCCAAGTACTGCTCAAACACTTGAATCGGGGCGCTACCTGGCTGAGCATTCAAATCGCCAGCGAGGATGGTTGGGTCAGAGCCTGGGAAGATCATTCCGCAAAGCGCCTTGGCCTGAGCGATGCGATCGGCGGGATCCTCGGTGTGATCCAGGTGGGTGCTAACGAAACGTATCTTTTGCTGGGTGCTTGGAACTGTCACCGTAATCGCAACTGCGACGCGCTTTTCGTGATTGGGAGCGGCCGGTAGGGGAATGCGTTCTTCCACCTCGATCCGCCAGCGCGACAGCACCGCGTCGCCGTATTCGCCATTTGAAAAATGGATAGAGCGCCCAAAGTAGCAATGCATGCCGGTCAAACGAGCCAGTTCGGTAGCTTGATTCACGCCATTTGCACGATCGGTTTTGACATCCACTTCCTGCAGCGCGACGAGGTCGGCGTTGGAATCACGAATGACGTCGGCCAAGCGTTGTAAATCAAAAACGCCATCGTTGCCTTCGCCATGGTGGATGTTGTAACTAAGGACCACGACGGAAGGAGTATCGGTCGGGGTCGTTTGATTGACGCCCTGGCAGGACGCCAGGGTAAAAAGCAGCAGGAGGCTAAGGGCGCAGCGCATGGCTTGATGATAAGAGCGTTTGCTGAGCGCCTTGCGCTAATGCGGTGCGCATTAACGATCCGGCCAAATCTGGGTCACGGGATTCCAGCGCGCGCACGATGCGCAGGTGGATTCCCCAAGTACGCGCGGCGACGCCAAGGTCGACCTTCAGCCCTAAGGTTTGATGGCAGTGAAAGAGTTGCGTCAAAACGCGCGAATTGCGGACGGTGCGGTCGAAGTGACGATTCCGCGCCGCGCCGATCAGAGTGTTGTGAAAGCGTTCTTCATGATGGAACCACTGCAACAACTCATCATTCTGCAAATGGCTTTTACTCTGCCGCATCGATTCAGCCAAATCGTGCTGCCGGGCGCACACCTCTTTGAGCACTCCTAGCTCCGGCGCGGTGATGAATTGCGCCGCTTTTTGGGCGGCAAAGGGCTCGAGGGCTTGGCGAAATTCGTATAGCTCAAGAATCTCGTCTAGCTGTGGCTGCCGCACCGACGCACCAGCGCCGGGTATGTGATCAATAATGCCTTCCGCGGCTAGGCGGCCTAAAGCTTCACGTACCGGATTCAAGCTAGCGCCAATTTCCAGGGCGAGTTGACGCGTCACCAGGCGTTGGCCGGCGGGGTAGTCGCCGCGCAAAACCTTGCTCCGGATGTGCTGGTAGGCACGCGCTGCTATGCTTGAACCATCATGATGGATCATCGGCACAGTATGTCCGGCTTTGTGGGTATAGTCAAGCTGCTCCTAGTCGCCTTCGCGTTGGTTAGGCTGAATCCGGCTGTCGCCCAGAAGCCAGTTCGCATCGCTTGCGTCGGCGATTCCATCACCGAAGGCAACGCCAATCCGGACCATCTGGTGAACAGTTGGCCGCAGATTTTGCAGCGGCTGCTGGAGCGTGATTATCCGGGCCAATATCAGGCTGCCAACTTCGGTCGTTCCGGTGCCACTTTGCTGCGAAACGGTTCCAAGCCCATTTGGACGCAGACCGTTTTTGGCCCGAGCAACGACTTCAAGCCCCAAATCGTCATCATTAACTTGGGCACCAATGACGCGGTGACGCGCAATTGGCAGCCACACGGCGCTGAGTTTGAAAGCGATTATCGGGACCTCATTCAGCACTACCAGTCATTGGATTCGAAGCCGACGGTGCGGCTTAGCAACCTATCGCCGATGTACGCGAATCATCCGCGGACCAAGGAATGCATACCCAATCGCGTGGTGATTGAAAAGACGATTGAAAAGCTGGCGAAGGAATTTGGCTTGCAGATTATCGACTTCAAATCGCCACTGCTTGATCAGCCCAAACTTCATCCTGATGGACTGCATCCAAATACCCTCGGCCACGAATTGATGGCGTTGGCGGCTTACCAAAGTTTGACTGGAAAGAAGCCGCAACCCGACGCCTCGATTCGCGCGCAGCCTTTAGAAGGTGATCCTGTGGTTTTGGTTGGCAAGGGCAAGGCGAATTTCAATTTAGGGAGTTGGCAGCAAAAATCCGAATGGGTGCAAGGCACCGGCGCCAAGAAGGAATTGCTGTCTGCTCATCAAATTGAGGACGGCGATTTTCACTTGCGCGCGCGCTTGCGCATGCTTGGACAAAAGAACTCCGCCGCGGGATTTTTCCTAAACGACAACTTTTTTGGCTTCGAAGGAGCCGCTGGCACCGCTTTCCGCAACGGCCCGGATATGAAAGGGCTGCGTATGCTGCATCCGGCCGAGTTGCTGTGGCCGCGGGACAGTTGGATCGATTTTGAAGTCATCCGCAATGGCTCGATGGTGTGGTTTATCGTCAATGATTTCACCGTGGAAATGGCGGTGATCCCTGGAGCCATCACTCGTTTTGGTTTCGACCCGACGCGTAGTGAAATGCAAATTTCCGATTGGAATGTCGTCGGCAATTTGAGTGTCCGGCGGGCACCGCATATGGATAAACGAACGGTGCAGACGCCATGGATAAATATTTCCAACTGGTACGATGAACTGGCGGATGAATCTGCGGATTTGGGATACTTTGAAATCGTTACCAACCCCACGGTTGAGCCAGCCCTGATTCAATCGCCCGACGGCAAAACCACGTTGGAATTGAGTTCTTTGAAGGACGGCGAAAGCAATTCCACTGCGCGGACCAGTGGGGACGGTGGCAAGACCTGGAGCAATCCATTTGAGCTGGCCGCCAGCTTGACCGGGCAAGGGCATCGGGCGTCGTGGTTGCCGGATGGCTCGCTGATGATCACTTTCCAAGACCTGCACCCAAGCAGCCCAACCGTCGGTGATATTGTCGCTTGGGTAGGCAGCTTTGACGATTTACTGCAGCAGCGGGAAGGGCGGTTCACAAGTCGCTTGCTGGAAGGTGAGGGCAAGGATGACAGTTTGCTGCATTTGCGGATTACTTTGAATTCCAAAAAGGTACTACCTTTCATGAGGGCTAAGTTGCCGACGCGCGGATACCAAATACCTATCGTTGATTTGGACACCGATGTCGGCCGACATGTGATCGTGGATCGCGAACCAGGTCAATATTTGGGCCACGTTTCCACACAGCTGCTTGAGGACGGGCAAACCATTCTTGCGGTTTATCCTAAAGGTCACGGCCGTGGGCCCATTGTTTACAAGCGTTCCGACGATGGCGGCAAAACTTGGTCGCAGCGTTTGCCGACGCCAGAAAACTGGGCGACGAGTAAAGAGGTTCCCACTATTCATCGTGTGATCGATTCAGAAACCGGTAAAAAGCGGCTGATCATTTGGTCCGGCCTCTACCCGGCGCGACTGGCAGTCAGTGAAGACGACGGCGCAAAATGGTCGGAGCTGCAGCCGGTAGGTGAGTGGGGTGGCATCGTCGTCATGGGTTTTGTGGAGCGCTTGAAAAACGGCGATTATGTGGCGATGTTCCACGACGATGGACGCTTTATCAGCGAACAAAACACGCGCACCAGTCCTCCAGTTTTCACTCTTTATCAAACCATTAGCAAAGATGGCGGCCTGACCTGGTCGAACCCCGACGTGGTTTGGAGTGGCAGGGATATTCACCTTTGTGAACCCGGATGCGTGCGTTCGCCCGACGGCAATACCTTGGCGGTGTTGCTGCGTGAAAACAGTCGCACCCGCAACAGCTACGTGATTTTTTCTCAGGCCGAAGCGAAGACTTGGAGCGCGCCACGGGAACTGCCGGACAGTTTGACCGGCGATCGTCACACTACTCAATACACCGCCGACGGAAGATTGTTCATCACCTTCCGCGATACCGCTCATCAAAGTCCAACCCAAGGCGATTGGGTTGCATGGGTCGGTACTTGGGACGACATTTGGTATGGCCGACCGGGGCAGTATCGGGTGCGCATCAAAGACAATAAACACCGCTGGGATACCACTTACCCCGGACTGGAGCTACTTCCTGACGGCACAATGGTCACCACGACCTACGGTCATTGGGATGAAGGTGAACAACCGTACATCCTTAGCGCACGGTTCACCATGGCCGAGTTGGACGCCAAAGTGAAGCTGCTACCGCAAAAGCAAATGCTGTTTGAGCGCGGTATGAATGGCTGTAATACTTACCGCATTCCGGCGTTAGTGACCACGTCGCGCGGCACGTTGATTGCATGTAGTGATGCTCGTCTGCAAAGCGGCCGCGACTTGCCGAATAACATTCATACCGTGATTCGGCGTAGTACCGATGGCGGTAAAACCTGGGGTGAAATGATGCCAATTTTCACGCCGGTGGCAGGGGAGGGCACTGCCGATCCTTGTTTGGTGGTGGACCGAGATACCGGAAGGATTTGGTGCGCAATTACCTGGTCGAAGGACGTCGGCTGGTACAACTCCCAACCCGGTTATGGCGCGGATTCATTTCATAACTACCTGATCTACTCCGACGACGACGGCGTGAATTGGTCGGAAGCAATGGACATTACCGCCAGCGTAAAAGCTGAAGAGTGGATCAGCACTTGGTTCAGTCCCGGCGTCGGTTTACAAACCCAATCCGGACGCCTGTTGATTCCGTATTCCGCCGCGCACAGTCGATCGCAGGTTTATTCCTACGCCGTAATCAGCGATGATCACGGCAAAACCTGGCAGCGCGTGGGTCCGATGGGTTCGGATACGAATGAAAATATGGTATCGCAGTTGGAGGACGGCACCTTGATTTGCAATATGCGTTCTACAGCGGGCCTCAATCAACGCGCGATCAGTCATTCCAACGACGACGGCAATAGCTGGTCACCGTTGCAGCATGATCCAAATTTGATGGAACCTGTATGCCAGGCCAGCACCTTTACCATTCCAGCGGAAAAAACTCCAGACGGCCGCGAATGGCTGTTATTCTGCAATCCAGACGGAAAGAAACGCGAAAACCTGACGATTAAGGTGAGCTTTGATGGCGGTAAAAGCTGGCCATTGAGTCGCTTGATTCACGCCGGTCCGACGGCTTATTCATGCATGACCTTGGTGGGTGAAAATGCCATCGGCTTGCTTTATGAATGTGGTGAAAATGCCAGCTACGAAGGGATTCGATTTGCGCACATTCCTTTGCAATGGTTGATGGAGGCTTCAAAATGAAAAAGGTCAAGTTAATCGCGGCGGCGTTTACGCCGATGGAGCATACCGGTGAACTTTGCCTGAACGCAATTCCGGCGCTCGTGGATTTTGTACTCAAGCAGGACATCGACGGCTTATTCGTGTGCGGCAGTACCGGTGAATTTTCGTCGCTAAGCGTGCAGGAACGCATGGATGTACTTGCCAAATACCAACTCGCCATCGCCGGCCGCACGCGGACCTTTGCTCATGTCGGTAGTAACAGCATCCAAGAATCACGCCAGTTAGCAGAACATGCCGCAACCTTAGACGTCGACGCCATTGCTTATGCACCGCCCTCGTATTTTCGCCCTGCCGACGTCCACGCGGTCGCCGAATGTCTAATTCAAGTGGCAGCGGCAGCCCCGGTTACACCGCTTTTTTATTATCACATTCCGCCCTTAACTGGCGTCCATATCCGCGCGATTGATCTACTTCCCCTCATGGCGGAGCAGGTTTCCAGTTTTGCCGGAGTGAAGTTCAGCTGCACCCAATTGGACGATCTCGCACGATGTGTGCAATACGATGATCGCCGTTATGAAATGCTCTTCGGCGCCGACGAAATGTTGTTGGCAGGATTGGCAACCGGAGCGGGCGGTGCCGTCGGCAGTACTTATAACTTTTTGACGCCGTATTACCGGCGTATGATTAGTGCCTATGAGCAAGGCGATATGGAGTTGGCTCAGCGCGCACAAAGTGCAGTGAGTCATCATGTGCACCGCATCTTGAAATATGGCGGCATCAACGCGATTAAGGCGACGATGAGTATTGCGGGGTTGGATTGCGGACCGCCGCGCTTGCCGTTGCAACCGCTAACCGAAGCACAAATGCAGGAGCTTGGCGATGAAATGCGTCCTATTTTGCAGCTTTAATGCGGTCCTGCTTTTCGGTGCCACCGCACCCGCGGTGGTTGCTTCACAAAGCAATGTCACGCCTTCGACCGTCTCCAGATTAGAAACCAATCTTCAGTTTGAGCTACTGCCGCCATTACCAACCGAACTGGGTTTGGGTGGGCCGATCGTCGGCGCACATAACGGAATACTGATCGTCGGCGGCGGCGCGAATTTTCCCACGCCGTTGGTCGACGGAGGAGCCAAGGTTTGGCATAAGCAAGTATGGGTGCTTCACCACCCAACCGACGCATGGCAACCGGTGCAAGCGCTTGCTAAACCGTTAGCCTATGCGGCTTGTGCGTCGACCCCGTTTGGGGTGGCTGTGGTCGGCGGATCGGACGCCAATCAGGTCTATGCAACTGCATTTTTGATGCAATGGAACCAGCAGCAGCAGGCAATGAATTATCAAAATCTGCCGCCGTTGCCTACGCCTAGTGCATTTGGAGCTGCGCAGTGCGTCGGCGAATGGCTATATGTTTGGGGCGGAAAAACAATCAAAGACGACTCGCAGTTGAGCGGTGGATTTTGGCAATTGGATCTATCGCTGCCGCAACCTATTTGGCAACCCCTCCCGACTTACCCTGGACTGGCGCGTTATAAAATGGTGACAGCCGTGCAAGCTGACGCCACCGGCGAACTTTGCCTGTTCATGATTTCCGGTTCCAGCGTCACCACCGGCCGCCCGACGCAAAGGCTGCCGGACAATAAATCTACCGTCGGCAAGCCGCTTTATCACGCCTACGGTGATAGCTACTATTTCAAGCCATCCACCCGCCAGTGGACGCCTATCGCCAATCTTCCCGCTTTACCGGATCCACGCGAAATCGATGGCAAACAACGATTTGAAAATCAACCTTGGCCTATCAACGCCGCTACCGCGCATGCATACGGCGACGAAACCATCCTGACCTTTTCCGGCTCAACCGATCGCTACATTTACGATCCCGCTGGTGAAATCATCGCGCCCTATGCACGCCCTCAGTTTTTGAACCGGGTGCTGAGTTACAATACGCGAACGGATCACTGGCAGCTTGCAACGGATATGCCGACTGGAGTGGTGACTACGACTGCGGTGCAATGGCAGGGCAAAGTAGTGATTCCTTCCGGTGAAATCAAACCGGGCGTGCGTACGCCGCAAGTGCAGGCACTGGAATTGCCCGCCACCCTCGAGCCCGCTCGTTTCGCATTTCCGGATTACGTGGTCCTTGCGATTTATCTATTGTTGATGGTTGGCATCGGCGTATATTTCGCAAAAAAGAGCACGAATACCGAGGATTTCTTTTTGGCCGGCCGCAAAATTCCGTGGTGGGCGGCTGGTATTTCGATTTTTGGCACGCAGCTTTCGGCGATCACTTTTATGGCGATACCAGCCACCGCTTACGGCTCGGACTGGCGACGTTTTGTCGGTCAACTCATGGTCATGCCGGTGTTTTTGATCGTGATTTATTCCTTTTTGCCTCTCTTCAGACGCCTCCATATCACTACCGCGTACGAATACCTCGAACAACGGTTTTCCTTGTCCATCCGCCTGTTCGCAAGCGGCCTATTTGTGCTGTTCCAAATCGGCCGCATGGGCATTGTGCTGTTGCTTCCGGCCATCGCACTTTCGGCTGTCACCGGCATGCAAACTCACACCTGCATCGCCCTGATGGGAGTGCTGGCTACGGCATACACCGCGCTTGGAGGCATCTCGGCAGTGATTTGGACCGACGTTCTACAGGTCGTAGTCCTCATCGGCGGTGCATTGGCCTGCCTGTTGATCGCAATTTCCGGTGCCGGCGGTTTTAGCGCTGCATGGGACGTCGCCCTACAAGCTGAAAAGTTCCACATGTTTGATTGGAGCTGGGATCCCACCGATATGGTCGGTTGGGTGCTCATCGTAGGATTCTTTTTCACCAATTTGGTGCCCTACACCACTGACCAAACCATTATTCAACGCTACCTCACTACGCGCGATGAAAAACAAGCGGCGCGCAGCATGTGGTTGAATTTAGCGATCACCATTCCAACCGGGATTCTGTTTTTTGGATTGGGGACCGCGCTTTTTTCTTATTACACCGCCCATCCGGCCGAAGAAGCGCAGTTGCCTGGTAAAGCCGATCAGTTGGTGCCGTGGTTTGTGATGAGCCACTTGCCCGCTGGTGTGGCTGGCATGGTAGTGGCTGGAATTTTTGCTGCTGCAATGAGTTCGCTGGATAGCTCAATCAACAGTATTACCACTGCTTTGGTGAACGATTTTGTTGGCCGCTTGCGCAAGACCAAACAGGATTACATGGTCCTAGCCAGGACCTTGACTTTGGTTCTAGGCGTGCTTGGCACGCTGACGGCAATGATTCTGGCGACGGTTGAAATTCGCTATCTGTTCGATTTTTTCCAAAAACTATTGGGCTTATTTGGCGGTGCGCTGGCTGGGGTATTCCTGCTTGCCGCGTTCACCAAGCGCACTCACTCACGCGGTGCGCTGCTCGGAATGGTGACTGGTGCCGCCCTGACGATTGCGGTGGCTTTCGGTACTCAAATCCATTTTTTGCTGTACGCAGCCGTCGGCAGTATAAGCTGCGTCATCGTTGGTTACTTCGCCAGCTTGGTGCTGGTTAACAAAGATGAAAATCGACTTAATTGATCGGGCCCAGCATGGCGCAGCCTTTGAAAACGCGCTGCTGCTGGACACTTTGCCGTTCTGGCTTGAGCACGGCATGGATCAGGAATACGGCGGTTTGATGACCTCGCTCAATCGCAATGGCGACGTCGTCGATAGCGATAAAGCGGTCTGGCCGATGGGACGATTCTGCTGGCTACTGGCGACTCTGCACAATAACGTTGAACCACGCCAAGAGTGGTTAGATGCGGCCCTGTCCTGTTTGAATTTCCTCGAGCGCCACGCCTTCGATGACGACGGCAAAATGTTTTTTATGCTGACTCGCGAAGGTCGGCCGTTGCGAAAACGTCGCTATGTTTATTCGGAGGCTTTTGCCAGCATGTCTTATGCGGCGTGTGCCCAGGCAACTGGCAATCAGGCTTATGCCCAGCGCGCGGTGGAGCTGTTTGAGCAGTACATCGACTATTCCTTCACGCCTGGGAAAATGGAGCCTAAAGGTATTCCCGGCTCGCGCCCGGCAAAGGCGATGGGACCGTTGATGATCGGAATGAACATCGCGCAAACTCTGCGCGAATGCATCGATTACGCCGACGCCAATTTATGGATTGATCGCTGGATCGGGGAAATGCAGCGCGATTTTTGCAAACCAGAAATGGGCGCGCTGATGGAAATGGTGGCTGAGGATGGTAGTTTGATCGATCATTTTGACGGTCGTTTACTCAATCCCGGCCATGCTATGGAAGCAGCTTGGTTCATTTTACATGAAGCGAAATTGCGCGACGAAATGGCGTCGGCGAAAGCGGTTTCGGAATCTGAATTCAATTCCACTAGCTTCATTCAACTCGGCACTGATATTGCCGATTGGACCTGGCAACGCGGTTGGGATCAGGAGCACGGCGGCATCTTGTATTTTTGCGACGTGCATGGCAAGCCGGTGACTGAATACTGGCACGACATGAAGTTTTGGTGGCCGCATAACGAAGCTATCCTGGCCAATTTGTTGGCGTATTTGCTGACCGACCAGCCGCGCTTTGCCGAGCGCTATTTGCAGACCCACGAGTGGGCGCACAAACATTTCGCCGACCCTGTGCACGGCGAGTGGTTTGGCTATTTGCACCGCGACGGCACTCGATCCAGTGATCTCAAAGGCAATCATTGGAAAGGACCGTTTCACTTGCCGCGCATGCAGTACTACTGCTGGCAGTGGTTGAGCTGAAACGGCACGAAGCGGATGCTGCGCGATGCATTCGGCTCATATAACACGCCGAAAGAATTTGCGTCGAGGTGCACCAAATCCGAATAGGCCGCCGGTCCGGGATCGATGAGCAGGGCTTCTTACCAAGTTACACCACCGTTGCTACTGCTACGGATTGCCAAGCTTTCACCGCCGTCCAAACTCCAGGTATGCGCGCGCGTACTTTTGCTTGATCCCTGCTGATCTCTGGTGTTCAAATACAGGCGGCCGTCGCTAAGCTCGGCTACCGCGGTCTCGCTAGCATTCATGAAGTTATCGCCCACATGACTCGCGCCGACGGCTCCGATGCGCCACCAGCACCTGTCGCGGTGTATTGGGCATTAAAAAACCGAATCTGAGGTTGTTCGGCCTGTTCCCATGCCGCCACTGCATCGCGATCGCGTGCAAGTGGGAATCCATATTGGATTGCCCGGCACAAATCCAGACGTCGCCAGTCAAGATGTCATTGAGCTCAACCGTTTGCTCACCGCTATGCAATCGGAAGGTTTGGCCGTCGGCATTTGCAGGCAGCGCCGGCATGACCAAGCGCCATGCACCGGAGTCGTCGGCATTGCTGCTTACTCGCAAGCCCTTCCATGCAACTACTACCTCAGCGCCAGCTGCCGCAGGGCCCCACAAAACGACCGGTTGATCCCGCTGCAGCACCATGTGGTCCGAAAAAACTGGGGCCACTTCGAGCTGCGGAGTGGCGAAGGCTGCAACAGTGGCAAAAAGGAATCCGAGCATCCTGCACTCTAACCCAAAAATGCCCCTCCACTGCCAGGTGAAGGGGCACCGCCGATGTTCGGCTATTCGCTAATCACTGTGTGGCACGCCGTGCCGCCGATAAAAAGGTTTCGATCAACTCATGGGTAGACGAAATTTGATTCACAATCATGCGGTCGTCCCAAAAGGTAAGGCGCACGCCTTCGAATTCTTCCCAAGTCATGGTGTCGACTACGCTGTACATCAAGTCCTCCAATTCGCTTACTTTTTCCCAGCGCAATTCTTGAGTCGACTCGTCAATCCATTCCTGGATCGATTCGTCGATCCAATTCTGGTTGGACTTTCCAGATTCAGCTTCAACTTGACTGCGGATCTCATCTAGCATTAACTTGATTCGTTCCTTGCTTGGTTCAACCAAATCGCCAACTTCATACGAACGCTGCTGAGTCGGCAAGTGCCTGCCCATGCAAATCGCGCCATTCCAAATTTGGTAGCGCAATTCCATTGAATGCGCCATCTCCTGCAAAACTTGCTCAAGCGGGGCGCCCTTGATTTCCAATACGATGTCATCATCTATGGATTGACCATGTATCAAAATCGGCGCACCTGTTTGAGCGGTAAATTGCTCCGCCAGCTGGCTCAGGGCATATTCCCCATCCTTTACCTGAACGGGTTGCTTCAACGCTGCCCTCAATTGAGGCGACGGCCCTTCAATAGGTGGGCTTTCGCCGCTGAGCAGCAAATTCAGCGACTGCGCAATCAAGCGGTGGATGTCATCGCTTTGCTTGACCAAGAGTTGGCCGTCCCAATACCGAAATTCAGAACCCTCACGCCACACGTCCATGTTGGGCTTCACTTCTTGCACGATATCCATCAGTCTGTCCGCTCGTTCGCCATCTCCTTGGACCAGCGGACGCACGTCGTAAAAGCGCAAATCCATTGGTGCCCGCGATTCGGAGTCGGCGTGAATAAGGATGCCGCTGGGAAGCAAATCCCAGGTCACCGATAACTGCCAGCACACCAAATCTAATGCGCTGCCGACGGAAACAGGGTGTGGCAAGGCAGCAATTGGGAAATGCTCAAACTCGACATCGGGGTCTATCGCGATTTTGAGGTCGGTGGTTGCGGTGATCCATTCAGCCCACGAACCCATATCGTCGGAATCTGCTTGCCATTCGACCATCTGATCCAATTTTGCAAGGATTTTCTGACGCCATTCCGGTTCCGGGTTTTGCCTGGTGACGCGGATGGCTAGCGGTGCATTGGTGGACGCTGGTTTGGCGACTTGCTGATTGTTTTCAGGACTGGTATCGCTAGTGACGCCGACGTTTGCGCTAGTCAGGCCTGCCCAGCCGAGCAACGCAAAGCAGGTCGCCCCGAGCAGTAAATGAGGCTTCTTGAAAGTTTGGTTTTTCATGATCATCGTGATTCGTTTTCGTGTGGTGTTTCGGTCTGAAACCATGGCAGACAGTGAGGAGCGATGGACTTGCGACGGCGTGCGCGGCAGCATTTTCAAAATGGTGGCCGCGTACTGAGTTGGCTCAACGCCCGGGCGCGCTTGAAGGGCTTCGCAATCGCGAACCACTTCACGTTCGGCGCGCAAACGGGTGAAGGCCAAGTAAATAAACGGGTTGAACCAGTGCGCGGCTTGCAGTAGAGCCATCAGCCAATTGGTCCAAGCATCTTTGTGCTTTAAGTGCGCCAATTCGTGCAGAATCACCAATTCGCGTTCTTCTGAGGTCAGCGCTTGCCAGCTGCCGATGGGTAGCAGAATCTTTGGTTTCAGCAGCCCGTATGCGGCTGGCGAGGAAACCAAATCAGTTTCAAAGACGCTAACGGTGGCGGTGATCGAAAACAGTTTTTGGCTGCGTTGAATAAGTTGTCGAGCGTCATCGGGCGCGGGTTTTGCATGTGCTTTCAGTTTGCGACGTAAACTCCATTCACTGCCGAATGCGCGGGTGAGCATGAGCGCCGTGCCCGCGAGCCACAACCATAGCCACAAGTGATTGGAGCTGGAATCGGTGACGGGCGACGTCATTTGTGCACGAACTTTAGCTAGCGGGAGTGCCGATCGCTTTTCGGATTTACTTGCGGACCCTTCGTTGCTCGGCAGGGCATTGCTCGGTTCCAGTGGGGTTGAAAGTGGGGCTTCATCGACCGTGCTAGTTGTCGCATCATTGCTCCCGCTATTAGCGGAATGAATGTGAATCAAGCCTGCGCTGGCCACTACGTCGGCGGGAATATTTTCAACTTCGGCAGAGATTGGTAGATCTAACTCTGCAATGGATTCCTCTGGCACCGGATCAATGTTCCACGTCCACCAATCAGGTCGCTCAAAGGCGAGCGGGTCGGTCAGCGGGGTCCAGAGGACGAGGCGAATTAAAACCAAAAACCACAATGTGTACCTGGCGCGCGGTGAAAGCCATCGGCCTAGTGCTTGCACGGTTAGCCACACCAACGCGGCTAACGCGCCGGCCTGAAAACTAATTTGCAGTAGCTCGTTCATGACTGCTCTCCTTTGGCCTGCTTCTTGCGCAGCAGCAAGGATTGCAGTTCATCAATTTCGGCGTCGGTGAGCGGCGCTTCTTCCACGAACCAGCTCAGCATCGGGCTGGGCTTGCCGCCAAAAACGCGGTCGGCAAAGCTTTGGGCCTCGGAGCGCACGCAAGCCTCGCGGGCGACGGCGGGGGAATACAAATAGCGTTTGCCCTCGCGAGTAAATTTGAGCGCGCCCTTTTTTACCAGTCGCGAAAGCAGCGTTTTTACCGTCGCTTCAGTCCAATCTTGATCGGGTGACAATAGCCGCGCCAGCTCTCCGGCCGACGTCGGGTATTTTTGCCAAACCAACTCCATAACCTGCCACTCGGCAGCGCTGATTTTGGGGGATTTACTCATGACTGGAGCTTATCGTTTACGTCTGTAGTTGTAACTACAAATGTAATCGAAACTTCCGGTCGGCTCTAGCATAGGCAATTAAAAAGGGGCTTAGGAATGCCTAAGCCCCTTTTGGTGTGAATTTTACGTCCGACTTGGCTAGTCAGGAGGGATTGTGAACCCTACTTGTAAACCTGGAATTCGTTGTTCTTGTACATCGCCCAGTACTCAACGAAGTGCCGTTTGACCTTGCCGGATAGCAGCACCACACCAATGATGTTGGGTAGCACCATGCCGAAGATCAGCAGGTCGCCGAAGTTGAGGATGTTCTTCGCAGACGCGATCGCGCCCAGGTAAACGAAGACCACGAAGATCACGCGGTACACCATTGAGGAGCTGTCGCCGA